>NZ_JADYVY010000019.1:0-127803 GCF_020194215.1 Bradyrhizobium sp. BRP20 | reverse complement strand
TGCTTTGGGCCAAGCTGCTCAAGCCGTTCAACCCGAAAGACCCGCGCTCACTGTCGCTGCGCACGCACAGCCAGACCTCGGGCTGGTCGCTGACCGCGCAGGACGTCTTCAACAACGTGATGCGTACTACGGTGGAGGCGATGGCGGCCACCCAAGGCCACACCCAATCGCTCCACACCAACGCGCTCGACGAGGCCTTGGCGCTGCCGACCGATTTCTCGGCCCGCATCGCCCGCAACACCCAACTGTTCCTGCAGCAGGAGAGCGGCACCACCCGCATCATCGATCCCTGGGGCGGCTCGTATTATGTGGAGCGGCTCACGCGCGACCTCGCCGCCAAGGCCTGGGGCCACATCCAGGAGGTCGAGGAGCTCGGCGGCATGGCGAAGGCGATCGAAGCGGGCGTGCCGAAGCTGCGCATCGAGGAGGCCTCGGCCAAGACGCAGGCGCGGATCGACGCCGGCAAGCAGGCGGTGATCGGCGTCAACAAGTACAAGCCGACCGACGAGGACAAAATCGATATCCTGAAGGTCGACAACACCAATGTCCGCCGGCTTCAGATCGACAAGCTCAAGCGGCTGAAAGCCGAGCGCAACCAGCAGGAGGTCGATGCCGCCCTCGCCGCGCTGACGCGCTCGGCCGGCGAAGGCAACGGCAATCTGCTGGCACTTGCGATCGACGCGGCACGCGCCAAGGCGACCGTTGGCGAGATCTCTGACGCAATGGAGAAAGTGTTCGGCCGGCACTGCGCCGAGATCAAATCCATCACCGGCGTCTATAAGCGGGAGGCGTCCAGCATGGGCACCCAGGTCGAAAAGGTTCAGGCGCTGATCGACGCCTTCGAGGAAGCCGAGGGCCGCCGCCCGCGCATCCTGGTCGCCAAGATCGGCCAGGACGGCCATGACCGCGGCCAGAAGGTGATCGCCTCGGCGTTCGCCGATATCGGCTTCGACGTCGACATCGGGCCGCTGTTTGCCACCGCCGACGAAGCCGCGCGGCAGGCGGTCGAGAATGACGTGCACATTCTCGGCGTCTCCTCGCTGGCCGCCGCCCATCTGACCGCTGTGCCGGAGCTGAAAGCCGCACTGAACAAGCAGGGCCGCGACGACATCATGATCATCGTCGGCGGCGTGGTGCCGCCGCAGGATTACGATGCGCTCTATGCCGCCGGCGCCGAGGCGATCTTCCCGCCCGGCACGGTGATCGCGGACGCCGCCGAGGAGCTGATCCGCAAGCTGAACGCCCGGCTGGGGCATAGCGAGGCGGCGGAGTAGATGATAGACTGGCCGTGTGACGGCCAGGTGTGTCCATGACGCGTGACGAAATCGTCGCTGCGATACGCAAGAACGCGGATGCCATCAGAGGCAAGGGCGTAGCAAAGCTTGCCATCTTCGGCTCGCGAGCCGGCAACGATTATCGGCCTGATAGCGATATCGACGTGCTCGTCGAGATCGAGCCGGACACCTCGTTTTCGCTGCTCAACTTGATCGATGTCGAGCACATCATCGAGGATGCGACCGGCTTGCAAGCACAGGCAACTGTTCGCCGCTCCATCTCTCCCCGCTTTGCGGAGCGGATCGCAGACGATATTGTCGAAATATTCTGACGCTCACGCAGGAGCACTAACCTTGAAGTTCATCGCCGGTTTGAGCGTCGCCCTGGCGCTGAGCGCAACATGTGCGTTTTCCGCCTACGCCGCCGATCCCAAACCCGATGCGATCGTCAAGACCAAGAGCATCGAAGCGCGCGTCTTCCTCGGCGACAGGATCAAGGCGGATGCGGCGCTGGCGGCGGACTGCCTCGCGGAGGGCAAGACGTGGCTCGACAAGAATGCCGCGGAAGCCGCTGCCGCGCGCAAAGCGGACCCGCAGTTCTTCAAGGAGGGCGGCTGGGAGTTCGAGCGCAAATATGAAATCCGCTCCGTGGCTACCGACCGCTATGTCAGCGTCCTGCGCAACGACTACATGAACACACGCGGCGCCCATCCTAATTCGGACGTGAACACGATCCTGTGGGACAAGGCCGCCAACAAGCGCATCTCGATCCGTCCATTCTTCACCGAGACCGCCGATGGCGGCCCCACCATGAAGGCGATGGTGAAGGCCATCATCGCTTCGCTGACGGACGAGAAGAAGAAGCGCGGCGCCGGAGAGACCGCGACCGACGAGTGGTTCAAGTCCGTGGAGCCGCGCCTCCTCAAGATCGGCGCGGTGACGCTCGCGCCCTCCACCGAGGCCGGCAGGAGTTCCGGCCTCAACTTCCACTATCCGCCCTATGCCGTCGGCCCCTACGCTGAGGGCGAGTATGTCGCTTTCGTGCCGTGGGAGACGCTGAAGCCTTACCTCACATCGGAGGGCGCCCGCATCTTCGGCGGCGCGCGGCCCAAGGGCGACGCGGACGAGCCGTGAGCTGAGGCTAACGGGATCGCAAACGGGTCCGGGCCAATGTCCGCGCGAGGGAATCCGTCCAATCGGGAATCCAGGAGGCAAACAGCGCTTTCCAGCGCTCGGCGTCCGCAGGTTCAGTTTCGAGCGCAACCGACCATTCGATGAAGGTGCGGTCGCCTTCGATGATCGGCCGCAGATGCATGGTGCCTTGGTATCGCGCCGGCGCCGGACTCGGGCTACCGTCGTCTTGCGGATAGGGTATCGCTTCGAGACCGGCATAGGTCAGGCTGTGCTGCAGGTCCGAGTGATCGACCAGGCGCTGGCGGATCCAGTTTCCGAGATAGCAGAAGCGCCTGACGGCGCCGACTTCATCGCCGCGCCTGTTGTCTTCGATCTCGCTCTCGCTCACGCCGTCGATATAAGCGGGGTAGTTGTTGAAATCGCGGATCAGGGACCAGACGTCGTCGAGCGGGTGGTCCAGCACGGCGCTGTAATAGGCTTGGGTCATCGGTGGCTTGCCTTTGGTTTCGTTGCGCGCACAGGTTGGCTAGGCGCGCGGACAAAACCCACCCGATTTCCGACCGCCCATTCGACGGGCCGTCTGCTTTCACACAACATGGCGATTCCAGTTGGTAGCGCTACCTTGCGGCGGCGACGTAAAGCCGACTAGAATGCCGGAGTTGACAAGAGCGCCTGACATCACGGGCGCCGCTGGGAGGCATTCAATGTCCAAGATTTCGCGCCGCAGCTTTGCGGCTTCCACCGCCGCTCTCGCGGCCTCCGCCGCTTTCGGCTTCAAGCCCGCGCTCGCACAAGCCTATCCGGCGCGGCCCGTCACCGTGATCGTGCCCTGGGGCGCCGGCGGCGGCACCGATGCCACTGCGCGCATCGTCGCAGCGCTGCTGGAGAAGGACCTCGGCCAGCCCTTCAACGTGGTCAACCGCACCGGCGGCTCCGGCGTGGTCGGCCATAGCGCGATCGCGACCGCGCAGCCCGACGGCTACACCATCGGCATGCTGACCGTCGAAATCTCAATGATGCACTGGCAGGGCCTCACCGACCTGACGCCGAAGAGCTACACGCCGCTGGCGCTGATGAACGAGGATCCGCCCGGCATCCAGGTCTCCTCCTCCTCGCCCTACAAGACGGTCAAGGAGCTCGCCGACGCGATCAAGGCGGCGCCTCCGGGGAAGTTCAAGGCTTCCGGCACCGGCCAGGGCGGCATCTGGCATCTCGCGCTCGTCGGCTGGATGCAGGCGATGGGCCTGCCCGCCAACCAGGTCGCCTGGGTGCCGTCGAATGGCGCGGCACCCGCAATGCAGGATCTCGCGGCCGGCGGTGTCGATCTCACCACCTGCTCGGTGCCGGAAGCGCGCGCCATCATCGAGGCCGGCAAGGCCAGGAGCCTTGCCATCATGGCGCCCGCGCGCAATCCGGTGTTCAAGGACGTGCCGACGCTGAAGGAGGCCATGGGCATCGACTACGCAACCGGCGCCTGGCGCGGCATTGCGGGGCCGAAAAATCTGCCGCCGGAGATCGCAACCAAGCTCACTGCGGCACTGAAGAAGGTCTACGACTCCGCCGAGTTCAAGGACTTCATGAGCAATCGCGGCTTCGGCACCATGTGGGGCGATGCGGCCCATTTCGCGGGCTTCATGGACAAGGGCGACGCCCAGATGGGCGAGGCGATGAAGGCCGCGGGCCTGAGCAAGGCGTGATCCGCACCTGCGACGCCTTGATCGGGGTGCGAGGAACTCTCCGCAAGTCCATCTCTCACCTCCTCCGCGGAGACTCCCCCTCACCCCAACCCTCTCCCCGCAAGCGGGGAGAGGGAGCGCACCCCCTGTAGGACTCCCCCTATGCGTCTTCCCGACTCCGTCACGGGATCGTTTCTCGTCGCGCTCGGCGCGGCTGCCGCCTATGGCGGCTACATTCTGCCGCCGGTGCCGGGGCAGCCGGTCGGCCCCAATGTATTTCCGCTGGTGATCGGCTGCGGCCTTGCACTGTGCGGGCTCGCGATCGTGTTCGGCATCGGCCGTTCCTTCGAGGAGGAGGAAGAGCTGGTCCCGTTCGAGGACGGCCAGGCGGCTGCCCCGCCACCGCAGGGCAAGCTCTACGGCCTGCGCGCGCTGCTGCCGCCGGCGCTGCTGCTGTTCTACGTTGTTGCCGCCGACCGGCTGGGATTCATCATCACCGCGGCAATCATGGTCTACGTGACCTCGACCGCGCTCGGGGCGAAGTGGAAGCTGGCGCTGCCGCTCGCGATGCTCTCGCCATTCGCCATCCATCTCATCTTCGGCAAGCTGCTCCGCGTGCCGCTACCGGTTGGCCTGCTGCCGACGCCCTGGTGATCGATGTTGAAGACCCTGATTGATGCGTTCGCGCTGATCTCCACCTGGGAGGTCATCATCTCCATGTTCGCAGCCTCCGTGTATGGGCTGGTGATCGGCTCGCTGCCGGGCCTGTCGGCGACGATGGCGACCGCCCTGCTCGTCCCGGTCACCTTCTATCTGTCACCGATCGCGGCGATCGCGACTATCGTCGCGGCGTCCTCGATGGCGATCTTCTCCGGCGACATTCCCGGCGCGCTGCTGCGTATCCCGGGCACGCCCGCATCCGCGGCTTACGCGGATGAAGCCTACGCCATGACGCGCAAGGGCCAGGCCGAGCTGGCGCTAGGGGCCGGCGTCTGGTTCTCCGCGGTCGGCGGCATCGCCGGCGTGCTGTCGCTGATGATCCTGGCGCCGCCGTTGGCCGAGATCGCGCTGTCGTTCTCGACCTTCGAATATTTCTGGTTGGCGCTGCTCGGCCTGATGTGCGCCACCCTGGTGGCGCGTTCCTCGCCCGTGAAGGCGATCGCTGGCATGTTCATCGGCCTGCTCGTCGCCTGCATCGGCATCGAGAATCCCGGCGGCATCCCGCGCTTCACCTTCGGCCTGACCGATCTGTTCGGCGGCATCGAGCCGATCCCGGCTCTCGTCGGCGTGTTCGCGGTGGCGCAGGTGATGCGCGCGATGCTGACGCCCGAACCGCCGCCGCTGCCGCGGCGCAAATTCGGAAGCATCATGGCCGGCCAATGGAAGCTGACCAAGCTCTATCGCTGGCAGATGACGCGCGGGAACATCGTCGGCATCATCATCGGTGTGCTGCCCGGCGCCGGCGCCGACATGGCCGCCTGGGTCTCCTATGCGATGTCGAAGCGCTTCTCCAAGGAGCCGGAAAAGTTCGGCACCGGCCATGTCGAGGGCCTGGTCGAGGCCGGCGCCAGCAACAATGCCAGCATCGCCTCCGGCTGGGTGCCTTCGCTGCTGTTCGGCATCCCCGGCGACACCATCGCCGCGATCGCGATCGGCGTGCTCTACATGAAGGGCCTCAATCCCGGCCCGACGCTGTTCACCGAGAAGGCGTCGAGCATGTATGCGATCTACCTGATGTTCATCATCGCGAATATCTTGATGATCCCGCTCGGCATCGCGATGATCCGCGTCGCCACCTACATCCTGCTGGCACCGCGCTCGGCGATCATGCCGATCATCATGCTGTGCTGCGCGGTTGGCTCGTTCGCGATCGGCAACAACATGTTCGGCGTCGTCACCGTCGCCGCCTTCGGCGTGATCGGCTATGTCATGGAGACGAACGGCTATCCCGTCGCCGCCATGGTGCTCGGCATCGTCATGGGCACCATGGTGGAGCAGGCCTTCGTCACCTCGCTGATCAAGTCGGACGGCAGCATCTTGCCGTTCTTCGAGCGTCCGGTCGCGGCCATCCTCGCCGCGATGGCGATCGGCGCGCTGCTCTGGCCGGTCATGGTGTGGATCTGGCGCAAGGCGAAACAGCCGCAGACCGCCGCGGCAACGACCCGGTGATATCGAGCGGGCGGGCCTCGCCTGCCCCGCCGGGGCAGGCCGAGCAGGCCCGCTATCGCTGGGCCGGGCCCTCGCCCTGTGCTAATGTCCGGCCATGACCGAGGTCGCAGACATTCCACTCCAGACGATTGTCGGAAAGCTCCGAGAGCTTGCTCCCGCCTTGAGGGCTGCGGGCATCAATCGCCTGTTCCTGTTTGGGTCCCGAGCGCGCGGCGACGCGCGCCCCGACAGCGACCTCGATGTTTTGGTAGAGACGACTGCGCATGGGGAAGAGCCACGTTTCGATTACTTCAAGGCTGTGAAACTGATCGAGGATCACATCGGCCTCGAAACTCAAATATCGATGCGAAACTTACTGAAGCCCCGCATGGCAGAACGCATCGCCGACGATTTGGTCGAGGTGTTCTGAATGCCGCCCACCGTCGAGGACCGGTTGCGAGACATTCTCGAGGCCATTGTCGAGATCGAGGCGTTGCTTGCGGGCTATGACTTCGCGCGATTCACCGCCGACAAGACCAGCCGTATGGCCACTGAACGCTATTTGGAAGTCATTTGCGAGGCCGCACGGCGGTTGCCCGACGAGATGAAGAAAGATGCGTCGAGCATAGATTGGCAAGCAATGGTGAATTTCGGCAATCGTTTGCGTCACGCCTATCATGCAACGGATGTTGGGATTGTATGGGCGACCGTTCAAGATCATCTCTCTCCATTGAAATCTTTCGTCGAAGGGCGCGTGCGACCGTCGAGTTGACGTGGACTCGCGCGCCCATAAGCAATGATGACTGTTCCCAAATCCACCGACATCAGATCCCTCGCCCGTGACCTTCGCTCCGGCAGCCGCGCGGCGCTGGCGCGGGCCATCACGCTGGTGGAGAGCCGGCGCGGCGACCATCAGGCACTGGCCCGGGAGCTGGTGCAGATGCTGCTGCCGGACACCGGCAAGGCATATCGCGTCGGCATCACCGGCTCGCCCGGCGTCGGCAAATCCACCACGATCGATGCGTTGGGTACGTATCTCATCGAGCAGGGCCACAAGGTCGCGGTGCTCGCGGTCGATCCGTCCTCGGCGCGCAGCGGCGGCTCGATTCTCGGTGACAAAACGCGGATGGCGCGGCTGTCAGCTTCCGATGCAGCCTTCATCCGTCCCTCGCCGTCCTCGGGCACGCTCGGCGGTGTCGCGGCGAAGACGCGCGAGGCGATGCTGCTGTGCGAGGCCGCCGGCTTCGGCGTCGTGCTGGTGGAAACGGTCGGCATCGGTCAGTCCGAGACCGCCGTCTGCGACATGACCGACTTCTTCCTTGCCCTGATGCTGCCGGGCGGCGGCGACGAGCTGCAGGGCATCAAAAAGGGCTTGGTCGAGCTCGCCGACATGATCGCGATCAACAAGGCCGACGGCGACAATTTGAAGCGCGCCAAGATCACCGCGGCCGATTATCGCGGCGCGCTGCATATTCTGGCGCCGCGGTCCGAGCATTGGCATCCGCCGGTAGAGACCTATTCGGCGCTGACCGGCGATGGCATCGCAAAGATCTGGCAAAAGATCCTGGATCACCGTAAGGCGATGAACGCCTCCGGCGATTTCGCCGCGCGGCGGCGCGAGCAGCAGGTGAAGTGGATGTGGTCGATGCTGGAGCAGCGCATGCTGGCGCGGCTGCGCAGCGAGGCCTCGGTGCGGAGCAAGGTTCGAAAGATCGAGGCCGATGTCGCCGATGGCCATCTCACGCCGGCGCTCGCCGCCGAGCAGATGCTGGAGTTGCTGCAATGAGCGACAAGCTCCGCATTCTCCTCACCGGCTTCGGTCCGTTTCCCGGCGCACCCCATAATCCGACCCAGCCGCTGGTGGCGCGGCTGGCGCAGTTGCGCCGGCCCGCGCTCGACGATGTCGTGCTCTCGAGCCACATTTTTCCGGTCACCTATGCCGCGGTTGACCGCCAACTGCCCGACGTGCTCGCCACGCAAAAGCCCGACGCGCTGCTGATGTTCGGCCTCGCCGCCCGCACGCCTTACTTGCGCATCGAGACGCGGGCGCGCAACGCCGTCACCATGCTCTGGCCCGATGCGGCCAACACCCGCTCGACCAAGCGCGGCATCGCCGGCCATGCCGACGCGATGATGTTCGGCCCGCACACCGCAAGGCTGCTGCGCGCCGCGCGACTCACCGGCATCGACGCGCGTCCCTCGCGCGACGCCGGCGCCTATCTCTGCAACTACTTAAGCTGGCGCGCGATCGAGCGCGTGAAGGCGGGGGGACCCAGGCTTGCGGCGTTCATCCACATTCCGCTGCTCGCGCGCAGCGGCGGCGTGCGCCGCAAGGGCGCAGCCCGCATCACGCTGGAGGAACTGGTGGATGCGGGGGAAGCGATGCTGATGGAGATGGTGCAGTTGGCACGCAAGGCGCGCGCTTCGTAGGGTGGATTAGCAAAGCGTAATCCACCTCATCTCCATCAACGGTTCCGTACTCGCGGTGACATGGTGGGTTACGCCTACGGCTAACCCACCCTACGCACCGTCTTTTGCGCAAACATTTAACCCTACCGCGAACAATCCTCACGGTCCTCGCCCTGCTGCGCTACGAAACCGCTGCGGACACCTCCCGCGTCCGCCGGAGGACGCGTCATGAACCTCAATCGCCGTCATCTCATCGGGGCTTCGACCGCGGGCATTGCCGGTGCGCTGGCCATGCCGGCCGATGCCGCGCGCGCCGCGCCGCTGACGTCGCTGCTCGGCCGCGATGCCACGCAATATGGTGTGCGGCCCGGCAGCAGCGAGGACCAGACCCGCGCGCTGCAGCGTGCCATCGACGAGGCCGCTCGGGCGCAACTGCCGCTCGCCTTGCCACCCGGCGTGTACCGGACCGGTCTGTTGCGGCTGCCGAACGACGCGCAGCTGATCGGCGTGCGCGGCGCGACCAAGCTCGTCTTCACCGGCGGCGCCTCGGCGATCCAGAGCGACGGCTCCGATGCGATCGGCCTCACCGGCATCACCTTCGACGGCGGCGGCATCCCGCTGCCGACACGGCGCGGCCTGATCCACGTCCTCGGCGGGCGCGACGTGCGCATCAGCGAATGCGCTATCACGAGCTCGGGCGGCAGCGGCATCTGGCTCGAGCAGGTCGCGGGCGACATCTCCGGCAATATCTTCACCGACATCGCGGTGACAGCGGTCGTGTCGTTCGACGCCAGGGGCCTCAGCGTCTGCCGCAACACGATTCTCGGCACCAACGACAACGGGATCGAGATCCTGCGCACCGCGATCGGCGATGACGGCACGCTGGTCGCCGACAACCGCATCGAGAACATCAAGGCCGGCCCCGGCGGCTCGGGCCAGTTCGGCAATGCCATCAACGCCTTTCGCGCCAGCAACGTGATCGTGCGCGGCAACCGTATCAGGAATTGCGACTATTCGGCGGTGCGCGGCAACTCGGCTTCGAACATCCACATCAGTGGCAACAGCGTCAGCGACGTGCGCGAGGTCGCGCTCTATTCCGAGTTCGCATTCGAGGCCGCGGTGATCGCCAACAACATCGTGGACGGCGCGGCCGTCGGCGTCTCGGTCTGCAATTTCAACGAGGGCGGCCGCATCGCGGTGGTCCAGGGCAACATCATCCGCAACCTGATCCCGAAGCGGCCGATCGGCACCGTGCCCGACGATGATGCCGGCGTCGGCATCTACATCGAGGCGGATTCTTCGGTGACCGGCAACGTGATCGAGAACGCGCCGTCCTACGGCATCGTCGCCGGCTGGGGCAGATATCTGCGCGACGTCGCGATCACGGGCAACGTGATCCGCAAGGCGCTGGCCGGCATCGGCGTCTCCGTGCTGCCGGGCGCCGGCACCGCGCTCGTCAACAACAACATGATCTCCGAGACGCCGCGCGGCGCCGTGGTCGGCCTCGATCACGCCCGCGCGGTGACGTCGGATCTATCCGCCGACGGCGCACAACGTTTTGCGCAGCTGGTGGTCGGCGGCAATGCGGTGCGGCGCTAGAAGGCGTTCCGCAGCAGCGGGTACTTCGCTTCCAGGCCGTCGAGGCTGAAAGTGAATTCGACGACGCGCTCGGGGGCGGCGACGATTTCCTCGGCGGGCGGGGCGAACTGCGGCAGGAGCGCCGCCATTGCTGCAGGCGCGGTCTTCGGCGGCTTCGTGGCAGGCACCGGCGGCCTCACTTCCGGCGCGGCGAATGGCCGTGTTGCGGCCGGCTCCGCGAGCGGCGATCTCACGGCAGGCGCAGTGAACGGTGCCTTCGCAGCGGGTGCCCTCAGCGGCGGCATCTCGGCAGGCGCGGTGAACGACGGCCAAGCTACGGGCATAGCAAGCGGCGCGATCGGGGCTTCGGTGACCTCCGCGAGCACGTCGGGCTTCGGATCGAGCCTCACCGGCATGACGGTCTCGGGAGCGATGTGAACGGCCTTGGGCTGCATCGTTTGCGCCTGCTGCTCGCGCGGCGCCATGCGAGGCATCGTCGCCGGCGACCAACCGAATGCCGGCGTCACGCTCGCAGCCGCCTCGGCGACGTCCGCCCCCGTCGCAAGGGCGCGCCAAGTCTGGACGGCGCGCTTGGCTTCCTGGATGTTTTCGAGAAAGACGATCTCGGAATGATAGCGGCGCCAGCGGCCGGTCTCAAACATCTCGGAGAGATGTTGCAGGCGCTGCTCGGCGAGAGCGCACCAGCGTGCCGCGATTTGGCGGCTGCCGGCCGCGTCGCGAACGAACTCTTCGCGAGCAAATTCTTGGCGATGTGTCATGAACCAGCCCGTCAGGAGAAAACACGGACGCGGGGGACGCAACGCACACGAATCAATTTAGACGCGACATGAATATTTTGTGGAAAAGTTTTGACTTGTCCAGCAACGACGCGGCATTCGTCGTCAAACACCGTAGTCGTGCGGTGATTTTCCGTGTTTTCGAGTCAAGCTTCGCACAAGCATGACGGAGTTGCGGCGGGACTCGCTCGCGACGGCGACCGAGGCCACGGCGACCTTCAACTGCAAGCTGAACGGATGCGAAGCTTCGAAAAATCGGACGCCAGAATCTTGTCTTGACGCGTTTTCTTCACGCGAACGGGCACCCGCTTCGCTCGAAAACGCTCTGAAAAGAAGAGACCCGTCCGGGGGGACAACCGGACGGGTCGAGCCATATGGGCGCTTGGGGTGGATGGGCGCTCGCGCCTGATATGACTGATGGGGAGGGATGACCGCTCCCACATCAGTTGGTCGGGGCAGCGGGCTGAACGTTCAATCCGGGGGTTCGCTTTTTTGACGCCGTCCCGTCGCGCAGATTTGTCGCGACCGCTATCGCGCCGCCGGCCTATCTGCCTGAGAAACCGCGGATTTATCCTCCGCGCTCGACAACGAAGGCTGCTCGATGGCGCGTATGCCCGGCTCGTCGCGACGCTTCGGAGCATCTTCACGTTTTGTTGTACCGGAGGCAGCAGCGACCGGCGTCGCGCTGTCGGCAGGAACAGCCATGACGGCGGCAAACGCGTCGGCCTGGCCGTCGCCGAAGAGGTCGTCGCGCCCGGGAGAGCCGAGGTCGCGTGCGGTCTTCACCAGCGTCATGCGCAGCGCTTCCGGCTTGAGTGCGTGGTTGCGCTCGAGCAGCAGCGCAGCGACGCCTGAGACATAGGCGGCCGAGAACGAGGTTCCCGACGTCACCTGGTATTTGCCGTCCGGTGCCGGCAGGAAGATGTCGACGCCGGGGGCCGCGACGGCGATGTAGTTGCCGCGGTTGGAGGCGGCGAACAGCCTGTCCTGCCGATCCGTCGCACTGACCGCAATCACGTTGGGGTTGGCCGCCGGATAGAGCGGGGGCGATTTCGCGCCCGCATTGCCGGCCGCTGCGATCAGCACGAGACCACGCGCGGCCGTCGCCGCGATCGCGCGCTCGATCACCGCGTCCTTCGGACCGGCAAAGCTCATGTTGACGATCTGCGCGCCGTGCTCGGCGGCGTAATTCAGGGAACGCAGGATGATATAGGACGAGCTCTCTGCACCGCCATTGGCACCGCCGAAGGCGCGGATGGCGATGATGCGGGCCTCGGGTGCGCTGCCCATCAGACGGGCATGGGCCGCGATCGCCCCGGCGATGCCGGTGCCGTGGACGTGCGGCCCTTCGGCACTGCCGAGCGCGTCGAAATTGTCGGCGATGGAATTGGCGAGCTCGGGATGCCGGGCGTCGATGCCGGAATCGATTACGGCGATCGTGACGTTGGCCCCGTGCGCCAACGTATGCGCCTGCGGCAGGCGCAGCTTTGCCAACGCGTATTGCGCAGGATCGCCCTCGGTGGCGGCCGACGATTTCTGGTCCTGGAGCACGTAGCGGAAGTTCGGCTGCAGCGAGCGCACGCTGCCGTCGGCCGCGAATTCGCGCCGCACGGTCTCATAGGGCCGGCCGTCGGCGATGCGGAACAGGCCGAACGTGGCTCCGATCAGCGGGAAATTCTCGGAAGCGAGGCGGGTCAGGCCGTGGCGACGCGCCAGCTCGTCGGCCTCGGCCGTCGACAGCGCGCCGTCGATCTCGGCGACGAATTCGCCTGCGAAGCTGCGCGAGGTCAGCACCACCGGCGTGTTGTTCCCACGCCCTTTGCCGGTGCTCTTCTTGCCGGATTTTCCGGTGCCCTCGCCGCCCGCGTTCGGCTGCGCCAGACATTCGCCGTCGGCACTGCGATAGGCTGCGGTGCAGGCCGGATAGAGATTCGGCGAGTAACGCGCATGGGGCAGCACCGGCGTCGTCGGCCGGATGCGCGACGTCGTGGGAATGCTCGCCATCGTCCGCGGGCCGCGGCCAACGCTCACCGCGCGCGCAGCGATGTTCGGGCTGACCCGCGGGGTGATGTTTGGAGAGACGGTCGGCGTGCGCGAGGGAACGCTGATCGTCGGCGTGCGCATGATCGCCTGCGCCTGCGCAAGCTCCACGCCGAAACAGAAGGCGACCAGAAGCGCAACGCCGACGGATGAAGCGCGGGCCCCAGTGCGCACCCTGCTCTCGGATTTGCCCGTCATCGGCTCGGCGGCGCGCCTAGGGCGCCGCGACGGCGAGGTTGACGAACTTCTCGCGCTGCATCCTGCCGAGCAGGGAAGCGAGCTCGTCCTGGCTCATCGCCTTGTCGAACTGGAGGCGGAACATGCCTCCCTTGGCATCGCCGATGATCGAGGCCTGGTAGCTGTCGAGCAGCGCGGTGATGTCGGCGACGCGCGCCTCAGGGGTGAAGCGCACCAGCGCGCGCGCCGGCGCGGCGGCGCTACCAAGCTCGCGCGTGATCGGTGCGCTGGTCGAGAGCGAAGCGGTCTGGAAGGTCGCCGGCTGGTTCTTCATCAGCACGGCGCCGATGATGCCGGCCTGCAGCACGAGCGCGACGGCACCGAGGCTCGCCGACCACGCCAGCGTGCGCGGCGACAAGCTCGCGAAGAAGGTCGAGATACGCGCCGACAGCGGCAGCGAGCCGCTCGCCTTCGCCGGCTCGGCATCGATCGCGGCGAACAGCTTCTGCATCGCGCGCGCCGACGGAGCGCCCAGGCTCTCGTTCAGATGAATGGTCTCTTCGTACTCGCCGCGGATCGCCGCATATTGCTTCGCCAGGTCCGGATCGCGCGCCAGCGCTTCCTCGACACGGCGCGCATCGCGCGCGTTCAGCGTGCCGGCAGCGTGCCAGGGCAGCAGCAGTTCAATTTCACTGGGCTCTTGCTCCAGCATCTTCTTGCTCAAAGCCATCATGGCCAGCCTCGCTCGACGCCGGCTGCCTTCAGCAGTTCGGCCAGTTTCTTGCGCGCATAGAACAAGCGCGTCTTCACAGTGTTCTCTGGTATCCCGACGATTTCGGCCACCTCTTCCACGGACTTCTCGTGGTAGTAGACGAGATCGACGATTTCCCGATGATCCGGCGAGAGGCCCGTCAGACACTCCCGCAACGCCTCACTGGTATCCTTCTTCTGCACCACCGTTTCCGGATCGTCGGACGTATCCTCGATCGCGTTGGCGGCGTCTTCGTCCAGCTCGAAATCCTTCCTGCGCCGGAGCGCAGACAGGGCCTTGAATCGGGTGATTGCCAGCAGCCAGGTGGAAACGGCAGATCGGCCCTCGAATTTGCCCGCTTGACGCCAGACGTCGAGAAACACCTCGCTGATGAGGTCTTCCGCCGCCTGCTCGTCCCGCACGAGCCTCAGCCCGAACCGGTAAACCCTGACATGGTGCCGCCCGTACAGCACCTGCATGGCGAGCCGGTCACCTTGAGCTATCCTGGCGATCAGGATCTCGTCTGAAGCCGCCTGTGTCGCGCTCAATGGCCGTCTCGCAAGGTTGGTCGGGTCGATGCGGTGGCCGGTTCGATGTGGGGGGCAAAATTGTTGAACCTACCGCAGTCATACGGGGGCTTGTGTGAGCTACCCCACATCCGGGCATTTTTCTTGTCCCACCCGTGGTGGTCAGCGTCGCTCATCCGAATCGGTACCATAATACTGCGATATTCCCTGCGGAATGCCTGCCCGGACATAGGCAGCCCGGCCTCATCCAGTTCCATAGCAGCCCCGCACCACCTTTGTCGCGCCAAGCCTCGCTTCGGCTCGACCGCAGCGCACACGATGATCATCGGTAAAATTCTCACGCTAGATGATCGCCTTGTTCCCTGCTGCACGGTTCGGATTCGATTTCAAAGGATACCAAACCTAAAGGCTTGCCACGTAGGTTTTTACGCTGACATCCACCATTGGCGGGACCATGGGTACGGCCGCGACGTCCTTTCCAGAGAGGAATGCCGCAGAGGTCGCGGATCTCGTCCTTGCGCCCGAGACGACGGCGCCCGAGGTCAGGGCGCGCCGCGTCTGGCAGCGTCGCCAGATGTATATCGGCCAGGTCGCGAGCTACTCGCTGGGCGGCGCGGTCCTGCTGCTCTACGCCTATGACGGCGCGGTCTCCATGGCCGTTCCGACGCTGTTCTGGCTCGGCGGCCTTCTGATCATCGGGACTTTCACGGTGCTGTCGGAGGCCGGTTTCGGCGACCGTTTCGACGATCATTACCTCACCGTCTATCAGATCTCGCTGCATATGGCGCTGCAACTGGTGTTCCTGCTCGCGGTGCCCACCATCGGGGTCGCGTTCCTTGCCGTATTGTTTCTGATCTTCGCGTTCGGCACGCTGCGGATGACGTCGAGCCAGGCCATGCTCACCTGGGGCCTCGCCACCTGCGGGCTCACCGTGGTTTTCCTGGGATCGGACCTGCCGATCGGACTGCCGGTCGCGACCCGGCTGCAGCGGACCGCCTCGATGCTCTGCTTCGTGCTGGTGATCGGGCAGTGCGCCTTCCTCGGCCTGTTCGGCGCCACGTTACGCAAGATCCTGTACAAGCGCAGCATCGAATTGAAGGCCGCCTATCGACGCATCGAGGAACTGGCCGAGCTCGACGAACTCACCGGCTCCTACAATCGCCGCTGCATCATGCGCCTGCTCGACGCCGAGATCGAGAGGTCGCGGCGGGCATCCACGCCCTTCGCGATCGCGCTGATCGATCTCGACTGGTTCAAGCGCATCAACGACGCTTACGGCCATCCCATTGGCGATGAGGTGCTGCGCACCTTCGCGATCACCATTTTCGCCAACATCCGCCCGGCCGACAGTTTCGGCCGCTACGGCGGCGAGGAATTCCTGCTGCTGCTGCCGGATACGTCGGGTGACGTCGCGCTCCGCACGCTCGAGCGCCTGCGCGGCATCGTCGCCGATCTCGACTGGGGCGCGTTCTCCCCCAGCATGCGGGTGACCATTTCCGCGGGCGTCGTGACGCTGCGCGACGTCGATACTGCCGACACGTTTCTCGCGCGCGCCGACAGCGCGCTCTATTCCGCCAAGGCGCAAGGGCGCAACTGCATTGCAGCGAGCTGACCGATCCTTTTTCCTCCGGCGCGACAGAAGCCGCTGCCGGACCGACCGCTCCAGGACAGAGCAATGAGATCCAATTCCGCAAGACCATCCGAAAGCCTGCTCGAGGAATTGCAGGCCGCCCTCTCGCACGGCACCGTCGCGCGCCGGTTGGAGACGCTCCGCCGCGTCACCGATCTCTTCGTGGGCAACGCGGTCGACTATTCCGACGACCATATCCGCGTGTTCGACGACGTGTTCCAGTGCCTGATCGAGCAGATCGAGACGTCGGCCAAGGCGCTGCTCGCCGAGCGGCTCGCGCCGATCGCAGCTGCGCCGCCGCAGATCATCCGCACGCTCGCGCTCGACGAGGTGATCGAGGTCTCCGGCCCCGTGCTGTCGAAGTCGGAGCGGCTGGACGAGGCAACATTGGTCGAGATTGCGCGCACCAGGAGCCAGGCGCATCTCAAGGCGATCTCGCTGCGGCGGACGCTGTCGGAAGCGCTGACCGACGTGCTGGTGGCGCGGGGCAATGAGGACGTGGTGCAGTCGACGGTCGGCAATCCGGGCGCGCGGTTCTCGGAGGAGTGTCTCGCCGACCTCGTCGTCCGCGCCGAGCGCGACGACGACCTCGCCGGCTGCATCGGCCTGCGGCCCGACCTGCCGCGCCATCACTATCTGAGGCTGGTCGCCAAGGCATCCTCGAGCGTGCGCAGGAAGCTCGCGGCTGCGCATCCCAAGCTCGCGGACGAGGTGTCGAGGGCGGTCGAGGAAGCGGCCCAACGGGTTCGCGCCGTCGCCAGGACGAAACAGACGGAGATGGCTCGCGCGCTGGTGAAGTCGCTGCACGAGGACGGCCGCCTCAACGAGCTCCAGGTCGCCACCTTCGCCGAGCAGGGCAAGTTCGACGAGACGAACGCGGCGCTGGCCGCACTCGCAGGGATCGCGGTCGAGACCGCCGAGACCATGATGATCGAGAGCCGCACCGAAGGCGTGATGATCCTCGCCAAGGCCGCGGGCATGCAATGGTCGAGCGTGCGCGCCATCATCGCCTTGCGCGAGAAGCTCTCCGGCGGGTCGCAGACCGACATGCTGAAGCTGCGCGACACCTATGAGGCGCTGCGCCCATCGACCGCGCAACAGGCGCTGCGCTTCCACCGCATGCAGTTGCACGCGACGCCGGCGGCATGAAGCCGGCGCGACTAAAGCGCGATGAGATTTCGATGGATCGTCATCGCGCTTTAGGTTGTTGGTTGCGCATGATCTTTCCGGAAAACCGCTTCGCACTTTTCCGGATCATGCTTTAATACCGCAAGACCCTCGATCCGACCGCCGTGCCGATCGCCGTCACCAGCGCGGTTGCGAGCGTGTACCAGGTCGCGACGAACAGCGGGGAATCGTCGGTGCAGTGCGAGGCATAGAGGGTCGCCGCAAGTCCCGCCGACACCAGCCCTGCGAGCGCTCCGGCGAGCGCGGGACTAGACGGCGCGCCGTGGCGCAGGCCGAACAGCGCCCCCGCAAGCAGCGGCAGCGCCATTGCGGGGATCGCGACCATGCAGACCCTGGAGTTCTTACCCACCAGGCGCATCGTCATCGGCATCGCCGGCGCCATCATCGCCTCGCTGCCAATCGCCACGGCGAGCAGGCCGACGGGAAGCAGCAGCAGCCAGCCCCAGCCGCGCAGCAGGGCTTCGGGACGCGACATATGAAGGCTGACGATGATGGCGGGGATTGCGAGCGACAACGTCACCGCGAACTTCATGTCGAAGAACGGGTTGCGCATGGCGCTCATGACGTCGGCGCGCACGCCGAAGAACGTCGCAAAGATCAGGATCGACAGCGGCGCAGCCACCAGCAGCGCCATGCTCAGCACCGCGCCGACGCGGGGCGCGCGGTGCGGATTGTCGGCGGCAAGCGAGCGAATGAGTTGATCGGTGTCCATGATCAATGGTCCCGCAATTTGGCGGTCAGCGCCGCAAGTCCGCGATGCAGCGCGACCCGGACCGCACCCTCGCTCATCGACAACCTTGCCGCCGTATCCTTGATCGAGGCGGCCTCGACCGCGATCGATTGCAGCACGTCGCGCTGACGCTGCGGCAGGGTTCCGAGCTGGGCGGCGACCTCGCCGGCTGAAGCGGTGTCCTGCGGCGCCTCGCCCGGCAGCGTCTCGGCGAAATCGTCGATGTTGACGAACACGCGCCTGCCGCGCCGCCGGAGCGCATCGATCAGCTTGTTGCGGCCGATCGCAAACAGCCAGGGCGCGAAGGGGGCTTCGCTGTCCCAGGTATGCCGCTTCAGATGTACCGCCAACAGAATCTCCTGCACGATATCCTCGGCCTGGTCGGGCGGCTGACCCGCCCGCGCCAAGCCACGCCTCGCGGCGGCCCGCAGCACCGGCGCGACTGCCTTCAACAGACGATGATACGCCGCATCATCGCCAGCCATGGCCGACCGCATCAGGCCGGTCCACTCGTCCTCACGTCCGCGCACGCGCGCCCCTCACCATGCAATTCGGCCGCTCTTTCAATTTGTTACGCGGGCGCCAAACATATCACGAATTCGTGATCAAGATCCGGGCCGCGCGACCGATGCGGCCGCAAACATCTGCGACGGCTCTTAACACCGATCGGTGCGTCCTGCATCGGGCGGGCGGCTGCGGGAGGGGTCTGCCGCGTTTTTGCCCGGTGTAGCCCGAAGATTCCCATTTTCTGCCCCGCTGTCGTCACGCCCCGGGGTCTCTGTTCGCTGCCGGGACGGGCGGAATTGGGGAGATCGTCGACATGATGAAAACCAGCGCGCGCGCGGCCCTGATCGTTTTGGCCGGGCTTGTCTTGCTGTCCGGGGGCCTCGCACAGGCGGCGCCGAACTTGGCCGCAGGCAACAAATCGGAGAGCGCCGACAAAGGGGCCGATACGGCCAAGCACCGGCGCCAAGACTCGCGCCGCACCGACAGCAGGAAGACGGGGCAGAAATCCGAGGACAAGGCCGACAAGAAGGACACGGCGGCCAAGCCCGACGAAGCCAAGAACGACAAGGCCGACAGTCAGGTCCCGGCCTCGAGCCAGCTGGCTCCGGAGGTCGCCAACGCCAATGCGCAGCTCGCCGCCGACACGCCGACTGCCGCGGCAGCCTCCGCGATGACGAACCGCGCCAACGACAACGTCCAGGCAGCCGCCGATAATACCAGCGCCGAGAGCCCCGAAAGCCAGGTCGTCGCGCCCGATCAACTCAACGACATCGATCGGGCCTTGCAGGAGACCCGGCCGCCGCAGAAGGCGGTGATCGCCGCAACCGAGGCGCAGCCGCGGCCGGCGCCGGTGATGGCCAGCAGCCAGCAGAGCTCCGCCTGGGACCAGAGCTCCCTGATCGGCAAGATCTTCATCGGCGTCGGCACATTGCTGACCCTGGCCTCCGCCGCGCGCATGTTCATGGCCTGATGGCCGGTTCCGCCGGGACGCGACCCCGCGCGCGTCCCGCGTCCGGCCCCCTTGAAGGCATCCGCGCCAGCGGGCACATTGCCCGCTCAATCGAAAGCGTGGGTGGAGCATGAGCACGTTCGAACACATCATCGTCGAGAGCGTCGGCGCGGTCGGCATCGTCAAGCTGAACCGGCCGAAGATGCTCAACGCGCTCTCGTTCGGCGTCTTCCGCGAGATCGCAGCTGCGGTCGACGATCTCGAGGCCGATGACGCCATCGGCTGCATCGTCGTGACCGGCAACGAGAAGGCCTTTGCCGCCGGCGCCGACATCAAGGAGATGCAGCCCAAGGGCTTCATCGACATGTTCTCCGAGGATTTCGCCGCGATCGGGGGCGACCGCATCGCGCGCTGTCGCAAGCCAACCATCGCCGCGGTCGCCGGCTACGCGCTCGGCGGCGGCTGCGAGCTCGCCATGATGTGCGATTTCATCATCGCCGCCGACACCGCGAAGTTCGGCCAGCCCGAGATCACGCTCGGCACCATTCCCGGCATCGGCGGCACCCAGCGGTTGACGCGCGCGATCGGCAAGTCCAAGGCCATGGACCTCTGCCTCACCGGCCGGATGATGGACGCCGCCGAAGCCGAGCGCTCCGGCCTGGTCAGCCGTATCGTACCCGCCGACAAGCTGATGGACGAGGTCATGGCGGCCGCCGAGAAGATCGCCGCGATGTCGCGCCCTGCGGCCGCGATGGCCAAGGAAGCGGTGAACCGCGCCTTCGAGACCACGCTCTCCGAAGGCATGAGCGTCGAACGCAACCTGTTCCATTCGACCTTCGCGCTCGAGGACCGCTCGGAGGGCATGGCGGCGTTCATCGAGAAGCGCAAGCCTGTGAACAAGAACCGGTAGCGCACGAGCCGGGCAGGCCGGTGTAAGGCTCTGGCGCTTTCCCGCGCACAGCCTGTGACGCGCCTGCAACAAGCACGGAATACATGGGAGTTTTGCCCGCGGCAGTTTGCCTGCGGGACCTCGGCTGGCTAAACAGTTAAGAGGCCATCGTCGGCGGGGGCGGACAGCCGGGGTTAAGCGAGATTACATGATTGGGCGTACCGCCAGAGCTGGTCGCGGGGTGACGCGACGTCGATCGAGCGCGGGTCATGCGCTTGCGACATGGACCACGCTGGCGTTCTCGTGCGCCCTTCCCTCCGCGGCATGGGCCGAAGCCCTGCCGGACGCCTTGGCAAAAGCCTATCAGACCAATCCGCAGCTCAATGCCGAGCGTGCGCGCCAGCGCGCCACCGACGAGAACGTGCCGCAGGCGCTGGCCGGCTACCGGCCGCAGATCGTGGCGAGCCTCAGCGCCGGCCTGCAATCGGTGCGCAATCTGTTGCCGGACAACACCATCCAGACCGGCAATCTGAAGCCCTGGATCATCGGCGTCACCGTGACGCAGAGCCTGTTCAACGGCTTCCGCACCGCCAACGGCGTGCGGGCCGCCGAGCTCCAGGTGCAGTCGGGCCGCGAAGCGCTCCGCAACGTCGGCCAGGGCGTGCTGCTCGATGCGGTCACCGCCTACACCAATGTTCTCGCCAACCAGTCGCTGGTCGAGGCGCAGCGCTCCAACGTCGCCTTCCTGCGCGAGACGCTCTCCGTCACCCAGCGCCGGCTCAATGCCGGCGACGTCACGCCGACCGACACCGCGCAGGCCGAGGCCCGCCTCAATCGTGGCCTTGCCGATCTCAACGCGGCCGAGGTCGCGCTTGCGGTCAGCCAGGCCACCTATGCGCAGGTGATCGGCAATGCGCCCTCGCAGCTCAGGCCTGCCGAGGCCGTCGACCGCTATCTGCCGAAGAGCCGCGAGGATGCCATGACGATGGCGATCCGCCAGCATCCGGCGGTGATGGCCGCCAGCTTCGACGTCGATGTCGCCTCCACCAACATCCGCATCGCCGAAGGGACGCTGCTGCCGAGCGCGACGATCCAGGGCAGCGCCAGCAAAAGCCGCAACAACGACCCGGCGCTCAGCACCCTCGCCGAGGACCAGGCTTCGATCGTCGCCAATGTCACCGCGCCGATCTACGACGGCGGCCAGGCCGCGGCGCAGACCCGGCAGGCCAAGGAGATCACGGCGCAGAGCCGGCTCGTGCTCGACCAGGTGCGCAATCAAGCGCGGACGGCGGCGGTCAGCGCCTGGGTTGCCAACGAAGGCGCCAAGATCACGGTCTCGGCCTCGGAGTCCGAGGTGAAGGCGGCCACCGTCGCGCTGCAGGGCGTGCAGCGCGAGGCCGCCGGCGGCCAGCGCACGACGGTGGACGTCTTGAACTCGCAGGCCGACCTGATCCAGGCCAAGGCCCGCCTGATCGGCGCGCAACGCGACCGCGTGATCGCCTCCTACACGCTGCTCAGCGCCATCGGCCATCTCGACGTCAAGACGCTTAACCTGAACACGCCGGATTATCTGCCCGAGGTGCACTACCACCAGGTCCGCGACGCTTGGCACGGCCTGCGCACGCCGTCGGGGCAGTAGCCTCAAATCTCTCTGGTGGAGGCCGATGAAAAGCCGCCGCATCCATCTGATGGGAGCCTCGGGCTGCGGCGTGACCACGATCGGTCGTGCGCTCGCGGGGCAGCTTGCGCTGCCGCATCACGACAGCGACGACTATTTTTGGCTGCCCACCGTGCCGCCCTATCGGACGACCCGCCCGGCCGCCGACCGCCTGCGCCTGATGCACGAGATGTTCTTGCCGCGTCTCGACTGGGTGCTGAGCGGGTCCGTCACCGGCTGGGGCGAAGAGCTCGTTTCGTACTTCGACCTGGTCGTCTTCGTGAGCGTGCCGCGCGAGATCCGGATGATGCGACTGCGCGCCCGCGAGGCCGCCCATTTCGGCGCTGATGCCGTCGCGCCGGGCGGCTGGCGCCATGGCGAGACCGAAGACTTCGTCGAATGGGCCTCCCATTACGAAGCCGGCGATCGCGAAGGCCGCAGTCTCGCCAAGCACGAAGCGTGGCTCTCGGGCCTGCCCTGCCCGGTCGTGCGCGTGGACGGCTCACGTCCGCTTGCGGAGCTTGTCGAGCAGCTATGCAGCGAAGCGGAGCGGTTGCCCGGTTGATGTGATATTCTCCTCCCACTCGCCGATAAAAAAACAAACCGGGAGAGAAACCGTGCTCAGCCGACGCAGCGTCCTGCTTGCCTCCCTTGCGGCCGGAGTAGCCATGACCAGCAAAGCCCATGCCCGCGCGGCGCAGCCTGCGACGCCGATCAATTTCGATGTGCCGGCGCATGCCTGCGACTGCCACACCCACATTCATGGCGATGTCGAAAAGTTTCCGTTCTTCACGGGCCGCGTCTATACGCCGGAGCCGGCTTCGCCGGAAGAAATGGCGGCGCTGCACAAGGCGCTGCATATCGAGCGCGTGGTGATTGTGACACCGAGCGTCTACGGCACCGACAATTCCTCCACACTGTTCGGCATGAAGGCGCGCGGCGAGACCGCGCGCGGCGTCGCCGTAATCGACGACAAGACGCCGGAGAGCGCGCTCGATACGATGCACCAGGACGGCTTCCGCGGCATCCGCCTCAATCTGGCGACCGGCGGCGTCAACGACCCCAATGTCGGCCGGCCGCGCTTCTCCGCCGCCGTCGAGCGCATGAAGGCGCGCGGCTGGCACGTGCAGCTCTACACCACGCTGGCCATGATCTCCGCGATCAAGGACCTCGTCGAGACGGCGCCGGTGCCGGTCGTGTTCGACCATTTCGGCGGCCTTCACGCTTCGCTCGGGCTGGAGCAGCCGGGCTTCTCCGACCTCGTCGCGCTGGTGAAGTCCGGCAAGGCCTATGTGAAGATCTCGGGCGCCTATCGCTCGTCGAAGCTGGCGCCCGACTATCAGGACATGGTGCCCTATGCCCGCGCGCTGATCGCGGCCAATGCGGACCGCATCGTCTGGGGCACCGACTGGCCGCATCCGGATTCGAGCCGCGTCGAGGGCCGCAAGCCCACCGACATCGCGCCGCTCTATCAGATCGACGACGGCCGCCTGCTCAACCAGCTTCCGGTGTGGGCGCCGGATGCCGAGGTGCGCAAGAAGATCCTGGTCGACAATCCGGCGCGGCTCTACGGGTTCTGACGGTCAGCGCGCGCGACGGGAGAAGAAGGAGATCAGCACCGGCAAGGTCACCAGAATCACGACCGGCGCCAGCATCATGCCGGTGACGACGACGACCGCGAGCGGCTTCTGCACCTGCGAGCCGATGCCTTCGGACAGCGCTGCCGGCAGGAGGCCGACGCCTGCGACGACACAGGTCATCAGCACCGGCCGGAGCTGCAGCTCGCCGGTGCGCACCACCGCGCTCATGCGGTCCATGCCCTCTTCGATCAGCTGGTTGAACTGCGAGAGGATGATGATGCCGTCCATCACCGCGATGCCGAACAGCGCAATGAAGCCGATCGCCGCGGAGACGCTGAACGCGGTGCCCGAGATCAAGAGGCCGAGCACGCCGCCGAAGATCGCCATCGGAATCACGCTCATCGCGAGCAGCGTGTCGGTCATCGAGCCGAAATTAAACCAGAGCAGCACGCCGATCAGCGCCAGCGAGATCGGCACCACGATCGACAGCCTCCGGATCGCATCCTGGAGGTTGCCGAACTCGCCGACCCATTCCATGTGCGAGCCCGGCGGCAGCTGTACCTGCGCGGCGATCTTCTGCTGCGCCTCGCGGATCGCGCTGCCGAGATCGCGTTCGCGCACCGAGAACTTGATCGGCAGATAACGCTCCTGCTGCTCGCGATAGATGTAGGCCGCACCCGAGACGAGGCTGATGGTCGCGACCTCGCTTAAGGGAATCTGCGTGACGGTGCCGTTCGGTCCGGGCGCGCCAATCCGCAAATTCTGGATCGCCTCGGCGCTGCGGCGGTATTCCGGCGCGAGGCGCACGATAATCGGGAAGTGGCGGTCGCTGCCGGGCTCGTAAAGATCTCCGGCGCTGTCGCCGCCGATCGCGACCTTGATGGTCGCGTTGATGTCGCCCGGTGCAAGGCCGTAGCGCGCCGCCTTGGCGCGGTCGATGTCGATCTGGACGGTCGGTTGGCCCAGCGAAGTGAACACAGCAAGGTCGGTGACGCCCTGCACGGTGGCGAGCACGGACTTGATCTTGTTGGCGGTGTCGGTGAGCGCCTGAAGGTCGCTGCCGAACAGCTTGATCGAGTTCTCGCCCTTCACGCCGGAGACGGCTTCGGAGACGTTGTCCTGGAGATATTGCGAGAAGTTGAACTCGACGCCGGGGAAGCGATCGTCGAGCTGCTTGAGCAGCTGCGCGGTCAGCTCTTCCTTGTCGCGGGTACCGGGCCACTGGCTCACGGGCTTCAGCGGCGCGAAGAACTCGGCGTTGAAGAAGCCGGCGGCGTCGGTACCGTCGTCGGGACGGCCGTGTTGCGAGACGACGGATTCGACCTCGGGCCGGGCGCGGATCACCTTGCGCATCTCATTGACGTAGCTGTTGCCTTCCTGAAGCGAGATGGTCGGCGGCAGCGTGGCGCGGATCCAGAGGTTGCCCTCCTCCAGCTTCGGCAGGAATTCGAGGCCGAGCAGCCGGGCGAGCGCGACCGTCATCAACACCAGACCGACCGCGGCGCCGAGGACGATGTTGCGGTTGGCGACCGCCCAGTTCAGCACAGGCATGTAGAGCCGGTGCAGGATCAGCATCACCTTCGTCTCGGTCTCCTCGACATGCGCCGGCAGGATGATCGCGGACAGCGCGGGAGTCACGGTGAAGGTGGCAAGCAGGCCGCCGGCCAGTGCGTAGGCATAGGTCCGCGCCATCGGTCCGAAGATGTTGCCCTCGACGCCAGAGAGCGTGAACAGCGGCAGGAACGCCGCGATAATGATCGCCGCGGCGAAGAAGATCGATCGCGAGACGTCGGCCGCCGCGCTGAGGATGGCATGGCTCTTCATGCCGAACAGCGTCTCGGGCGACATATGCTCGGATTCCGACATCGGTGTCGTTTGCGTCAGGCGGCGGAAGATCGCCTCCACCATGATCACGGTGGCATCGACAATGAGACCGAAATCGATCGCACCGACCGACAGAAGGTTGGCCGATTCCCCGCGCAGCACCAGGATGATGACCGCAAAAAAAAGCGCGAACGGGATGGTGGCGCCGACGATCAGCGCGCTCCGGAGATCGCCGAGGAAGATCCACTGCAACAGCACGATCAGCAGGATGCCCACCACCATGTTGTGCAGCACGGTGTGGGTGGTGAGCTCGATCAGGTCGCCGCGGTCGTAGATGCGCTCGATGCGCACGCCGGGCGGCAGGATGCTGGAGTTGTTGATGGATTGAACGAGCTCGTGGACGCGCCTGATGGTCGGCGAGCTCTGCTCGCCGCGCCGCATCAGGACGATGCCCTGCACGATGTCGTCGGAATCGTCGAGGCCGGCAATGCCGAGACGTGGCTTCTGACCGACGGTGACGGTGGCGACGTCCTTCACCAGCACCGGATTGCCGCCGGTCTGCGCCACCATGGTGTTGGCGAGGTCGTCGATCGAGCGGATCAGGCCGACGCCGCGCACCACCGCCGATTGCTGGCCGATATCAACGGTGTTACCGCCGACATTGACGTTGGAATTGCCGACCGCCTGCAGCAGTTGCGGCAACGTCAACCCGTTAGCGACCAGCTTGTTGAAGTCGACCTGGATCTCGTAGGTCTTGCTCTTGCCGCCCCAGCCGGTGACGTCGATGACTCCCGGCACGGCGCGGAAGCGGCGCTGCAGGATCCAGTCCTGAATGGTCTTGAGGTCGAGCACGCTGTAGTTCGGCGGCCCGACGAGACGGTAGCGGAATATCTCGCCGATCGGGCTGAGCGGCGAGATCTGCGGCTGCACGTTGCCGGGCAGCGGCGCAAGCTGAGCCAGGCGGTTCAAGACCTGCTGCAACGCCTCGTCATAGGTGTAGGCGAAGGAGAACTGGATCTTGACGTCGGAGAGGCCGTAGAGCGAGATGGTACGGATGGTCGTGACGTTCTTCAGACCGGCAACCTGGGTCTCGATCGGGATCGTGATGTAGCGCTCGATCTCTTCCGCCGACAGGCCCGGGCTCTGCGTCACGATGTCGACCATCGGCGGAGTCGGATCGGGATAGGCTTCGATGTTGAGCCGGTTGAACGCGATCAAGCCGCCGATCAGCACGGCGACGAACATGCCGACCATCAGGAAACGCCGGTTGACGGCAAGGGCAACGAGACGATCCATTCAGGTCTTCAATTTTCTTGGGTCGTCGATCAGCTGCCGGACGCCGCGCGGTCGATGAACAAGCTGCCTTTGGTGACGATCTGCTCGCCGGGTTTCAGATTGCTGGTGACCTCGACGAGGTTGCCGTTGATCAGACCGATCTTGATCTGGCGCAGCTCGACCGACTTGTCCTCGCGCGCGACCCAGAGGCGGACCTTGTCGGCCTCGTAGATCAGCGCATGCTTCGGCACCGCCGGCGCGGCGCGGTCGCCGGCCGAATAGATCGTGACGTTCGCGAACATTTCCGGCTTGAGCAGCCCGTCCTTGTTGTCGATCGTGGCGCGGACCTGCAGGCGGCGGGTGGCGGGGTCGATCGCGGCAGCAACGTAGTTGATCTTGGCGCTGAACGGACGGCCCGGCAGCGCCATCACATTGACGGTGATGTCCTGCCCGATGCACACCGCGGCCGCATCGCTCTCGCGCACGAAGGCGGTGAGCCAGACCGTGGAGAGGTCGCCGACCACGAAGACCGGATCGCTGGCGCCGGAATTGACGTATTGGCCCGGGCCGATCTTGCGTTGCACGACCGTGCCGGAGATCGGCGAGTAGATCGTGATCTCCCGATCGATGACGCCCTTTTCCTGGAACGTCTTGGTGGCTTCGTCGGTGAAGCCGAGGATGCGCAGCTTGTTGCGCGCGGCTTCCAGCGCCGCCACCGAGGAGCGCATGTCGTTTTGCGCCTGCACCTGGGCCGCTTCCGCCTGCTGGTAATCCTTGAGCGGAATGGCATGGCCCTCGTAGAGGTCCTTGGCGCGCTTGAACTGGATGTCGGAAAGCTCGAGCGCCGACTTCGCCTTGTTCTGCGAGGTCATCGCCGCGATGAAATCGTTCTGGGCCTGCACGGTGTCGGCGGCCTCGATCGTAAACAGCGGTTGACCTTGCTTCAGCGTCTCGCCGGGCTTGGCGAGCAGCTT
Organism: Bradyrhizobium sp. BRP20; assembly: GCF_020194215.1. Classification (NCBI taxonomy): domain Bacteria; kingdom Pseudomonadati; phylum Pseudomonadota; class Alphaproteobacteria; order Hyphomicrobiales; family Nitrobacteraceae; genus Bradyrhizobium; species Bradyrhizobium sp. BRP20. Next base: position 100,089 of record NZ_JADYVY010000019.1, on the reverse strand, counting down.
GGTGACACGGCCTGCATAGGGCGAGAACACCGGCGTCGAACGATCCTCGTCGACCGCGACCTTACCCTCGGTGACATACTCGGCCCGGAAGCTCCTGGCGGCGACCGGCTCGATCGTCAACGTCGCCCATTCGGACGGTGTCGGCGTGAAGGTCTGCGCGTTTCTGCGCGACTGGCTGGAGATGTCGGAGTGCTTCTTTGCCTTCGGGCCCGAAGAGAACAAGCCGTACGCTCCGACACCGGCGCCGGCGACAGCTAGTAAGACTACGAATGCGATCACCCGTTGTTTTGCAATCACGTGCAATCGCTTGGTATTCTCAACTGCCATGGGGCCCGGTCGTGTCTGCGACGATCTCGGCAAATGATTGCCTCATCGGTCGCGCTAATAGTGCCGAATTGGGAGTTCAAACAACCTAAAAAACGCGTCGGCCCTTTCGGTTTGCGTTAAAATTCTGGGACTTGTCAGCTTCATGTCAGCTTCGGCCCGGCCATTGTGCCGAATGACTGCCGAGCGGCATCGCCGGACGGCTCCAATGCGCCGGCGTCTTCGACAGCCGAGCGGAATGCTGCACCGCCTTCAACGTGCCGAAGCCAGATTGCATGTGCTCTATGAACGCAGCATGTACGGCCTGTCCCGGGACATCGGGGGTATTCAATCCGCCCTCGAGTCGACCGAGATTCCTCAGCCAGAATGTCGGCGGGGCTCTGCATCGCTGCTTCTCTCCCCGCTCATTTGCTGTACTTTTCGCGACCGTGTCATGATCGCAGAAAGGATTGCAATGGCCGCCATCGATCCCCTCATCGCAGGTGCCGTGTTCATCGCGACGGCGGCCACCGACGCCGTCTATGTCATGTTCACCTCGGCCGTGATCGCGCGCAAGCGCATCCCGGCGGCGAACTGGAGCGCGGTCTGGTACCTGCTCTCCTCTTACGCCGTGATCAGCTACACCGAGAACGTCTTCTACGTTGCCTTTGCCGCAATCGGCTCCTGGGCCGGCGCCTATGCCTCGTTGACCTTCCTGCACCGCCCGCCCGGCGGCCCGCCGGTGGGAGCGGCGCCGGAGTGAAGTCTCTCCGCGTCATTGCGAGGAGCCCTTGCGACGAAGCAATGGATGCATTTCTGGATTGCTTCGCGGAGCCTGTCATCGGGCCGCGCTTTGCGCGGATCCGGTGGCTCGCAATGACGACGTGGAGGCTTCTGGGCGCCTCGCGAAACAGCTACACTCGCAGCTCCAACAAAAAGGAGCCAACAATGGATCTCGGTCTCAAAGGCAAGAACGCTGTGGTGCTCGGCGGCACGCGTGGCATCGGGCGGGCGATTGCGGCGACGCTGGCCGGCGAAGGTGCCAATGTCGCGGTGTGCGCGCGCAACGCCGATCAGGTTGCGGCCACCGTCGGGGAGTTGAAGGCGAGCGGCATCCGCGCCACCGGCGGCGCGGTCGACGTCACCGACGGCGCGGCGCTCAAAAGCTGGATCGAGACGGCTGCGCAAGAGCTCGGCGGCATCAACATGCTGTTCTCCAATGCCGGCGCAATGGCGCAAGGGCACGACCCCGCATCCTGGGAGCAGAACTTTCGGCTCGATGTGCTCGGCGCCGTGCACGCCTTCGACGCCGCCCGACCGTTCCTCGAGACAAGCGGCGCCGGCAGCGGCGATGCGGCCTTCGTGATCATCTCGTCGATCTCCGCGGCGCAGGCGGACACGGCCAGCTCCTACGGCCCGATCAAGGCCGCGCTGATCCACATGGCCAAGGGACTGGCGCGGCAATACGCGAAGAAGAAGATCCGCGTGAATGTCGTGTCGCCCGGCACCGTCTATTTCAAAGGCGGCGTCTGGGAGATGATCGAGAAGAACATGCCGGAGCGGTACCAGGACGCGATGAAGCGCAACCCGACCGGCCGCATGGCAACGCCGCAGGACATCGCGAGCGCGGCGGTGTTTCTGGCCAGCCCGGTGTCGGGATTCACGACGGGTTCGAATTTCGTCGTGGACGGCGCGATTTCGAACAGGGTGAATTTTTGAGGGCAGCTTGCCGAGCTCTCTCTCCTCCGTCATGGCCGGGCTTGACCGGCCATCCACGCACTGCTGCGCACTCCGAAAGACGTGGATGCCCGGGTCAAGCCCGGGCATGACGACTGAGAATGAGGCGCAATCATCGCAACAAACGTCGGCAGTAGCCCGCGCTCGCTCAATGAAAATCCCGCGAGGGCGGCAGGATACGGACGTTGCGGGGGTGACGGATTTTTTGCGCGGGCATGTCCGTAAGCGCGCGAGGGTCTTCGTTCAGCGGCTCGACCACGGTGGCGCCTGCGGGCAGCGGATGCTTGCGGCCGAGCGCATCGTTGGCCAATCCGACCAGATCGTGCGAGCGATCGATCATGCGCTGGGCGATGAGATGCGTCACCTTCTCCGGGCTGCTCTGGATGTAGCCTTCGACCAGGATGAGGCGCGCGCCCATCACTTCTTTCCGGTACTGCTCCATGATCTTGGGCCACACCACGACATTGGCGATGCCGGTTTCGTCCTCCAGCGTCATGAACACGACGCCGCTGGCGCTGCCCGGCCGCTGCCGCACCAGCACTACGCCGGCGCAGCGGACGCGGCGCCGCTCATTCTCATGGCTGATCTCCTTGCAGGCGACGATACGCTCGCGCGTAAACATCTGGCGCAGGAATTCCATCGGATGGCCCTTCAGCGACAGGCGGATGGTCTGGTAGTCCGCGACCACCTGCTCGGCGCGCGGCATCGCCGGCAGCGGTTTTGCGCCTTCGTCCGGCTGCTCGCGCGCGGTCGCCGCCTCGAACAGCGGTAGCGGCACGTCGTCGGGCAGCCGCCGCACCTGCCACAGCGCTTCGCGGCGGTCGAGCCCGAGCGAGCGGAACGCATCGGCATCCGCCAAGAGGATCAGCGCGCGCTTGGGCAGACCGGTGTCGCGGGCGAAATCCTCCAGCGAGGTGAAGGGACGGCGGTTGCGCGCGGCAATGATGCGGTCGGCCCAGTCCTGGGCTTTCTCGACACCGTCATTCCGGGGCGACGCGTCAGCGTCGAGCCCGGAATCCATTCCTCCGCCAGGCGTATGCGGCGCGATGGATTCCGGGTTCGCGCTACGCGCGCCCCGGAATGACGACTGAGAGCGCTTCAGGCGCTCCTCATCCTCGTCCAGCCAGTGGAATCCATCGATCTGGCGAAAGCCGAGGCGCACGGCGCAATACTGACCGCTCCCCTCCTCCAGCGTGTTCTGTGCAAAGCTGTAGGACACGTCGATGTCGCGCACCTCGACGCCGTTCTTGCGGGCGTCGCTGACGATCTGCGCCGGCGCATAAAAGCCCATCGGTTGCGAATTCAACAGACCGCAGCAGAAGGCGTCGGGATGGTAGTGTTTCAGCCACGACGAAATGTAGACCAGCTGTGCAAAGCTCGCGGCATGGCTCTCCGGAAAGCCGTAGGATCCAAATCCCTTGATCTGGTCAAAGCAGCTTTTGGCGAAGTTGGGATCGTAGCCGCGCGCCACCATGTTGCCGATCAGCTTCTCCTCATATTGGCCGATGGTGCCGACATTGCGGAAGGTCGCCATCGAGCGGCGCAGGCCGTTGGCTTCCTCGGAGGTGAAATGCGCGGCCTCGATCGCAATGCGCATCGCCTGCTCCTGGAACAGCGGGACACCGAGCGTCTTGTGCAGCACCTTGTAGAGTTCGTCCTTGTCGCCATGCTCCGGCGACGGAGACGGATAGCTCACCTTTTCCAGCCCGTTCCGCCGCCGCAAATAAGGATGCACCATGTCGCCCTGGATCGGCCCGGGGCGCACGATCGCGACCTCGATGACGAGATCGTAGAAGGTGCGCGGCTTCAGCCGCGGCAGCATGTTCATCTGGGCGCGGCTCTCGACCTGGAACACGCCGAGCGATTCCCCGCGGCACAGCATGTCGTAAACCCTGGGGTCGTCCTGCGGGACGCTCGCCAGCATAAAACGCTCGCCCTTGTGCTGGTCGATCAGATCGAAACATTTCCTGATGCAGGTCAGCATGCCCAGCGCCAGCACGTCGACCTTCATCATGCTCAGTGCATCGACGTCATCTTTGTCCCATTCGATGAAGGTGCGGTCGTCCATCGCGGCATTGCCGATCGGCACATAGGTGTCGAGCCGGTCCTGGGTCAGCACATAGCCGCCGACATGCTGGGACAAATGGCGCGGGAATTCGATCAACTCGGTCGCAAGCTCGACCGCGAGGTTGATCATGGGATTGTTCGGATCGAGCCCGGCCTGCCGGACCTGCATGTCGTTGAGGCCCTTGCCCCAGCTGCCCCAAACGGTGTCGGCGAGCGCGGCAGTGACGTCCTCGGTCAGGCCGAGCGCCTTGCCGACGTCGCGGATGGCGCTGCGCGGGCGGTAGTGGATGACGGTGGCGATGATCGCGGCGCGGTGGCGGCCGTAGCGGCGATAGACATATTGCATCACCTCCTCACGGCGCGAATGCTCGAAATCGACGTCGATATCGGGCGGCTCCAGCCGCTCCTTGGAGATGAAGCGCTCGAACAAGAGGTCCACCTTGGTCGGATCGACCGAGGTGATGCCGAGCACGTAGCACACGGCCGAATTCGCCGCCGAGCCGCGCCCTTGGCACAAAATGTTCTGGCTGCGCGCGTAGTGGACGATGTCATGCACGGTGAGGAAGTAATGCGCGTATTTCAGCTCGGCGATCAGCGCGAGCTCCTTGTTCAAGGTGGCGCGCAGCTTGTCGCCGATCTTGCCGCCGAAATATTTGTCGACGCCCGCCCAGGTCAGATCCTCCAGATGCCCTTGCGCGGTCTTGCCCGGCGGTACCGGCTCGTCGGGATATTGATACTTGAGCTGATCGAGCGAGAACTCGATTGCGTCCGCAAAGCGCATGGTCTGCGCAATCGCCTCGGGAAAATCGCGGAACAGCCGCGCCATTTCGCGCGGCGTCTTCAGGAAGCGCTCGGCATTGGCCTCTAACTTCCGCCCAATCGCCTCGATCGTGGTCTTTTCCCGAATGCAGGTCAGCACGTCCTGGAGCGGACGGCGGCCGGGATCGTGATACAGCACCTCGTTGGTCGCGAGCAGCGGCACCTTGGCCTTTGCGGCGAGATCATCGAGCCGCAAGAGGCGACGCTTGTCGTCGCCGCGATAGAGCAGGCTCGCCGCCAGCCACACGCCCTCGGCACGGCTCGCCTTCAGCTTTGCGAGGACATCCAGCGCCCGCGCCAGCTCGAAACGATGCGGCAGCGTCAACACCAGGAGCTGGCCTTCCGAGAATTCCAGGAGATCGTCAAGCCTGAGATGACACTCGCCCTTTTCGATCCGCGTGATGTCATCGCCACGCTTGCCCCTTGTCAGGAGCTGGCACAGCCGGCCATAGGCCGCGCGATCGCGTGGATAGACCAGGATGTCGGGCGTGCCGTCGATGAAGACGATGCGAGCGCCGATCAACAGTTTCGGCTTGTGCAGCACCTCGTCATTGTCGAGCTCCTGATAGGCGCGCACCACGCCGGCAAGCGTGTTGTGGTCGGCAATGCCGATCGCGGGAATCCCGAGCTTGCTCGCCTGATGCACATAGGCGCGCGGATCCGAGCCGCCGCGCAGGAAGGAGAAATTGGTGGTGATGCCGATCTCGGCATAGCTAAGCGTATTCATGCGAAGAGACCGTGCACATACCAGCCGGGAGACGCAGGCTTGCCGTCACCGTCGAACACCTCGCCTTCATAGAGACCGTCGCGAAAGATCCAGAAGCGCAGGCCCTCGGCATCCTCGATGCGGAAATAATCCCGCGTCAGCTGCTTGCCGTCCTGCCGCCACCATTCCATCGCGATGCGCTCGGGCCCCTCTACCCGCACCACCGCATGCAGCGCGCGCCGCCAGGTGAATTGATGCGGCGGACCGTCTGGCACGGTCGCGAACGGCACCTTGATCGGCTCCGGCTTGTCGAACAGCCGCAAGGGACGCAGCGGCGGCTCGCTCGCGACGCGCGCCGGCCATTCGGCCTGCATGGCAGCAGCAAGATGATGCTGCGCCGATGCGGCCAGCACCGCGCTTTCGGGGATGTGGGTATCCTGCGGCAGGTGCACGACGACACGCCTGCCGCCGATCCGCGCGGCGATGCGGTCGATCAGCGCCGCGAGTTCGTCATTGTCGTGGACATGGGCATCGAGATCGCGCTGCTCCTGCACCACGATCTCGGTGCGGCTCGCCGACAACCGCACCATGTCGAAGCCGAAACCGGGATCGAGGGGATCGGCGAGGGCATCGAGCCGCTCGCGGAACAAGCGGTCGACCACGGCGCTTCGCGTCACCGGACGCCCGGTCTCGACCGTAATCGTACGCACCACACCATCGGTGCGGAAGAACGCCGCTTCAAGCCGCCGCGCGCCTTTGCCCTGCTTCTCCATGGACGCGATCAACGTGTCGGCGAGCCGCGACAGCGTCATCGCGATCATAGTGTCGGTTGCGATCGGCTCGGCAAAGCGCTTCTCGACGATGTAATCGGGCAGCGGTTTGCGCGGGCTGATCGGCGCATCACCCTGCCCCAGCGCATGGGCGAGCAGCGTGGAGAAGCGCGCGCCGAACCGCGCCGTGATCTCGGAGGCGCTGCGCGAGGCGACGTCGCCGATGGTCTTCAGCCCGGCACGGCGCAGGCCGGTGGTGATGGCTTCACCCGCACCGAGCGCGGAGACTGGAAACGACCTGATCGCCTCCGCCTCGCCGCCATCGGCCACAATGGTGCCGGATACCTGCCGCGTCAGCGTGCGGGCGCAGACCGAGGTGCCCGCGATCGCCGCGCTGACGGCAAAGCCTTGCCGGTCGAGCGCCCGGACCAATGTCCGCAACAGCGCGGCCTCGCCGCCGAACAAATGCGCACAGCCGGTGATGTCCAGGAACAGCCCGTGCGGCGGATCGAGCGCCACCAACGGCGTGAAGCGGTCACACCAATCGGCGATATCGCTGAGCGTCTTCGCATCGGCCACGGTATCGGCGTCGAACACACGCAAGTCCGGGCACATCGCCCTCGCATTGGCCAGCGGTTGGCCGATATACAGGCCGAGGCGCTCGGCGGCCTCGTCCAGCGCATGGATCACCAGCGCATTGTTGTCCTTGATGACGACAATGCTCGGCTCATGGTTGGTTTTACCCAGCCCGGCGCTGCTGAAGAACCGCTGGATCCTGTCGATGGGCAGGCGCGGCAGCCACAGGCTGAGGATACGTCGACGGTTCACTGAACTGGCACTCATCACAATTCCATTCCATGATCCACCGGCCGCAGGGGCCATGACGATTGCGCAAGAGTTCGGCATCGAACACCGGCGCGCCCCAGGCACTCCATACCGAGCCCGGCGGCGAAGGCGCCGCACGCAGCATCCATCGTGTCTCCGCGGTCGAGGGCAGCGGCTGCGCGGCCATCCGCAGCAAGAGGCCGGTCACGCCCGAGCCTTGCGCGGCCAGCGTCAGCTTGCGGCTTGCCACCAGATCGAACTGCCTGGTCTCGCCCCAGAGCTCGAGCACGACGGCGCCGAGCGCATCGCAGGCGAGCGCGTCGGCCGAGGTGCGCAGCGCGCTCTCGACATCGGCGGCGCGCACCATCACCACACAGCGCGGATCGAGGCCGAGCTCGGATAGCCCGCTCATCGACAGCGCGCCGGTTTCGAGCTCCGAAAAATCCTGCCGCACCCACAATAGCGGCCGGCGTGCGCTCACGCGTCCCGCAAGGCCCATGACAAACCCCGTCGCGGCCGCGCCCTGTCGCCCCTCGCAAAACACCTCGTGGATCGCCGCGCGCGCGAGCCCGCCCTTCAGCGCGGCGTCGGCCGCGCCATGGCCGAGTACGATGCGATCGCGCGGATGCACGACTTCCGCCGTCTCGATGCGCTCGATCTGGCCGCGCAGGATCGCAAGCGCGCTCATACGTGCGCCGCTCATGCTCGCCGCTCCTCAGAGGTGATTGCCGATGGCTCTCAAAAAGAGAACCAGCGGCTGGCTCATTTGTTCATGATATGTTCTAATATAAAGCTAACGGCGCCGGCAGAGTCAATCGAATTGGCGCATCCAAAGATTCATGAGCGGAATCAAAGAGATTCAAACATGGACGTACAACGCAAGCTGGAGATTCTGGCGGATGCCGCCAAATACGACGCATCCTGCGCCTCCAGCGGTACCGAGAAGCGGGATTCCAGCGACGGCAAGGGCATGGGCTCGACCGCGCCGGGCATGGGCATCTGCCATTCCTACGCGCCGGACGGACGCTGCATCTCCCTGCTCAAGGTGCTGCTGACCAACGCCTGCAATTACGATTGCCTTTATTGCGTCAACCGCGCCTCCTCGAATGTCCCACGCGCCCGCTTCACCATCGACGAATTGGTCAGGCTCACGCTCGACTTCTACCGGCGCAATTACATCGAGGGCCTGTTTCTCTCCTCCGGCATCATCCGCAGCCCTGATTACACGATGGAGCAAGTGGTGAGCGTCGCGCGAAAACTGCGCGAGGAGCATCATTTCCGCGGCTACATCCATCTGAAGACCATTCCCGAGGCCGACGACGCGCTGATCGCCGAGGCCGGCAAATATGCCGACCGCCTTTCGATCAACATCGAGATGCCTGAGGAGACGAGCCTGCAGCAATTCGCGCCGGAGAAGGACGTGCGCGCGATCCGCCGCACCATGGGCCGGCTGCGGCTGAAGCTGGACGAGGCCGAGGAGAGCCGCAGCGCCAAGACGAAGGCCAAACCGCAGCGCTTCGCGCCCGCCGGACAAAGCACGCAGATGATCGTCGGCGCAGATAGCGCCTCCGATCACACCATTCTCCACACCAGCGCCAATCTCTACGGCGCCTACCGGCTGCGGCGCGTCTATTACTCCGCCTTCAGCCCGATCCCCGATGCCAGCCGCGCGCTACCCCTGCGCGCGCCGCCGCTGCTGCGCGAGCACCGGCTCTACCAGGCCGACTGGCTGATGCGGTTCTACGGCTTCGATGTCGGCGAGATCGTCGACGACAGCGCGATGCTGCCGCTCGACATCGATCCCAAGCTGGCCTGGGCGCTGCGCCACCGCGACCGCTTCCCGCTCGACGTCAACCGCGCCAGCCGCGAGGAGCTGCTGCGCGTTCCGGGCTTCGGCACCAGGACGGTCGAACGCATCCTCGCGACGCGGCGCACCACCACGATCCGCCTCGCCGATCTCGCGCGGCTGCATGTGCCCCGCAACAAGGCGCTGCCGTTCATCGTCCTCAGCGATCACCGTCCCTCACCGCATCGTCTCGATGCCGCCGGGTTGATCGAACGGTTCAAGCCGAAAGCAACGCAACTGGGATTTGGCTTCTGATGCAGTACATCATGCTCGACACCGAAACCGATTTCGACGGCTGGCGCAAAGCCGCGCGCAGCCTCGTGCTCCATCACGTGCCGCCCGGCGCGGTCACCTGGACCGTGCAGGGCCACGAAGCCGAGCTGTTCGCACCGTCCTCGCCGTCTCCAATCCTCGAGGTGAACGACGGCACGTTCACCGTCTCGGCAAAATTCGTCGAGCTTGCCAAGGCGGCGATCCTGCATCGCGACGGCGAGCGCTTTGCGATCCTATATCGCCTGCTGTTCCGGCTGAAGGACAATCACGATCTCATTGAGGTCGCGACCGACCCCGATGTCGCGCTTGTCACGGCCATGGCGAAAGCGGTCTATCGCGACGAGCACAAGATGCATGCCTTCGTGCGCTTCCGCGAGATCGGCCGGGAACGCCAGGCGCACTACGTCGCCTGGTTCGAGCCGGAGCATCACGTCGTCGAGCTCGCCGCGCCGTTCTTCGCCAAGCGCTTTGCCGACATGCCCTGGTCGATCCTGACGCCGGACCTCTGCGCGCATTGGGACGGCCATGCGCTCTCGTTCACGCCGGGCGTCAGCAAGAGCGAGGCGCCGGGCGAAGACCGGCTGGAGGAAACCTGGCGGCGCTACTATGCCAGCATCTTCAATCCGGCCCGGCTCAAGGTGAAGGCGATGCAGGCCGAGATGCCGAAGAAATATTGGAGGAACCTGCCCGAGGCTTCGATCATTAAGCCCTTGATCGAGGACGCCGAGCGCATGACCGGCGCCATGATCGCCAATGCCGCAACCGATCCGCACAAGCCTCAGAAGCGGCCGGAGGCTCCGATGAAACGCAAGTCAGCTGCCGACGATCTCGAAACGCTCCGCGAGGAGGCCGCGCATTGCCGCGCCTGCCATCTCTACAAGGACGCGACACAGACCGTGTTCGGCGAAGGGCCGAAGAATGCCAACATCATGCTGGTCGGCGAGCAGCCCGGCGACAAGGAAGACCTCGCCGGCCATCCCTTCGTCGGCCCGGCCGGGCAAATGCTCGATCGCGCACTGGAGGAGGCCGGCGTCGACCGCAAGAAGGTCTATGTCACCAACGCGGTGAAGCACTTCAAATTCGTGCCGCGCGGAAAGATCCGCCTGCACCAGAAGCCGAACACACCTGAGATCCGGGCGTGCCGGCAATGGTATGAGCGGGAAGTTTCGACAATCCAGCCCGATCTCATCGTGGCAATGGGCGCCACTGCCGCGCAGAGCGTGTTCGGCAAGATCACCCCCATCGGCAAGAACCGCGGCCGGCTGATCGAGCTTCCCGAAGGCCGCAAGGCGCTGGTGACCGTGCACCCGTCCTATTTGCTGCGACTGCCTGATCCCGAAGCCAAGGTTCTGGAATATCGGCGCTTCGTCGAAGATCTGAAGATCGCCGCCGGCCTGCAGAAGAAGGCCGCACGGGCTGCGTGAATACAGTGGGAAATGGCTTCACGCCGTTGTCGACGATCCGATTTCTCAAATAGACAAGGACCCGTGGAATGCACGGGCCCTTCATCTGTGCTTCGGACCCGGTCCTACGACGCCGCGAGCTGCTCCTCGACCAGCTTCACCCAATAGGACGTGCCGTAGACGATCGCCTCGTCGTTGAAATTGTAGGCGGGATGATGCAGGCCGGCGCTGTCGCCGTTGCCGCAGAAGATGAAGGCGCCGGGCCGCGCTTCCAGCATGTAGGCGAAATCCTCGCCGCCCATCAGCGGCGCCATCTCGTGGACATGGGCCTCGCCCGCGACCTGCGTGGCGATGCGCCGTGCCACTTCGGTCTCCGCCGCATGATTGTTCACGACCGGATAATTGCGCTTGTAGTGCAGGTCGATCTTGGCGCCGGTGATCTGCGCCATGCCCGCCACGACTTCATGCACGCGCTTCTCGACCAGCTTGCGCACCTCCGGCGACAGCGTGCGGATGGTGCCTCTCAGGGTCGCAGTCTGCGGAATGACGTTGCGGGCGTTGCCGGCGTGGAATTCGCAAATCGATACGACCGCCGATTCCAGGGGATCGACGCTACGCGAGACGATCGACTGCAGGGCCGTGATCACCTGCGCGCCGACCAGCACGGAATCGACGCATTTGTGCGGACGCGCGGCGTGGCCGCCGACACCCTCGATCATGATGTCGACTTCGTCGGTCGCCGCCATGATCGGGCCCGGCCTGATCGCGAACGAGCCGACCGGGATGCCCGGGCCGTTGTGCATGCCGTAGACCTGCTCGATGCCGAACCGCTCCATCAGGCCGTCCTTGACCATGGCCGCGCCGCCGGCGCCACCCTCCTCGGCGGGCTGGAAGATCACCACGGCATCGCCGGCGAAATTGCGCGTCTCGGCGAGATAGCGGGCCGCCCCGAGCAGCATCGCGGTGTGGCCGTCATGGCCGCAGGCGTGCATCTTGCCGGGAATCTTGGAGGCGTAAGGCAGATTAGTCTGCTCCTCGACCGGCAGCGCGTCCATGTCGGCACGCATGCCGATCACCTTGAGCCCCTCGCCGGTGGGCTTGTTGCCCTTGATCACGCCGACGACGCCGGTCTGGCCGAGACCGGTCACGACTTCGTCGCAGCCGAACTCCCGCAACCGGTCCGCAACGAATGCTGCGGTGCGGTGGACATCATACAGCAGCTCGGGGTGCTGATGGATGTCCCGCCGCCAGGCCTGGATATCGGGTTGAAGGTCGGCGACGCGGTTCACGATGGGCATGGAAGGTCTCGAGCTGTTGGAAATGCAGGTCTGTCTACCATGCAAGCGTCGGTCCACCCAACCCGCCGGCAATCGGGGTCTAGCCCTGTTCACCCGGCATGGCCGGGCTTGTCCAGGTCGGCTGCGTCTGCCTATTAACGGAAAGCAAAGAGACCATCCGGGTGGAAGCAGAATGCCGAGGCGGCTTGAAGGTGAGTTTGACTACATTGTCGTCGGAGCCGGCACCGCGGGCTGCATCGTCGCCAACCGGCTGTCGGCTGTCCCAGGCAACCGCGTTCTCATCCTTGAAGCCGGCGGCGACGACAACTGGATCTGGTTCCATATCCCGGTCGGCTATCTCTTCGCCATCGGCAATCCGCGTTCGGACTGGATGTTCAAGACCGAGGCCGAGCCCGGCCTGAACGGCCGCTCGCTGGCCTATCCGCGCGGCAAGGTGATCGGCGGCTGCTCGGCAATCAACGCCATGATCTCGATGCGCGGACAGGCTGCCGACTACGATCATTGGCGCCAGCTTGGCCTGACCGGCTGGGGCTATGACGACGTGCTGCCGTTGTTCAAGCGCCTCGAGGACCACTTCCTCGGCGCCAGCGAGCATCACGGCGCCGGCGGTGGCTGGCGCATCGAGGCACCGCGGCTGTCATGGGCCATTCTCGACGCGGTCGGTGACGCCGCCGAGGAGATGGGCATCAAGCGCATCCCGGATTTCAACACCGGCGACAACGAAGGCACCAGCTATTTCCACGTCAACCAGAAGCGCGGCCGGCGCTGGTCCTCGGCGCGCGGCTTCCTCAAGCCGGCCTTGAGGCGCCCCAATCTGCGGCTCGAGAAGCACGTGCTGGTCGACCGCCTCATCATCGAGCAGGGCCGCGCCGTCGGCGTGCGCTTCATCCAGAACGGCGAGATCATCGAGGCGCGCGCAAAGCGCGAGGTGGTGCTCTCGGCAGGCTCGATCGGCTCGGTGCAGGTGCTGCATCGCTCCGGCATTGGACCGGCCGACTGGCTGTCGCCGCTCGGCATCGACATCGTCATGGACAAGCCCGGCGTCGGGCGCAATCTGCAGGATCACCTGCAGCAGCGCGCGATCTACAAGGTCGAGGGCGTGCGCACGCTGAACGAGACCTATTACAATCTGTTGCGCCGCGGCCTGATGGGGCTCGACTACGCTGTCCGCCGCCGCGGCCCGCTCACCATGGCGCCGTCGCAGCTCGGCATCTTCACGCGCTCCGATGCGACGCGCGCCCGCGCCAACATCCAATTCCACGTGCAGCCGCTCTCGCTCGACAAGTTCGGCGATCCCCTGCACCGTTTCCCTGCGATCACGGTGAGCGCGTGCAATCTGCAACCGACCTCGCGCGGCACTGTGCGGTTGCGCGCGACAACGCCTGACGAGAAGCCGATCATCGCGCCAAATTACCTGTCGACCGACGACGACCGCCAGGTCGCCGCCGACGCCATTCGCACCACGCGGCGCCTGATGCAGCAGAAAGCGCTGGCCAAATATCGCCCCAGCGAATATCTGCCCGGCCCCTCCGTCGGCGACGACGATGCCTCCCTCGCAAAAGCCGCCGGCGACATCGGCACCACCATCTTCCATCCCGTCGGCACCGCGAAGATGGGCACGGCGAACGATCCAATGGCGGTGGTGGACGAGCGGTTGCGATTCTACGGCCTCGACGGCCTGCGCATCGTCGATGCCTCGATCATGCCGACGATCACCTCGGGCAACACCAACACGCCGACCGCGATGATCGCTGAGAAGGGCGCCACGATGATTCTGGAGGATGCGAAGTAGCATCCCATCGCTCATGATCGATCCGCACCGTTTCTCAATCGGTCCCGCCGACGCAGAGATCGCCATGCTGCAATGGGGCGACAGCGGCAAGCCGCCTGCCCTGCTCGTACACGGCACCGGCTTCGTCGCCGACGTCTGGCACGAGGTCGCGCGCGAGCTCGCATCGACCTACACCGTCTATGCCCTCGACCGACGCGGTCATGGCGCAAGCCACAAACCCGGCGCCTATCACTTCCTTGATTACGCCGACGACATCTGCCGGGTGGTCGATACGCTCGATCTCCGCGACATCTACGGGATCGGCCACAGCGCGGGTGCGACCGATCTCCTTCTCGCGGCGAAACTCCTGCCCGGTCGCTTCGCACGCCTGTTCGTGATGGAGCCGACCGTCATGGACCCGCGCGCGGCGCGCTCCGGAGGATTGAGCGAAGAATCGCTCGCCCGCGTGCAGGGCACGCTACGCCGACGCGCCGAGTTCGACAGTCCCGACGCAGTGTTCGAACGTTACCGCGCAGCACCGGCGTTTGCGGATTGGACCGAAACCTCACTACGGACGTATGTGCGCCACGGCTTCGCGCCCCTGGATGACGGCCGCGTCCGGCTCTGCTGCACGCCCAAAATCGAAGCCGCGATCTTGCTTCCCATCTACGAGGCGATGGAGCAGGTCTACATTGGGGATGCCCGCGGCAATCCGTTCGCGATGCTCAGCGAGATCGACTGCCCGGTGCGCGTCACGACAGCGGCGAAGTCGGGTCCAATCTACAAGGAGATGGCGCGACGCGCTGTGTCGCTGATCCCGGGTGTGACCACACGGGTTTTCGAGAATGCCGGCCACTGCGTCGCGCAGGAAGTGCCGGAGCACGTGGTGGAAGCCGTGCGCGAGTTTGCCAAATAAGGTTCGGCCGCGGACCGAGGCGGCCTGAGCGAACGTCTCTAAGCCGACCTGCGCACCGCGTTGTCCACCAGCGTCTTGCCGAGCGACCAGATCGCACCGGGGACCTTGTGGCTGCCGGCGATGACGTCGTCGAAGGCGCGCTCGATCCAGGCGCAGTCTTCCTCGGTGATCGTGAGCGGCGGCAAGAGCTTGATGGTGTGGCTGCCGTGGCCGGCGACTTGCGTGAGGATCTTGTGATCCTTGAACAGCGGCACGGTGATGAGCTGGCAGAACAAGCCCTTGTTGGCGGTCTCCAGCACGTTCCAGGAGGCCCGCAGGCGCAGCGACTTCGGGGGGCCGAATTCGATACCGATCATCAAGCCCTTGCCGCGGACTTCCTTGAGCAGCTCGTAGCCTGGCACCATGCGCGTCAGCGCGAGGCGCAGCTCGGCGCCGCGCTTGGCGGCCGCATCGATCAGCTTCTCCGATTCCATGACGTCGAGCGTGGCTATGCCCGCGGCCATCGCGAGGTCGTTCTTGGAGAAGGTGGAGCCGTGCACCACCGCGCGGTCCATCTGGTTGAAGATCTTGTCGAAGATGCTCTTGCGCGTCAGCACGGCGCCGACCGGCACGTGGCCGCCCGACAGCGACTTCGATAGCAGCACCATGTCGGGCTCGACGTTCCAGTGCTCGACCGCGAGGAAGCGGCCGGTGCGGCCCATGCCGGTCTGGATCTCGTCGGCGACGAACAGCGTGCCGTATTTCTTGCAGAGCGCGGCCGCGCCGGGCAGGAACTCGTCGGTGGGCATGTTGACGCCCTTGCCTTGGATCGGCTCGACCACGAAGGCTGCGACCTCGCGCGAGGCCAGCGCCTTTTCCAGCGCCGCCAGGTCGTTGAACGGGATCGCGGTGCAGCCCGGCAGCAGCGGCTCGAAGCCGGTGCGGAAATTGGCATCGCCGGTCAGCGACAGCGCGCCGTAGGTCAGTCCGTGATAGCCGTGCGCGCAATAGACGATGCCGGGACGCCCCGTCGCGCCGCGCGCGAACTTGATCGCGGCCTCGACGCATTCGGCGCCGGAATTGGCGAAGAACGCCTTGTCGAGATAGGGAACGTATTTCAGGAGGCGCTCAGCCAGCACACCTGCGAGCGTCGAGACGTCGAATTGGACGAGGTTGGGCAGGTCGGCATCGAGCACGCTCTTGAGCGCCTCGCGCATGACCGGATGATTGCGCCCGATCGCAAACACGCCGAAGCCGGACAACAGGTCGAGATAGCGCGCGCCCTCACGGTCGTAGAGATACTGCCCATGCCCCTTCTGAAAGCCGACATCGTAGCCGATGGTCTTGAGAACCCGGACGAACTGCTCGTTCAGATACCGGTTATGCAGGGTGCTGCGCTGGGCCTGACGGTCCGCGAATAGCTGAGACATGTCTGGATTTGGGCTGTGCATCCGCTACATACTTCGGTTGAGGGCCGTCTCGTCAACTGAAAACGGACCGTTACTGAAAACGGTCTGTGCGGCCTTTTGCCCTTTTTCGGACCATCTTCGCAAGCACAGCTTTAGACCATGTTGCACTGCCAAGGAACACACATGCGTTTGGCCCTTTACACCGGACTAATACTGGCTGGCGGTTACGCCGGCCTGACGCCCGCGCTCGCCGCGGATCCGACCGGCGACTGGCGGGTCGCCGACGGCGTTGCCAACATTCGCGTCGCCCAATGCTATGGCAGCATGTGGGGCGCGGTTTCCTGGGAAAAACAGCCCGGCGGACGCGACGAGAACAATCCGGACGCCTCGAAAAAGAACAGGCCGACGCTCGGCATGGCAACCCTGATCGACATGAAGAAGAAGCCCGGCGTCGATCAGTGGGAAGGACAGGTCTACAACGCCAAGGACGGCCAGCTCTACAGCGCGACCATCACGCCGGCCGGTCCCGACCAGCTCGAGATCAAGGGCTGCGTCATGGGCTTCCTCTGCGGCGGCGAAACCTGGACCCGGGTCGGCCCGCCGATCCCTTCGAGCCCTGCCAACGCAATGGCCAAGGGCGCAGCGAAATCCAGCGGCACTGCGCCGAAGCCCCAAGGGGGGCAAGCGGGGCAAGGGGCCCAAGCAGCCCAAGCCGGGAGCGGCACCACCACGCCTGCGCCCGCAGCTCCCAAGGCCGCCGGCGCAGCCAAGCCCGGTCAGAAGGGCGCCGCCGACCCGGTCGGCGACATCTGCCTACTCGCTGAGATTGCGGGGTTTGCCCATTAGGGCCGGCTGGAACAGCAGCACGGCGGCGAGCGTCGTCACCAGCGACAGTGCCAGCAGCTTGCCCATGCTGGACGTGCCGGGATGGCTCGACAGCCACAGGCTGCCGAACGCGGTCGCGGTCGTCAGCGCGCTGAAAAAGATCGCGCGCGTCAGGCTGGTCTGGAGCAGGTTCGTCCTGCCCGAGCGCCAGGCCACGACATAATAGATCTTGAAGGCGACGCCGACGCCGAGCAGCAGCGGAAGCGCGACGATGTTGGCGAAGTTGAGCGGCAGGCCGATCAACACGCAGATCTCGAGCGTCACCGCGCCGGCAACCAGCAGCGGCACCAGCGTCATCAGCACGTCGACGAAGCGGCGCAGCGTGATCCACAGCAGCAGCCCGATCACCAGCAGCGCATAGATGCCGGCGTGGATGAACGCCTTCACAACGGTGTCACCGGATTTCAGGATCGAGACCGGACCGCCGATCGCAGTCGGCTCGGCCTGGAGAACCGCCGCCGCGAATTTGCGCAGCGTATCGTTGTCGTTGGGATCGCCCTTGGGCAGCGCCTCGACGCGGATGATGCCGTCCTTGCTCTTCCAGGCGCTGACGAGATCGGGCGGCAGCGAGCTCAGGGTGACGGGACCTGCCTGCATCGCGTTCCTGAGCTGGTCGAACACGATCTTCAATGGCGCGACGAACACGTCCTGCGCCTTGTTGCGCGTGGCCTCGTCGCCGTTGGCGAGCTTCTCGAGCGCGTCGGCAAGACGGCGCGAGGCAACAGCGCCCGGGCCCTTCGCGTCGCCCGCGGTCCGGCGCAGATTGTCGACCGACGATTTCAGCGATTCGACATTCTCCTGGTCCGTCGGCGCCGCGTCGATCTGATCGGGGTTGAGCGCCGGATTCAGCACCTTGGCGCCCTGCGCGATGAGCTTCAGCTTCGGCGGCTGGTCCTGCGGCACGAAGCTGTCGAGCGACATCACCCTGAGCACCTCGGGCACCTTCTCCAGCTTCGCCTCGACCTGCCTTGCCTGCTCCTCGGACGTGGTCATCACGTTGATGGCATTGGCACCAGTATTGGGGTCCTTGCGCAGATCGAGGAAGGTGGCGATCGACTCGGCGTGCGGATTGCGCAGGTTCATCGGGTTGAAGTCGAACTTCATGAAGTAGAGCAGCGGCAGGCCGCCGAGCGCGAGCAGCAGCGTGCCGCCGACGATCAGCACCCGATGCTTTTCCAGGAAGTGATCGAGCGGCGCCAGGAAGGCGTACCCGACAGGCTCCGGCTCGCCGGGCGGGTTCAAAAGCTTGAGCAGCGCCGGCAGCACGGTGATCGACGAGATGAACGCCACCAGCATGCCGACGCCGGCGATCTGGCCGAGCTCTGCGATGCCCTTGTAGTCGGTCGGCATGAAGCAAAGGAAGCCCGCGGCCGTCGCCATCGCCGCCAGCGACAGCGGCACCGCCGAGCGCTTGGCTGCCAGCACCAGCGCGCCCGCGAGATCATCGTGCTTGTAGCGCTCCGAGCGGTAGCGGACGCTGTACTGGATGCCGAAGTCGACCCCTAAGCCGACGAACAGCACCGCGAACGCGATCGACAGCAGGTTGAACGATCCGACCATCATCAGGCCGGCCGCTGTCGTGATCGCCAGACCGACGAACAGATTGACGAACACCGCGAAGATGATCTTCGACGAATGCAGCGCGAGCCATAGGATGACCAGCACGACGAGAATCGTGCCGACGGCGTTGACGACCGCGCCCTCTTGAACGGTCGCGTATTCCTCGTTGGCGATCGGCACCGGACCGGTCAGCCGCACCCGCGCTTGGTATTTGCCAGCAAAATCCAGATCCGCCGCCGCTTTCCGGATCGCGTCGGTCGCATCCTTGCCGGGCTCCAGCGCGTTGTAGTCGAGAATCGGCTTGAACTCGATAAAGGTGCGCTTGTCGGAATCCTTGAGCGGCTCGTCGCTGACGAGTTCGCGCCAGGAGAAGCTGGCGTTGCCCTTGTTGAGCACGGTCTCGACCGTCTGCGCGATCAGGTTGAAGGGCCGCTCGGTGCTATCGAGCTTGACCTGGCCCCGCTTGACGCCGGCAAGGCCGGTCTCCAGCGCCCCGGTCAGGCCGCGGATCGAGGGATCGCCGGCCATGATCTCGATCAGCGGCGCGGCGGCTTCGAACTGGCCGGTGATCTTGCCGACCTCCTCGGTCGGCAGGAACAACAGGCCGTTCCGCTCGAAGAACGCGCCGCTGCCGAGCTGCTGCATCGAGTGGAAGTTGGTCCTGTCGTCCTTCAGCCTGGCATAGAGCGCGTCTGCCGCGGCGCTCGCCATTTCCGGCGTCCTGGCCTCGACCACAGCGAGGATCATTTCGTTCTGATCGAACGCCTTGTCGAATTGCTGGTCACGCTGCCGCCAGTCCAGATTTTGGGCAATCAGCGAGTTGATATCGGTGTTGATGGCGAAGTGGCGCGCAGCGTAATAGCCCGCCCCCACCGACAGCAGGAGCCCGAGAACGACGACGAGGGAGGCAAACCGGGTGCAGGCCCTGACGATGGCAACGACGACGCTTTGCAGCACTTCTTTTCTTTCTGCGGTTAACAGCTTGCCGGAAACGCCCGCTGTTTATCGGAGTTCCCGGCCGAAACCTATTGCTGTTTTGGGTGGTTCTCGCCGCCAGAAGGTTCGAGGTAAACGGCGGGAGACCGTGGCAAAATCATGCGGGGCGGCCGGTATAGCCAGGGAGTTGAGGCGGGAACGTGACGAAGGACTATGCAGGAATGTCGCGCACGCAGGCACACCGCAATCCCCTACTAAAATACCTCATAGACGCCTCCCTCAGCGGTTCCACCTTCCCCTACCGCCGATTTTTTGACACAAAGTATTGCGCCTCCATGCGCCGGAGCCGTCCACAGGGGTGGGTGGCTACCGCAGGCGCGAACCAATGGTGCGGATATTGCAACTCATTGGTCAGTATCGGAGTGCCGCTTGGGGACTGCAAAGAGCGGATTGGTGCAACTTGCGTGATGGGCGTCCAATGGAAGTTTATCTGGCGCAACCGCGCGGCTTCTGCGCGGGGGTGGTACGAGCAATCGAAATCGTGGAGCGGGCGCTGGAGAAGTACGGCCCGCCCGTCTACGTGCGCCATGAGATCGTGCACAACAAATACGTCGTCGAGAGCCTGAAGGCCAAAGGAGCCATCTTCGTCGAGGAACTCTCCGAGGTACCGCCGAAGGCGGTGACGGTGTTCAGCGCGCATGGCGTCGCCCGCAGCGTCGAGGAAGAGGCCGTCGCGCGCGACCTTCCGGTGCTCAATGCCACCTGCCCGCTGGTAACGAAAGTTCACAATCAGGGGAAGCGCTACATCGGCAAGGGCCGCACCCTGATCCTGATCGGCCACGCCGGCCATCCCGAGGTCGAGGGCACGATGGGCCAGGTCCCCGGGCCGGTGCAGCTTGTCCAGAGCGTTGAAGAGGTTAAGGCGCTGACCCTGCCGGCGGATACGCCAGTGGCCTACATCACCCAGACCACCCTGTCGGTCGACGACACCAAGGACATCATCGCGGCCCTTCAGGCCCGCTTTACAGACATTCAAGGTCCGGATATCCGGGATATCTGCTATGCGACACAGAACCGCCAATCTGCGGTAAGGGACTTGAGCAAGCTGGTCGACGTGATCTTGGTGGTGGGCGCTGCCAACAGCTCGAACTCGAACCGGCTCCGCGAAATCGGCACCGAGGCCGGCGTCGCGAGTTATTTGATTGCCGACGGCAGCGAGCTCAATCCGGAGTGGTTGAAGGATGCCAGGACCGTCGGCGTCACGGCCGGCGCTTCGGCGCCCGAGGTACTCGTGGATGACGTGATCGAAGCGATGCGGCGGATCGGACCGGTAAAGGTCTCGGTGTTGCCGGGCCGCGAGGAAAACATCGAATTCCGGCTTCCGGCCCAACTGGCCGCGAGCTGACCCACCCGAATTGAAAAGCCCAGAAAGAAACCTGTAATGGCTATCCCGTTCTTCAAGGAAATGCGTATCGGCGGCTATTTGCTCAAGCAGAAACTGCTTGGCCGCAAGCGCTATCCGCTCGTGCTGATGCTGGAGCCGCTGTTCCGCTGCAACCTCGCCTGCGTCGGCTGCGGCAAGATCGATTATCCCGATGCGATCCTCAACCGCCGCATGACGGCGCAGGAGTGCTGGGACGCCGCCGACGAGTGCGGCGCGCCGATGGTCGCTATTCCCGGCGGCGAGCCGCTGATCCACAAGGAGATCGGCGAGATCGTGCGCGGCCTCGTCGCGCGCAAGAAGTTCGTCTCGCTCTGCACCAACGCGCTGCTGCTGGAGAAGAAGCTCGATCTGTTCGAGCCCTCGCCTTATCTGTTCTTCTCGGTGCATCTCGACGGCCTGCGCGACCACCACGACAAGGCCGTGTCGCAGAAGGGCGTGTTCGACCGCGCGGTGTCGGCGATCAAGGCGGCCAAGGCGCGCGGCTTCACCGTCAACGTCAACGCCACCATCTTCGACGGCCACCCGGCCGAGGAGATCGCCAAATTCCTCGACCTCACCACCGAGCTCGGCGTCGGCGTCTCGATGTCCCCGGGCTACGCCTATGAGCGCGCGCCGGACCAGGAGCACTTCCTCAACCGCACCAAGACCAAGAAGCTATTCCGCGACGTCTTTGCGATGGGCAAGGGCAAGAAGTGGAATTTCATGCATTCCGGACTGTTCCTGGACTTCCTCGCCGGCAACCAGGAATACGAATGCACCCCGTGGGGCATGCCCGCGCGCAACATCTTCGGCTGGCAGAAGCCCTGCTACCTGCTCGGTGAAGGCTACGCGAAGACCTTCAAGGAGCTGATGGAGACCACCGACTGGGATTCCTACGGCACCGGCAAGTACGAGAAGTGTGCCGACTGCATGGCCCATTGCGGCTACGAGCCCACGGCTGCGACCGCAGCGCTCAACAACCCGCTGAAGGCGATGTGGGTGGCGCTGCGCGGCGTGCGGACGAGCGGCCCGATGGCGCCGGAGATCGACCTCTCCAAGCAGCGCCCGGCGCAGTACATCTTCTCCGAGCAGGTCCAGAAGAAGCTCTCGGAGATCCGCAAGGACGAAGCTGCGGCTGCGCAGGCGAAAGCAGCGCAGAAGGCGTCGACGGCGGCGTAAAGCGCAGAGCCCGTAGCCCGGATGGAGCGCAAGCGAAACCCGGGATGGTCTCTCCAAGGCCCCGGGTTACGCTTCGCTCCGTCCGGGCTACGAACGTCGAAACAAAAAGGCCCGGACGCCAATGGCGACCGGGCCCTTTCTTTATTCTCAGATCGAAGCCCCCGCTCACGCCGCCTTCGACACCAAGGCCTCGCTCTCGACGAACTCCGTCCCGATCAGATAATCGCGGCAGCCGCGCAACGACCGCAGGGCGCGGTTGAAGTCGATGCCGGTCGAGACCAGGGCATGCAGCGTTGCCGGATTGCGCACGATGCCGCGCAGCACGGCTCCGAGGTCGATCTGGCCGTTCGGCTTGATCGCCGCGCGGGCGAGCGCCGGCAGCGCGCGGTGGGCGGGGTCGCTGATGACGCGGACGGCGGCGAAGGGCAGCCCGGCCTCGGCGGCGTATGCCGCGGCGATGTGGCTTTCCATGTCGACCGCGGCGGCCCCGGTCTCGGAGTGCAGGGCCGCCTTGCAGGCGCGCTTCGTGACCACTTCCTCGGCACCGGCGAGGCTGCCGCGCACCACGCGGCGGCGACCGGAGGTCAGGCGCTCGATCAGGTCGTCGCCGAGCGACAGGCCAGCGGCCCAGCGTGTGTCGCCGGAGAGCACCTCGGTCGCCAGCACGACGTCGCCGGAGCGCAAGCTTGGGTCGAGCCCGCCGGCCACGCCGAACGAGATCACGCCGCGAATCGTCTCAGGATCCACCACCGTCAGAAGCGCCCGCAACTGGGTCGGGCTGCTGGATGAACAGATGACCGCCATTCCGGGCCCGGCCGCGATGCGGGCCTCCTGAACCAATCCGGTCACGATCAGTATCGGCCGCGGGTCGATGGCCTGACCCGCGGTAACATAGTCCCCCGTCCCCAAAGTCACATTCCGACCCCTACCACCCTGCTGTTGGTGTTCCGCAAGTTCCGATACCGCGCCAACGCCCACAGCGGAAAGAACTTTGGGTAACCATGATAACGTAGATAGAACACGCGGGGGAAGCCTGTGGCGGTGTACCGCTGCTCGTCCCACAGTCCTTTTTTGTCTTGTGTTGCAATCAGGTACTCCACCCCGCGGGCAACGGCCGGGTGATCAACCTCGCCTGCCGCCATCAGGGCAAGCAAGGCCCATGCCGTTTGCGAGGCGGTCGAGGGGGCGGCCTCCCAGCCCTTGTAGTCGAGCCGGTAGCTGACGGCGTCCTCGCCCCAGCCGCCGTCGTCGTTCTGGATCGAGGTCAGCCAGGCCGCCGCCTTGCGGATCATGGGGTCCTTGTGGTCGACGCCGGCCATGTTGAGGGCGCACAGCACCGACCAGGTTCCATAGATGAAGTTCATACCCCAGCGGCCGTACCAGGACCCCTCCGGGTGCTGGGTCTTCCGCAAATAGGCGACCCCGGCGGCCACCTGCTTGCTGGTCTTGGCGGTCTCACCGAGCTGGGCCAGCATCGAGATGCATCGCGCCGTGACGTCCTCAGTCGGCGGATCGAGCAGCGCGCCATGGTCCGAGAACGGGATGTTGTTGAGGTAATATTCGAGGTTGTTGACGTCGAAGGCGGCCCAGCCACCGTCGTCGCTCTGCATGCCCTCGATCCACTCCCGGCCGCGGGCGATCGCGTCGTCATAGCCGGCCGCACCGTGCTCCCGGCGCATGCGGTCCATCGACATCACCACGACGGCGGTGTCGTCGAGATCGGGGTAATGGGCATTGTTGTATTGGAAGGCCCAGCCGCCCGGGCGCACGTCGGGCCGCTTCACCGCCCAGTCGCCCTTCACCTCGAGCTCCTGCCTCGGAATCAGCCAGTCGAGGCCCTGCTTGGCGGCCGGCACCGCCTTGTCACCGCCGGCCTCCAGCAGCGCATGCGCGGTGAGCGTCGTGTCCCACACCGGAGAGACGCAGGGCTGGCAATAAGCTTCGTCGTCCTTGATGACGAGCAACTTGTCGATGCCCCGGCGCGTGATCGCGCGTGGCGGGAAGTTCTCGTCCTTGCCGAGGGCGTCGTACATCATGACGATGTTGGCCATGGGCGGGTAGATCGCGCCCATGCCGTCCTCGCCGTTGAGCCGTTCCTCGGTGAAGGCGAGCGCGGCGTCGATCGCGCGCTTGCGCAGACTCTTCGGAAACAGCGGCTCGATCACGCGCAGGATCGCATCGAGCGAACGAAACAACAGAAACCAGGCCATGCTCTGGTGCGGCGCCTTGGCGGTCATGCCGATCGAGCGCGGATCCTGCAGGAACAATTCGTCGATGCCGACGCCCTTCGGATTCCTCGCGCGCGGCTTCAGCGCGGCGATCACCATCAGCGGCACCATCGTGGTGCGCGCCCAGTAGGAGATCTTGTTGAGGTGGAACGGCGACCAGAACGGCAGCAATACGATCTCGATCGGCAGCACCGGCACCGCGCGCCAGGTCACGACACCGAAGGTCGCGAGAAGGAAGCGGGTGAAGACGTTGCTGTTGATCGCGCCGCCGCGGGCATGGATTGCCTCGCGCGCCCGCACCATATGCGGCGCGTCGATGGAGTCGCCGATCATCTTCAGCGCGAAGTACGCCTTCACGCTGGCGCTCATGTCGAACTCGCCGTCATGCACCAGCGGCCAGCCGCCATGGGTACCCTGGATGCGGCGCAGATAGTTGCCGATCTTGGCCTCGAGCACGGTGTCGACGGGCTCGGCGAGATAATGGCGCAGCAGAACGTATTCGGCCGGAATCGTGCAGTCGGCCTCGAGCTCGAACACCCAATGGCCGTCGGCTTGCTGGAAGCCGAGGAGGCCCTGGGTGGCCGACGCAATGCTCGATTCCAAAGCTTCGCGGCTGGTCGCGGTCACGGAATCCATGTCGCTCGATTGCTCCGATAGTCGATTGAAAGTTGACCGGGAGAATTGCCCGTCGGGCCGCCTTTCAGGATCCTTTGGCGGCCAGAACCAGATCGGCGGCGCGGTCACCCGACCGGACCGATCCCTCGATGGTTGCTGGCAATCCCGTAGCAGTCCAGTCGCCGGCGAGGAACAGGTTTTTCAGCGCAGTGACCGGCCCTGGACGCAGGGCGTTCTGGGCCGGCGTCGCCGCAAATGTGGCGCGGCGCTCGCGCACGATCTGCCAAGGAGGCAGCTCACCGGAGACACCGCCCGCCTCGCAGACCTCGTTCCAGATCGTCTGCGCCAGTTCCTCGCGCGGCATGTCGACCAGGCGGTCGCCATTGCTGATGGTCACCGAGAGCCGGTTCGGGAACGCGAACAGCCATTCCACCACGCCGCCGATCACGCCGAGGATGGGCGCCGAGCCCGGCGGCGGTGTGATGCGGAAATGCGCATTGACGATGGCGCGGAATTCGGTCGGCGTCTTCAGCCCCGGCAGCAGGCTAGCGGCCGCGCGCGGCGGCACCGCCATCACGACGACATCGCCCGCACCGAGCTGGATCAAATCCTCGCCGCCGAAATTCAGCGCGGTCACCTTGCCGTCCGTGCTGACGAACGAGCGCAGCTCGTGGCCGAGCTGAACGCTGTGACCACGCTCCTGCAGAAACTTCACGGCGGGTTCGATCAGAACCGCGCTGAGACCGTCGCGCGCGATCAGCGGACGACAGGCCTGCCCGCCCGCAAGCAGCGTCTCCCGCACGATCGCGCCGGCGAGCCCGGCCGAGCCCTCGGGCGGATCGACGTTGAGAGCTGCCAGCAGCAGCGGCTGCACCAGGCGCTGATAGAGGATGCCCTCGGTCGGAATCGACTTGCCGACCAGCGTCTCCTCCGACGCCCAGATCAGTGGCGCCAGCTTGAGATAATCGGAAAGGCCGGTGTCGGGCACGCGGCGGCTTTCGTCGAGCACCCAGGTCGGCCACCGGCCATCGCCGAGATCGATCTGCCAGCGCTGCCCGGTCTTGACATCGACAAACGGAAATTGCGCCCGCTCGGGGCCGACCAGGCCCGCCTCGGTGCCGATCGCGCGCGCATAGGCGCGCGCATGGCTGTTGCCCGACAGCAGCAGATGATTGCCGTTGTCGATGGTGAGATTGGTGGCGCCGTCGAAATAGGACCGGCAGCGGCCGCCGGCCTGGTGCGTCGCCTCGTGCACGGCGACCTTGAAGCCAGCATTGGCGAGCCGCACGGCGGCGGAGAGGCCGGAAATTCCAGCGCCGATGATGTGAGCTGTGTTTTGCATCAGATGAAAGCGTAACGGAGCAGGATCAGGATGCGCGTGATCTTCGACACACGCACCGGCTCGCGCGGCGCGGTGAAGCCGCGCGCGATCAGGAGGTCCAGAATGGAATGGTAGTATTTCGACATGATCCGCGGCGCGCGCACGGCGCGGCGCCTGTTGCGGTTCATGATCTCGTCCGACTTCTCGAAGTGCACCTTGGCGCGCTGCGCCAGCGGCATGCAGACCTTCGGCAGCGCGCGCTCGGCGATCACGCGGTTCGGATCATCAGAGGTGATGCCGGCATGCAGCAGCGCCTCGCGCGGCAGATAGAGCCGGCCAAGGCCGGCGTCCTCGTCGATGTCGCGCAGGATGTTGGTGAGCTGCAGCGCGCGGCCGAGATGGTGCGCGAGCAGAATGCCGTCTTCCTCGGGCATGCCGAACACCCGCACCGACAGCCGCCCCACCGCGCTGGCGACGCGATCGCAATACAGATCCAGCGTCGCCATGTCGGGCGCCCGGATGTCCTGCGGCACGTCCATCTCCATGCCGTCGACGATGGCGAGGAAATCCTCGCGCTTGAGCCCGAAGGTCTTCACCGAGGCGACATAGTCCTTCAGCCGCGGCGGCGGATGGCCCGCATACAGCGCGTCGATGTCGTTGCGCCATTCCTGAAGCGCGGCGAGCCGCTCGTCGCGCGGGCCGTCGGAATCGGCGATGTCGTCGACCTGGCGGCAGAAGCTGTAGATCTGGAACATCGCTTCGCGCTGGTCACGCGGCAGGATGCGCATCGCGGCATAGAACGAGCTGCCGGATGCGGTCGAGCCGTAATTGGCGCCGGGCGTGGTCGCCTCAAGCGTCATGGGCAGTCCCCGGTCTGGAAACGGCCTTGCGACCGATCGCACGACGGCCGACTTCGCCGAGGATTCCGGCGAGGCTGAAGGCGAGCAGCTCGAACTTGTTCAGATGCACGCGCTCCCGCAAGGGATCGCGCACCTTGAGCAGGCGCACGATGCGGTCGGCATAGGCCTGGATGACGGAGACGTCGACGCCGAGACGGAAATCCCGGATCTCGGCTGCGAGCGACCTGCCCTCCTCGAGCAGTGCCTCGTTGCGCGCGGCGAGCGACTGCAGGCAGGCAAGCATCGCCGGCGGCGACTGGGCGAGACCGAGCTGCTCGACCGAGGCGCCGTGTGCTGCCAGCGCGTCGCGCGGCAGGTAGACGCGGTTGAGCTCGCGATAATCCTTGCTGCAATCCTGCAGGTGATTGTTGATCTGCAAGCCTGCGCAGAGCGCGTCGGAGGCGGCCCAGGTCGAGGTGCTCTCGCCGTGAACGTCGAGCATGAAGCGGCCGACCGGCATCGCCGAATAGCGACAATAATGGATGACCTCGTCCCAGGTCTCGTAGCGCAGCTTGGTCACGTCCATGCGGAAGGCGATCAGCACGTCGAGCGCATGACGCGGCGCCATGCCGCGCTCGGCCAGCGCACGGCGCAGGCTGACCGCCTCGGGCTGGGTATCGCCCTTGCCGAGCAGTTCCGCCTCGAGCAGATCGAGATAGGCAAGCTTTTGGTCGGGAGGCAGCGACGCGTGGTCGGCGATGTCGTCGGCGGTGCGGACGAAATTGTAATAGGCCAGGATCAGGGCGCGATGACGCGGATGAATGATCCACGACGCGACGGGAAAATTCTCGTCGCGGTCACCCTTGCCGGATCGCAATTCGCTCGCAGAGGTCATCGAGGGCTGGTTTACAATCGTTTGGACAGGAAGGGCTTTTTCGCTCGCGCGGGCTCACGCCGGCGACGTCGCCGCGGCCCCCATATAGGGGAATACGACCGCAAAACCAATCCTGTCCGTCGATGACTGCCCCTTCGCGGATTGCGCCCGAAAAAAGCGGCCGAAGGCCGCCTTTCTGGGCCAATGGCCGAGCTTATTGGTTGTGGTTCTTCAGCACCTGGTCGCAGGCCTGCGAGATCTTGGCCCGGTTCTCCTTGAGGCAGGCCAGGATGGTGAAATCGCCCTGGTCGATGACCGGGCGGCAGAACTTCTGCACATCGCGGGTGCAGGCCTTCTGCTCGGCGTCCGTGCCACGCCCTTGCTGGGCGAACGCCGTCGTCGAAAGGGAGGCCGACAGCAGGGTGAGAGCGACGAGAAGATTGCGCATTGTATTCCTTCATTCTGACGGCAGAATCGCACCGATCCCGGACTGCGCAGGGCGGATGGCCGGAACGGATTGGTTCTGATGGCAAGTCGCCGCTTGTAGCGGCCTCAGGGAAGGCACAAGCACTGGCAAATGCGGCCAAATTGGCGCCGCCCCACCGAATGAGGTCTTCCCGCGCCTTCATTGACAGATGTAAGGGCTTGATACTACATCGCAATTCGGGAGCATTGCGCTTTAATGCAGACCTGTTGCCGCGCTGCATCTCTTCGCCCGTCCTCGGCTGCCGGAAACATGACGAAGCGCGGCAAATCGCGGCCCCTGGAAGCACGGCGCGGCCGCGTGAACCGCCGTCTCTGGCCGCCGGGCTTTGAACCTGCGACTTGCTCGGAGCACTAAACTTTCGATGTGGCGAGACGTTCTCGATCGAAGCGAACGTCGTTCCAAAGCGGGATATTCGAGATGACATTCTTTTGGCGATCTGGACTGGCAATCAAGGCGGCCGGCATTGGGGCGGCGCTGCTCTTCTCGGTATCGACAAGTCACGCTCAGTCGTCCGGACCGTTTGCCGGTTTCGACGGCGCGTGGACCGGAACCGGCACGGTGTCGCTGTCCGACGGCTCCACCGAGCGCATTCGCTGCAAAGCGGACTATAAGGTCGCCGGCAGCGGCCTCAACCTGAAGCAGGCGCTGAGCTGCGCCTCCGACAGCTACAAGTTCAACCTCACCAGCGACGTGACGAGCCAGGGCGACCGCATCTCCGGCAACTGGAGCGAGTCCAGCCGCAACATCTTCGGCAATCTCCAGGGCACCGCCGGCGGCGGCCAGATCGAGGTCTTCGTCGAGGCCAACGGCTTTGCCGCCAACCTGTCGCTGCGCACCAACGGCACCAAGCAGACGGTGCAGATCTCGTCCAAGGGCGAGATCCGCGGCGTCAACATCACGATGACGAAGGGCTGAAGGCCTTTCGCACGCAATGAGGAACATGCCCCCGGTTCTCGCGAGCCGGGGGCTTTTTGCTGACACGAACTGACCGGCTGGATTTGCTGAGATGGACCCGATCCGCAGACATCTGCTGAAGGCCGCCGGGCTCTTCGTGGCCAGCCGCGCCTTCGCCAGCGATCAGCAGGGAGCGAACATGCAGCCTTCGTCCGTGAAGCCGCGTCACGTGCTCTGCTTCCTCGGCAAGAATGAAAGCCTGCTGCATCCGCCCAAGGCGGTGGCGAAGACGATCGCCGATTTCGGCTTCGAGATCGACCGCACCTATTCGCAAGCCAAACCCGATCCGCACATGGAGCGCTCTTTCGGTGTGTGCTGGGACCGCGTCTTTCCGAAAGCGTGGTCCGAGGCGGACGAAATGGCCGTACTCAATCACAAAGCGGTCCTCTACGTGCTGAGCCCGCCGATGGAGCAGCACAAGACGGTCGCCTATTCAGCTGCCGCCTTGCGAATTGTCGAGGAGATGATCGAGGCCGGCGCCACGGCCGTGAAAGGAGAAAGCGCGGGCGTTGCCCACGGACTCACGCGATGGCGGCAACTGGCCCGCGAGTGCAAGGCCGCCGCAAACACGAACCAGGGCCTTACCGTCACGCCAGCGATGGGCCGATCCTGTCGCCTCGCCTTCGCCAAGCGTCCGCTTGCCGGCGACACCTACAACGAAAGCGTCGGCTTCCACCTCGTCGGACTGCCGGAAATCTATGTCGCGCGATCGCGCGGCAGCGACCGGAACGCAGCGAATCTGATGGACGAAATCGCGGACGCAATGGCCGAGCGCGGCATCGAGGCAACGCTGCGCGACCGCAAGCTCGCGCTGTCGCGGGAGCAGGACTACGCCGAGGGCGACTTCAAGTTCAATCCCTATGGAATCGTCCGCGTCGAGGCGTGAGCCGAACCGCGCCGGATCAGTCCTTTCGCGCGATGCATTCGCAGCGGCATCGGAAATAGACCGCGTCCGGATCGCGTTCCCAGGCCTCCCAGCCGGCAAGCGCGGCCCGGATCTCATCGTCTGTCGCGAGCCGCCTGGCCACGAGTTGCGGTCCGAGCCCCAGCAGGCTCCGCTGCGCATCGGCAACGGCCTCGCTGCGGCTCTGCGCATCGGCACTGTGGTTGACGTAGCTCGCACCGGCCCAGACCGGCGCGAAGCCGTGGGCTCGGAGGATGGAGCCCTGCCGGCGCCCGAAGCGAAGCGCCTCCGGATCGTCGTGCTGGTACCAGCGTTGCCAAAGATCGAGCGCGAGCCGCACGCCGTCGATTTCAGGGTGAAGAACGTTGCCGCCGACGTCGGCATCGCGCGTTGCGACGAGGCCGCCCGGCTTCAGCACACGTCGCGCTTCGGCCAGCGTTCGCGCCAATATCTCTCGGCTCTGATGGTAGAGCACCGCGTGAAAGAACACGGCATCGAACGTTCCATCGTCGAACGGCAGCGCCGTCATGTCGGCTTCGACAAAGGCCAGATTGGTCGAGCCCGCCGCCGACACGAGCCGATTGGCGGCGGTAATGGCCGTCGGCTCGATATCGAGGCCGACGGCCCTTTCGACGTGCCCCGCCAGCGCTGCCGTAATGGTGCCGGGCCCGCAGCCGGCGTCGAGCAGGGTCATACCCGATGTCAGGAACGGGACGAAAAAGGCGGCTGAATCGCCGCCTCGCTTCTGCTGAAACGCCACGATCGCGCCGTCGTGCTGCATGATTCGTCCCCGACCGGAACTCCGGCGCAGTCATTCAGACTGCGCCGATTCCATGTCCGGTGGATGAAGCCACTCAGATCGCCTGCTTGTCCGCGCCATGCAGCTTGGCGTGCAGATTGATCAGCCACATCGCCGTCGGCCGGAGGATGAAGAGATCAGCGACCAATGCCATCACCATCGAGAAGGCGCTGAGCCAGCCGAACAGACGCAGCGATGGCAGGTCGGAGAACACGGTGACGACGAGGCCGCAGGCGAGCACCACCGTGGTCAGGATCAGCGCAGGTCCCACCAGCACGGTGGCCCGCTCCACCGCGAGCGCCGAGCCGACACCCGGCTTGTTCTCCAGCCGCAGGCGGTTGAGGAAGTGGATGGTAGCGGAAAGGCCGAGGCCGAACGAGACCGTGAGCGCAACGACGCTGGCGAATTGCAGCCCCTCGCCCATCGCCCACAGCACCGTGCCCGACATCACCACCGGGAAGATGCCCGGCAGGATGCAGGCGAGTGTCACCACCCAGGAGCGGAAGGCGAGGCCGATGAAGATCGCGACCAGCGCGAATTCGATCGTGAGGCCGTGGTTCAGCTTCTCGATCATGTTGGCCGAGTTGCGCGCGGCGATGGCGGCAAGACCCGTCACGGCGATCTCATAGCCCGGATGCTTCTTGCGGACGGCGTCGAGCTCCGAATCGAGCTTGTCGACGATCGGCAGGAGCTGGCTGGAATCCTTGTCCGGCACGCGGCCGGCCACCACGACGGCGGTCTGCTCGGCGTCGATGAAGCGGCGCACCAGGTGCTCAGGGATGACGCTGACATATTCCTTCAGCGTCGCGACGTCGGCACTGCCGGCCTTTTCCGCCAGCCAGCGGCGCAGCGTCTCCAGCGACCACACGTTGCCGACCCCTGCGGACTTCTCGACTGTCGCGTGCACCTCGGCGATGGTCTGGAGCGTCTGCGGCGAATAAAGCGATTCACCCTTCGGGAACACGATCAGCACGTTGACGGGATTGGCGCCGGTCAGCTTGGCGTCTAACCGGTCGCTGGCGGCAACCGCCTGGCGCTTGTCCGGCACCTGGTCGGCGAGCCGGTAGCGCGGCTCCAGATTGGCATAGATGACGCCGAGGCCGCCGACGAACAGCACCGCCAGCAGGCTGAACAGGCCGGGCCGGCCGACCATGCGCACCGCAATCCAGTAGCAGAAATTGCGCAGCGCCTGTACGCCGGCATCAGCGCCCTGGAACTTGACTGCAAAGACCTTCTCGTTGCGCACGAACAGCACGCCGAAGACAGGCACCAGCGACAGCACCGCGACCAGCGCGATGATGGTGGCGGCAAGGCCCGCCTCGCCGAACTTGCGGATCAGGTCGGAGTCGGAGAATTGCAGCGCGATGAAGGAGATGCCGGCGGTGCCATGCGTCAGCACGCAGGCCGGGCCCACCACCAGCACCGCGTTCTTGAACGCGGTGAACTTGTCCTGGCCCGCGATCAGCCGGTCGCGCGCGGCGAAGGTCAGCTGCATCGAGTCCGAGAAGCTGATGACCATGATGAGCGGCGTCATCACGTTCAGGAACATGTTGAGGTTGAAATTGGCCCAGCCGAGCGCGCCGAGCGCCAGCAGAATCGCGATCATCGGCGGGAATGCCGCCGCGATCATGAACGAGATCTTGCGGAAGAAGATGATGGCGATGATGCAGCCGGCGAGGATGCCTAGGATGTTGTAGGTCAGCCCGTCACGCTCGACCGCATTGCGGATCTCGAGCTGCATCACCGGCACGCCCGAGAGCTGCACGTTGAGCCCGGTGTCGCCGAGATCCTCCTTCATCAGCGCGCGGATGTCGCCGACGGTCTTGGTCAGCTTGTTGGAGCCGACCACTTCGGGATCGAGCGACAGCACGATCAACGCCAGCGTGCCGTCCTCCGACAGCAACTTGCCGCGGATGATCTCGTTGTTCTTGACGGTCTCGATGAACTTGTCATAGGCCGCGCCCTCGGGCAGCTCGGTCGGGAACAGCGCCGCCGGCAGCTTGCCGGGGGCCGGCGCCTGGCGCGCCGAGAACAGCGAGACCAGCCCGCGCGTGCCTTCGACCAGCTGCAGGTCGGTGACGAAGTCGCGCAGCTTCTCGAGGTTGCTGCGTTCCAGGAGGGTCTTGCCCTCGACCACGACGAGTACGTCGAACTCTTCGGCCGGGAACTTCTTGGTCACCTCTTCATATTGTTTGAATTCGCGAGTGTCGGAGCGGAACAGCTGCGACAGCGAATCGTCGATCTTGATCCGGTAGATGCCGAACACCGCGCCGACGATCAACGCGAGCAGGACGATGCAGGAGACGATCGGGGCCCGAACGGCGATCAGCCCGAGACGCTCCAGCCCGAAGGCGATGGAGGACGTAGATCCCTGCTCGACCTTGTCGACATGAACCTCACTCTCGCTGTGCTTTTCGAGCATGCCTTGTCCAGTTCCTAAATCGGCTCGGGCTGTGAGCTTATCGCGCCGCGCGACCGGCTTGAAAACGCCATACCAATGGGAGGCTTGCCCTTTGAAAATGCGCGGAAAATCGCCGGCAGCGGTTTAGCAGGTCAACAGGTCTTTTCGCAAGCAGGCCAAGCCCGGCCGAATCGATCGAAAAGCGGCGATCCGGGCCTGGAATGACCGTCATCCCGGCGAGGATGTGCCAATCTGGCGCGGCGCGCGGTCCGCACTCTCGTCCTTCAGCGCCACGCCGGTGATCTCCCGGGCCAGCCCCTCGCGGACCAGCCAGGCGATCTTGAACGCCGCCTCCTCGTGGCTCAACCCGGCGTGGTGGATGTTGGAGACGCAATTGCGCTCGGCATCGGTGCGGCCGGGCCTCGGCGCAAAGGTCAGATAGGCGCCGAGGCTGTCGGGCGCGGACAGGCCGGGCCGCTCGCCGATCAGCATCGCGACCATGCGCGCACCGAGAATGGCGCCGATCTCGTCGCCGAGCGCGACGCGCGCGCCCGAGGCGACGACGACATGGCGAACCGCGACAGCATCCCCCTGTGCAAGCGATTGCAACAGGCGCCTTACCACGATCGCCGCATGGCTATGGACCGCCGCCGCGGACAGGCCGTCTCCGATCACGACCGCGAGCTGGCACGGCGCCGAGATGCTTCGTGCCAGACGCTGAGCCGAGCCGGGGTCGAGCTGTCGTCCCAGATCCGGCCGCCGCAGATAGTCGCCGCGATCCACCGCCCGGCTCCTGACCTCGGTCACCGCAACACCGAGTGCGTCGAGATCGGCGATGAGACGCGGCGTGTCGAAGGCCGCATGCACAGCATCGCGCGCGCGGGCATGGTCCAGCGTGAAATCGAGCAACGCTCTCGTCGGCAGGCTCGCGCCGCTGCGCCCCAGCGCGACGCGCGCAGGCGTAAACGAGCGCAAATCGAGGGTCGGACGGCGCGGCAGGGCCGGGTCAGACATGTGGCATCATTCGGCGGGCACGGCGGCCTCGCGCAGCCGGATCGAATAGTTCGAGGCGTTCTGCTTGCCGCTGGAGGCCGCGCGCGCAAAGGTGATGAGATGGTGCGCGACCAGCGTGCAGCCGATCAGGCCTTCGATGTCGCCGCGCTTGATGCGGCCCAGCGCGAACTTCCAGAACACGCGCCTATAGTCGCCGAGCACGCCGACCTTCCAGAAGATGTTGCGCAGTATGACGAGGCCGCGCCGGATGCTGCGCCAGGTCTTCATCTCGTCCGGCACCGGTACCTTGAGCCGGTTCACATAGACGTGGTCGCATTGGTGCTGATAGCGCGCGTAGACCTTGTCGGGCGCGTAAGCGACTGCCATGGCGTGCTTCCAGGACGCGACGACCTCGTCATAGGGCAGCAGGAAGTCGATGTTGGAATCGCGGCCATCGTCCTCGACCAGCCGCCCCTCGCGCTCAAGCCGGTCCCATAGCGGCGTCTTCGGCAGCGCCTGCAGCAGATTGATGGTGAGCAGCGGAATCCGGGACTCCTCGACGAAGGCGAGCAGCGCCTCCGAGGTGTTCGGCTTGTCGGTGTCGAGCCCCATGATGATGCCCGAGACCACCTCCATGCCATAGGAGTTAATGGTGCGCACGCCCTCCAGGATCGGGACCATCATGTTGTGGTCCTTCTGCATCGCCTTCAACGCGTCGGGATCCGGCGTCTCGATGCCGCAGAAGATGGTGATGAAATAGGCCTCGCGCATCTTCTCGAGGATCTCGGGGCGCTTGGCGATGTTGAGCGTCGCCTCGCAAGCGAGCCGCACCACGTAGCCGGTCCGCTTCTGCCACTCGATCAGGTGCGGCAGCAGGTCCATGGCCGCCTTGCGGTTGCCGATGAAATTGTCGTCGACGAAATAGACCGTGTCGGTCATGCCGCATTCGCGCAGGCGGTCGAGCTCGGCGATGATCTGCTGCGGCGTCTTGATGCGCGGATTGCGGCCGTAAAGGCCGGGGATGTCGCAGAACTCGCACTGGTAGGGACAGCCGCTGGAATATTGGATGCTGCCGAGGAAGTACTTCTTCACGTCGGCGAGCTCGTAGGCCGGGATCGGAAACTCCGTCATCGGCACGCGGTCCTTGGTCGTGAGCACGACTTGGCTCTCCGGACGCGAGGTGTCGCGCGACAGGATCTCGATCAGCTGGTTGGTGGCGTCGCCGAGCTCGCCGACATGCAGATAATCGAAGGACGGGTAATAGTCGGGACAGGCGCTGACGGAAGGCCCGCCGAGCGCGACCGGCAGATCGAACTCATGGGCGCGGCGGCAGATGTCGTTCATCTGCTGGCGCTGGATGTGCATGCCGCTGACGAAGACCGCTTCCGCCCATTCGAACTCCTCCCTCGTCGTGCGGCGCAGGTTCTCGTCGACGAATTTGACCTGCCATTCCTTCGGGAGATAGGCGGAGATCAGCAGCAGGCCCTGCGGCGGCATGAAGGCGCGGACGCCATCGGTCAGGGGATAGGAATGCTCGAACGTGCCGAAGGACGAGGTGTAGCGCGGAAACACGCAGAGAATCCGCCGGGACGTTCCGTTACTTTCAGCTCGCATCAAAGCTCCCCCGCCACACTCAACCGATGGTGCGGAAATTGCCAGCCCGACACATAGCGTAATGCTGTCGCCGGAATTTCTCAATATTGTGGCGTAAGCATAATTCCGAGAGGCGCCGATGGTTTCCCAACCGAGTTGACCTTCCGCCTCATGCGATCAGCCGCGCGGCAAAATCGGGCAGCAGGCCTGCATCGCCGGCAATCCGGAAATCGGCACCTGCAATGCCCGAGCGCGCCAGCCAGTCGTCGAATTCCGGCGCGCGGCGCAGCGCGAAGACGTCCCTGACATAGAGCGCGTCGTGAAAAGACGTCGACTGGTAGTTCAGCATGACGTCGTCGGCACCGGGAACACCCATGATGAAGGTGACGCCGGCGGCGGCGAGCAGCGTCAGGAGATTGTCCATGTCGTCCTGATCTGCCTCGGCGTGGTTGGTGTAGCAGATGTCGACCCCGAGCGGCAGGCCGAGCAGCTTGCCACAGAAATGATCCTCCAGCCCCGCGCGGATGATTTCCTTGCCGTCATAGAGATATTCCGGGCCGATGAAGCCGACCACGCTGTTGACCAGCAGCGGAGCGAAGGCGCGGGCGACCGCATAGGCGCGCGCCTCGCAGGTCTGCTGGTCGACGCCGTGATGGGCGCCCGCTGACAGCGCCGAGCCCTGGCCGGTCTCGAAATACATCAGGTTCCGCCCGACCGTGCCGCGCGACTGCGACAGCCCGGCCTCTTGCGCCTCCTTCAACAGTGCGAGGTCGATGCCGAAGCTGCGGTTGGCGGCCTCGGTGCCCGCGACCGACTGGAAGACGAGGTCGACCGGCACGCCCTGCCCGATCAGCGACAGCGTCGTCGTGACATGGGTCAGGACGCAGCCTTGCGTCGGGATCTGCAGCCGCTCGATGATCTCGTCGAGCAGCCGCAGCAATTGCGCGATGACGGCGGGGTCATCGCTGGCGGGATTGATGCCGATGCAGGCATCGCCCGCCCCCAGCAGGATGCCGTCGAGGATTGAGGCGGTGATGCCCCTTGCATCGTCGAAGGGATGGTTCGGCTGCAGGCGTGTGCTCATCCGCCCCCTCAGGCCGATAGTGTTGCGAAAGGCGGTGGTGACCTCGCATTTCCGCGCCGCCAGGATCAGATCCTGGTTGCGCATCAGCTTCGACACCGCGGCCGCCATCTCCGGCGTGATGCCGGGCGCCAGCTTGCGCAGGATCTCGGGCGTTGCGGCGTCCGACAGCAGCCAGTCGCGGAAGGCGCCGACCGTCAGCGATGCCACCGGCGCGAACGCCTTGACGTCATGGCTGTCGATGACGAGGCGGGTGACCTCGTCGGCCTCGTAGGGAACGACGGCTTCCTGCAGGAACTGGCCGAGCGGCACATCGGCGAGCGCCATCCGCGCGGCGATCATCTGCTCGGAGCTGGCAGCGGCAATGCCGGCCAGCCGGTCGCCGGAGCGCGGGGGTGTCGCCTTGGCGAGCAGGTCGCGCAGGTCAGGGAAGCTGTAGGTCGTGGCGTCGATGCTGTGGCGGTAGACCAAGGGTCTCTCCGGGGTTGCTCGGCCAACGGCCGACTCCAAGACTATCCCAAAAGACTATCCTGAAACTAAACCTTCGGATCAAGACGCTGAAATGACTTGCCTTTCCTTCGACCAAGGACGGAGGCGGCCAGGCCGCGCGTTAACGAGGCGTCCATCTTCGTTCTGCATAGTTTTGCAACAATTTGCCTGACCCCGTTCACCGGCCGGTCAGGCCAATCCGGGCTCCTTGAACATCATGACATCCGACCGATCTGGGAATGCCGCAAAGCCGGCAGGCCGCTTCACGCTTGCCAGCAAGCTCTATGCGATCTTCGCGCTGTTCGCGCTGCTCACGGCAGCGATCGCGATCTTGTCCGACTACAACAGCCGCCGCAGCGCGGACCTCGCAGTCGCGATTGAGACGGCCAATGCCGCCGCGCTGAACGTCGAGCGGGTCAACTCCCTCGTCTATGCGGTGGTGATGGAATCGCGCGGCATCTACATGTCGACCGAGCCGGCCGTGGTGAAGAAATACGGCGACGGCCTGCTCAAGTTCAACGCCCAGATCCTCGACGTCGTGAAGCGCTGGGAGACCATCGTCAAGGCCGACGATGCCGAGCAGTTCGCGACCTTCAAGAAGCGCATCGAGCAGTTCGTCGAGTTCCGCAAGGAGCTGGTGCGGCGCGGCGTCGAGATCAACGCGGCAGCGGGCCGCGAATGGGGCGACAACGACGCCAACCGCAGCGTCCGCTCGGCGCTGAACAAGGACCTCGAGGCGCTGTCCAAGGTCTATGCCGAGCGCGGCAGGCAGATCGCGCAGCAGACCGAGATCGCCCGCACATTGTCGTTCATCCTCACCTGCCTCGGCGGCGTGGCGCTGGCCCTCGTCGTCGCTGGCATCGTCATCATTGCCCGCTCGATCGCCCGGCCGCTCGCCGCGATCACCGCCACCATCAAGCAGGTCGCCGACGGCGCCGACGATGTCGTGGTGCCGCACTCCGACCGCGCCGACGAGATCGGCGCGCTGGCCCGCGCCATCCAGGTGTTCCAGGACTCGATGGGGCGCAACCGCAACCTCGCCTCGCAAGTGTCGCAAGACGCCGCCGCGCGCGAGGAGCGCGCCCGTCACGTCGAGCGGTCCGTCGAGCAATTTCGCGAGGCGATCGGCGCGATCATGCGCGGCCTCAGCGACAACGCCTCCGTCATGCGCGAGACGGCGCAGACCATCACGCGGGTCACTGCGGATGCGAGCAGCCGCGCCGGCACCGCGGCGAATGCCACCGAGCAGGCCTCGCACAACGTCACCGCGGTGGCGGGCGCGGCCGAGGAGCTTTCGGCCTCGGTGGTGGAGATCGGCCGCCAGGTGCGGCAGAGCGCCGGCGCGGTCGAGCAGACCGGCCAGCGCACCGAGAAGTCGATCTCCGAGATCGAGAGCCTCGCTGCAGCCACGCAACGCATCGACGGCGTGCTCAACCTGATCCAGGCGATCGCCGAGCAGACCAACCTGCTCGCGCTGAACGCCACCATCGAGGCGGCGCGCGCCGGCGATGCCGGCCGCGGCTTTGCCGTCGTCGCCCACGAGGTGAAGGCGCTCGCGGGCCAGACCGCCAAGGCCACGGCCGAGATCAGCGAGAACGTCGCGATGATCCAGGCCTCGACGCGGAACGCCGTCGACGCCGTGCGCGAGATCGGCGGGGCGGTGCGCGAGATCAACGAGGTCACGTCCGCGATTGCTGGCGCCGTCAGTCAGCAGGACCAGGCCACGCGCGAAATCTCCTCCAACGCGCAAAGCGCTGCCCAAGGCAACGAGACGCTGGTGG
The DNA here is from genome assembly GCF_020194215.1 of Bradyrhizobium sp. BRP20. Classification (NCBI taxonomy): domain Bacteria; kingdom Pseudomonadati; phylum Pseudomonadota; class Alphaproteobacteria; order Hyphomicrobiales; family Nitrobacteraceae; genus Bradyrhizobium; species Bradyrhizobium sp. BRP20. Next base: position 60,625 of record NZ_JADYVY010000019.1, on the reverse strand, counting down.
CGAACATCACCTCGCTGCGCGATGCCATCGGCGAGACCGATACCGCGGCGGCTTCGGTGTTCACCGCCGCCAGCAGCCTGACCGAGACGGCGCAGACGCTGTCGCGGGAGGTGGAGACGTTCTTCCAGAACCTGCGCGCGGGGTCGGCGGACGGTCGCATCGCCAAGGCGGGGTGACGGGGCGGCAAAGCCCACGCCGGCGCGTGCCGGGCAAAAGTGCGAAAACAACCCCATGCACAGTAGCCGGCGTCAGCAAAACCAATGGGTTGACGGCCGGCCGCCGCGGCCTGCGATTTTCCGAATCAAATTTGATCCGTCGGGCAAAACACAGCATAATGTCATCGCGGCGATTGTCCCCGCCCGCGCCTGAACAAGCTCCCCTCGCACCGTCAGCAGCGTCTTGATCGCCCGGCGCTGGTCCATTGCCTCGCAGCCTTTCGGCGACCCGGTCGAGAGCCAGCGTGAGATCAAGCACCTTGTCGGGCTGATGCGCCCATTGAGTACCCTGTCCATCAGACGGCGCACCGTGCGGGCCTCAGCATGTGGCGCTGAGCGAAGAACGAGGCCTCGCCTTCGAATGTCACGGCATTGAGTGCGAAGAGCGAGCCGTCGTGCTGAGCGGAACCTCACTCATCAAGCACGGCATGTCTCGAGGATGCGATCGAGCTGCTTCAGTCGTCTTGCAAAAGCGACAGAGCTCCAAATCAATCCGGCGCTTGCCAAAGCGATGTAAAGCCCGATCTGCCACGGGATCAACCGGACTTCGGCCGCTCCAATAATTGCACCGAGCACGACACTGACGACAATGCGCAGGGCAAGCATCACGAGTTCCATCTGGAGCGTACCGCACCAAAGATAGAAATCGCACGGACGAAGACGGAACAGCCCGGCATCCACGGCCATGAGGCGGCGCGCGTCATTCCGTACGGTATTGTGGATATCGGGGAGATATTTGTCGTTGATCGGCGCGGGACCGAAAAGTTTCTTGACCCGTGGATTCGATCTGCTGACCGGGCTCCGGGGCTCGCTGAGATCGGACATCACCATCAACGCGGTGAACGCGTAATGATCGGCTTCGATCTCCGCTTCCAGCCGCATTCCCTGCTGCCTGAAACTGCGCAGCCAGGGATCGGCAAAGGCAACCAGCATCGTTTTTGCAAAGCTGCTCAAGGGGAAGAACAGGCTGAGGATTGCGAGCGTGGCAGGCATCTCCGCTCCCTGAAAGCGGGCCAATCTGCTTTTTATGTCGCGATATTCGCTCTGCACCGATGCGAGCCAGGTTCCGTGATCTTCGAGACGTATGTTGTAGAAGATATGCGCGGTCGCGTTCCTGAGATTTCGCGGGCCGATATGACCCATTTCATGCAGGAGCGCGAACAGCCGCCCCGGATTGATCTCTTGCGGTTCGAACGGGACGAGAATGAACGAGTGCAGCGGCCAATACTGAATCGTCGAGAAACCGTTGTGACCGGGCACACGCAGGATGCGATAGCTCCCACGTACGAAAATGCCGGCCCGCTCGACCGGCACGGGTGTGTGCCAGCCGAGGCTCCAGGTAGTCCTCCGGTGAGAACTCCTTCACCGCGCCTTGTCGCTTGATCAACTCGCCGAGATGCCCGAGATTGCGCGCGATTCGAAATCGGTTGACGCTCGCTATGCTGGCCGCGGTAAAGAAAAGAGCGATGAGGGCAGTGAAAAGAGCCGTCGCGAGATCGCAGTGAAGGAGCGACGGCAGGAGTATGAGGAGAATGCCGCAGTCGGCGACGACCCGAAGAAAGGTGATGCCGAACGACCGGGCGGGATAGGCGTAGCCGACTTTCCCGGCCATCATGCTCAGTCATCCGACGTCTTTTCCGACATCCGCCCGGCAACAAGCTCGGCCGCCTGTCGCAGCCGGTCGTGCGGCTCTAGCTGACCGTACTTCTTCACGAAGGCATCGGCGATCTCGTCGGCGGTCGGCGCCGCTTTCTTCTCGCCTTTGGCGAAATCGTAGAGGATCTTCGCAACCGTGAAGAGATTGGCGATGATCGGGGCCCATTCATGAACGAGCTTGAATAGCTCCGTCAGATCATAGGACGCGCTGAACTCGTTCTTGTCGTATTCTAACGTCCACGGCTGCATCTTTGCGCCCCGTTCGAATCTCCTGCCCATATCAGGAAACGCGAGAGGCTCGGCACGCGGTTTGAGATAGATCAATCGCTGAAGATGAGCGCGGAGACGGCGGCCACGGTGAACGCGCCGGCTGCGATGGCCACGACACGCAGGACTAGCGCGCTGCTCATGCCCCAAATTACACTCTGACAGGGCGGAAGCCTGTGCAGTTTGTACCAAAACGGCAATTGGGGATATTTACGGGGGATCGAGCTTCCCCGGAACGAGCCGGCTAGGCAAGCCTGTCGGCCATTTCGGCAGGCATTCCACGTTGTAGGATGGCGCGGTCGATCATGCGGGCTGCCATGGCGCACAACCGAATGGGCCGTTACCGCTCCGAACCCGATCGAGCGACCAAGATCCGGACGCGGCCGCCGGCATCCTCGAGCTCGCGGTAACGACTTAGCTCGGCCTGGAGCTCCGGATCGGACCTTGCCCAGGCCAGCCAGTCGAACGGGACCGCGCTCAGCAGCCGGGTATCCACGAGGATCACATCCGGTCGACCGGCGCGCAGGTCCGCGAGCAAGTGCCGCCGCTCGAAATCGATGATGCTGTCCAGTCTTGCGCGCTCGCCTTCAGTTGGCGTCGTCGTCTTCTGAAGCATCATCGCGCCGCCCGCCAACAGCTGCGTGCAGGAGCTGCCCACCCAGGTTCCGTTGACCTCGCGGACGAGCGGATGCCCCAGCGCGACGTGATCGCCGATCGTGATCAGCCGCGGATCCTTTGCGAGGGCTAGGATGCGCTCCTTGAGCGGCGGAGCCCATACTGCATCGCGACTTACCCCATCACCCCGCCGCGCCTGATCAGCTCCTTGCCGACGGCCGCGAGATGCACTTGGTCCGGCCCGTCGCCGATGCGGATGAAGCGGGCATAGACGTAAGCGCGCGCGAGGAACGTGTCCTGCGAGACCCCGGCGGCGCCGTGGATCTGAATGGCGCGGTCGATGACGCGGGCGGCCATGCTCGGGACCACGATCTTGGCCGCGGCGATCAGGTCGCGCGCGGCCTTGTTGCCCTCGCGGTCCATCTTGTCGGCGGCTTGCAAGGTGAGCAGGCGGGCTTGCGCGATCTCGCAGAAGGAGTGCGCGATGTCCTCGCGTACCGAGCCCTGCTCTGCGAGCGGCTTGCCGAAGGCGACGCGCGAGACCGCGCGCTGGCACATCAATTCCAGCGCCCGCTGGGCGCAGCCGATCAGGCGCATGCAGTGGTGAATGCGGCCGGGGCCGAGCCGGCCTTGCGCGATCTCGAAGCCGCGGCCCTCGCCGAGCAGAATGTTCTCGGCGGGGACGCGGACGTTGTCATAGACGATCTCGGGATGGCCGACCGGCGCATCGTCATAGCCGTAGGTGAGCATGTCGCGGAGGATGCGCACCCCACGCGTATTCTTCGGCACCAGGATCATGGATTGCTGGCGATGGCGGTCGGGATGGTCGGGTGCGGTCTTGCCCATCACGATCAGGATCTCGCAATCCTCGTTCATCGCGCCCGAGGTGAACCATTTGCGGCCGTTGATCACGTAGTCGTCGCCGTCACGCCGGATCTCGCACTGGATGTTGGTGGCGTCGCTGGAGGCGACCTGCGGCTCCGTCATCGAGAAGCCGGAGCGGATGCGCCCCTCGAGGAGCGGCTTCAGCCAGCGCTCCTGCTGCGCCTTGGTGCCGTAGTTTGCGAGCACCTCCATGTTGCCGACATCGGGCGCGGAGCAGTTGAAGACCTCGGGCGCCCAGAGGATGCGGCCCATGATCTCCTTCACCGGCGCGTATTCGAGATTGGTCAGACCCGGCCCGTGCTCGCCGGACAGGAACAGGTTCCAGAGCCCCTGCTCGCGCGCCCGCCGCTTCAGATCCTGAAGGATTTGCGGAGTCTTGTAGCGTGAAGCTTCCGGCTTGACCTGCTCGTAGTAGAGCTCCTCGACCGGCTCGACATGGGCCTGCATGAACTGGCGAACGCGGTCCTGGAGCTCCAGCGAACGGGCGGAGTGGTGAAAGTCCATGGTGGTCTCCTGTTCGTAGAAAGCGGAGCGCGCGCCTCGCCCTTCGAGACGACCGCTTCGCGGTCTCCTCAGGGTGAGGCTAAGCAACACCGGCGCTTGTTGATACTGCTGCCGCGCACTCCGCCCTCATCCTGAGGAGCGCGCCCTTGCGCGCGTCTCGAAGGATGCGCCGCAAACGATGCCTGTCGACCGCGATGACTTCTCCGTCCCTCACGTTCCGCGCAACAGCTCGCTCGCGATAACCCAGTCGTTGCCGTCGAACTGGAGCATGTAGCCGTCCTTGATCGGGCGGAAATCCTGCGGCGTGGTGTTGAGGGTGATGCCGGGCATCAGGAGCGACAGCGGCACGTTCTTCAGATTCGCGGCCTGCGCCATGATGTTCTCGCGCGTCAGATTGTCCTTGCACTGCTTCAGCAGCGCCACCAGCGCCTCGGCGACGGTGTAGCCATAGAGGCCGGCGACGTTGTTGATGTCGGCATTGGGCAGGCGCTTCTTCATGAAGTCGATATAGGCCGTCATCGCCGGATCGTCCTTCGGCGCCTCGACGAACGGCTTGAGCGCGCCAAGCGACAGCACGCCCTTGCCGGCCTCCAGGCCAGCGGGCGCCATCACGGTAGCCTTGTTGGCGCAGCCGGAAGCCAGAAAGCGCGTCGGCTGCCAGCCGACCTCGTGCGCCTTGCGGATCGCCTGCGCGCAGGCGCGCGGCGTCACCGAATAGATCATGAAGACGTCGGCCTTGGTATTGGCGAGCGTCAGGACCTGGGAATCGACGGTGGGATCGGCGACCTCGAAGCTCGAGGCCATCGCGATCGCCTTGTCGGCGTCGGCACCGAGCGCCTCCTTGACGCCGCGAAGATATTCCTTGCCGGCGTCGTCGTTCTGGTAGAGCACCGCAAAGCGCGCATTCGGGTTCCTGGCGCGGGCATAGGCGACGTCGATCGCAGCCTCGCTGGTGTAGTTCGGCGCCCAGGGCAGCGCGATCGACCAAGGCATGTTGGCGGGATCGTTCCACTTCGAGGCCGAGCTGATCAGGAAGATCTGCGGCACCTTGTTGCTGTTGAGATATTTTGCGATCGCCGAGCTCGGCGCCGTGCCCATGGTGGCGAAGATGAAGGCGACGCCGTCGCCTTCGACGAGGCGCCGCGCGGCTTCCATGGTCTTGGGCGGCGAGAAGGCATCGTCGAGCGAGATCAGGTTGAGCTTGCGGCCGCCAACGCCGCCCTTCTCGTTGATCTCGTCGAAATAGGCGGAGATCACCCGTCCCGTGATGCTGAGCGGCGATGCCGGGCCGCTATAGGGCATAGTGTTGCCGATCTTGATCTCGGTGTCGCTAACTCCAGGACCGTAGGATTTTTGCGCGGAGACAGGAGCGGACAAGCAGGCGGCAGCCAGCGCTGCGGCCAGGGCCAAAGCGGCTTTCATGGTTTCTCCCCAATGATTGTCGCCGCGGCGAAACGACCGCGCGGCGCGCTGCTTCTTGTCAGCGCGTCAGATCAGCGGAGTTCATCAAGATGGTCTTGCGTCGAGTTGCTGATGGCATCGCCTGAAGCGCGACGAGATTTTGATGAATCGTCATCGTGCGTCAGGTTGTTCTTGACGCATGAGCTTTCCGGAAAACCGCTTCGGCACTTTTCCGGATCATGCTTTAGCCGCGCCGCTTCAAGGCGAAGCCCAAGCTGACCCATCCGGCACCGGCCATGATCAGGTCGATGCCGAGGAACAGGCCGAGGATGTAGACGCTGTTCACCGGCCAGCGCACCAGGATCAGCAGCCCGAGCAGCAGCGTGACGACGGCCGACACCGCCACCCAGCCCCACGGGCTTTCGCGCTTCATGCTGAAGGCGAGAAACAGCCTGACCGCGCCGGAGGCCAGCAGCGAGGCGCCGAGGAACAGCGTGAGCAGAACCGCGGCGAAGAGCGGGTTCGCGAAGGTGAGGAAGCCGGCAACGATGTAGAGCACACCGAGCAAGGCCCAGATCAGGAACTTTCCCCAGCTCTTCATCTGGAATGCGCCGATCACCTCGGTGACGCCGGCGACGATCATCATTGCGCCGACCACGATCACGCTCGCCACCGTTGCCATCACCATGCTGCCGAGCGCGACGAAGCCGGCAATCAGGTAGACGACGCCGAGCGCGACGATCCAGCCCCATTTGGCGTGTAGCGCAGCCATTCCCGAGCCGAGACCGGACGGATGAGACGTATCTGACGCAGTTGTCATGGGCCACTCCTGCATGCGAAGCCCCCGGGCACACGCCATGATAGCACGCACCCGACCGAGACAACACCCAGCAGAGCAGACCTCGCCTGCCGCAACCTTGACGCAAATCAAGATCGAATGCGGCGGGTCAGCGCCGAGCGCAGGTCAATCGTCCGAACTGGCGAGCCCCAGCAGTTCCTGGCGCGTCAGTGCATTGTCGCGGAATACGCCCAGCATGCGGCTGGTGACGAGATCGGTCCCGGGCTTGTGCGCGCCGCGCGTGGTCATGCAGTGATGTGTCGCCTTGATGATGACCCCGACGCCTTCAGGCTTGAGCACATCGTTGATGGTATTGGCGATTTGCGCGGTCATCTTCTCCTGGATCTGGAGCCGTTTTGCGTAGACGTCCACCACGCGTGCGAGCTTGGAGATGCCGACCACGCGCCCTTGCGGAATATAGGCGACCCAGGCGCGGCCGACGATCGGCGCCATGTGGTGCTCGCAATGGCTCTCGAAGCGAACGCCGCGCAGCACGATCATCTCGTCATAGCCTTCGATTTCCTCGAAAGTCTTCTGCAGAATTTCGGTCGGGTCCTGCGCGTACCCCGAAAAATACTCCTCGAAAGCGCGTGCGACGCGATCAGGTGTCTCGCGCAGACCGTCGCGCGCGGGATCATCGCCGGCCCAGCGGATCATGGTCCGGATCGCCTCTTCGACCTCCGCCCTGTCAGGCCGATCGGTCGGCGTCTGCGCCACGGCGACACGTTCCAGCTTGCGCACTTGTGACTTCATCAAGCTTCTCCCCTGCAACGAGCCCGCATATGGAAGCGGGCCCACAGCTTGGACGGCCGCAATCGGAAAAGGTTCCCGAAAGTCGGGGAAATTTGGGGAACGGATGGATGGCCTAGTGCCGACCCGCCAATCCCCTCATGATGAGGTGCCCCGAGGGCGCCTCGGGGCCGCCTATGACGCAGCCGCTTTCCGCACGTCGATCACGGCCTGAGCCCATTCGGCCGGCCGCTCCTGCGGCAGATTATGACCGGCATCGATGAAGACGCGCCGCTCGAAAAATGCCTCGAACTTGCGCGCGTGGTGGGCGGTGCCGGAATTGACGCCGTCGCTGTCGCCGTCGACCGCGATCGTCGGGACACGGATCGTCGGCTGCGCGGCGAGCTTTGCCTCGATCCCCGCATAGGCGGGATCGCCGGCCACCAGCGCGTAGCGATGGCGGTAGGAATGGATCACGACGTCGACGAAATCAGGATTGTCGAACGACACGGCGCTCGTGTCGAACGTTGCGTCGTCGAAGACCCATTTCGGCGACCACATCGTCCAGAGCTGACGGGCAAAGCCGCGGCGGTTGCGCTGCAGCGCGCGGCGGCCGCGCTCGTTGTGGAATAAATATTGATACCAGAACGCCGCCTCCTCCGGCGGCGAAGCCGGCTCCATGGCGAGGGCGATGTTCTGGATATTGTAGGAATTGCCGGAGACGAGACCGACCACGCGCTCCGGATAGAGCGCCGAGACCACACAGGCGGCACGCCCGCCCCAATCGTAGCCGCCGACGACGGCGCGCCTGATACCGAGCGCATCCATGAAGGCCAGGAGATCGGCACCTAACGCCGCCTGCTCGCCGGAGCGCAGCGTCTCAGCGAAGCGAAACCGCGTCGGCCCGTACCCGCGCAGCCAGGGCACCAGCACGCGTGCGCCGGCCTCGGCGAGGATCGGCGCGGTCTCGGCATAGGCGTTCGCGTCATAGGGAAAGCCATGCCCCATGACGCAGGGCCAGCCGTCCGGCGCACCGTATTCGCGATAAGCGATGTCGAGGATATCAGTGGTGATGGTTTTTTGTTGCATGATTTGCGGATGATCTCGTTGCGCAGAGCTCTTGTAGCCCGCATGGAGCGAAGCGCAATGCGGGGACGCCTGTATCCGCGAATCCCGGATTTCGCTTACGCTCCATCCGGGCTACGGGCTACAAGGGGTCTATTTCTGCGGACCGGACAGCGAGATGTCACGTTCGGCGCGGAACACGTTGCTGTAGAGGTTGGCGATCCATTGCCGGCCGATCTCGGTCTTGTTGAGATAACCGATCTCGGTCTGGATGTGCGGAGCAACGCTGTTCCAATAGAATTGCGGGTAGCGGTTCACGATGTCGGCGGGCGAGTCGTAGCCGAGCTGGCGGTTGATGCCGACCTCCTCGAACTCGTAATAGAGCGCGTTGGCCTTGCGCAGATAGTTGGGATCGCCGAGCTGGCCGATGAAGTCGGCCGCACGCAGGATCGAGGCTTCGTCGTCGTATTCCTGGCCTTCACGGGCGGGAAAGCGCGTCCCCTCGATGGCGCGGGCAACGCGCTCCGGATCGACTCCCGGGATATGGCGGAGCCGCCGCGTCACATACAGCTTCGAACGGTCGACGTGGTACATCATCAGGCTCGCGTCCGACGCGCCGCGCGGCAACGAGATCTTGGTTTCGGCCGCATCGATGACGAAACCGTCGGCGTCGTCCTCCTCGAACAGGCCGCGGACATAGCCGATGTCGTGGGCGAGGCAGGCGATCAGGACATGAACGTAATCTTCCGCCGAAAGATGGGTATGAAGGCTTCGGCCGCGGAGGATCGCCTGGGCGGCCAGGGTCACCAGCATCGTATGCTCGATATTGTGGTAGAGCGCATCGCTGTTGCCGATGCATTCCATCGCGGTACGGGTTGCGCTGGCAACGATGCTTGCGGAAGTCTCATCGTACCGGCGGCGCATGAAGTTGCCGAGGAACTGCTCCAGCGATTCAGCTGCCAGTCTGGGTAAGGTTATCATGGACGCAGCCCCGTCCGCCGCTGGTATCCCATGCCATCTCCCGACGTCTCATTCTTGTCGTCGACGCAGCGGGGAGCATAGCCCATCTTGGGCCGGGTAACCAAACTTCGGGGACGGAAAATACGCAAATACCTTACCGTCCCGCTACGCAACATCACGGTTGCCGTCACAGTTCAGCACAACCCAAAGCGGCGGGAAGGCGGCCGCCGCTCAGGGCGCGGCCAGGATATCGGCGCCGTCGGCCGGGCGCGAAAGGCTTCGGGCCAGGTAGAACAGCTCGACCAGCTTGCCGCGCTTGCCCGCCAGCGAGAAGATGTATTCGGGCGACTCCGCCTCGATTTCCGCGATCGCCACCTTCGCGATCCGGTCGATGCGGCTCGAGCCGTGCTCCCAGACGAAGCCGACGCCAAGCCGGTTGGCGACCGCCTCCAGCATCCCCTCGCGCGTATTGACGATGATCGCCGGACTGACGCGCAGGTTGAGGGCGCGAAACGCCCGGTCGACGGCGCGCTGGGTCGCGGAATCCCGGGTCCGGAACACCAGCGGATATTGCACGAGGCCGGCGATGGACACGCGCGACTGGCGGCTGAGGTCGTGAACGGGATGGCAGATCGCAACGACGCGCTGCTGCACGCAGGGCTCGCGCCGGAAGCGGTTGTCCTGCGGCACCTCCGGCAATACGGCGACGTCGACGCGCTGGTCGACCACCGCGGCCATGATCGTCGACCAGCTGCCGATCTCGATGTTGATCTGGATCTTCGGATAGAGGTTGCGGAACGCCGCGATCAACGCCATGCCGGGCATGGCGTTGCCGAGCCCGATGCGAAGCTCACCCCCCGTGAGCTCGTCGCGCTGCTGCAGGATGGCGAGCGCATCCGCCTCGACCGCTTGCATGCGGCTCGTTGCGGCATAGAGCCGCCGACACAGCGACGTCGCGATCAGGGTCTGGCCGTGCCGGTCGAACAGCGCCACCCCGAACTCGGCCTCCAGGTCGCGCACCAGCTGCGCAACGGCCGGCTGCGACACCCCGAGCCGCCTTCCCGCAGCGGCAAAGCTGCCGGTTTCGAACACCGCATTGACCGCACGGACGCGCGACGACGTCAACGCCACGACAACAACCCCAGATCGATATTCCCCGTCGGACCGGGCGAAAGCAAAACCTGGGATGACCATAAGGAAGGCCATTGACCGTTATGTGAATGTCAGACGCGCTTCCTACTCCTCATGCGCCGCAAACGGGCCAGCAGGGATCAGCGCGCATGGCGCAAATCGAACTTTCCGCAATCCGCAAGTCCTTTGACGGCACCGACGTCCTGAAAGGCATCGATTTCCGCATCGCCGACGGCGAATTCATCTCGCTGGTCGGCCCGTCCGGCTGCGGCAAGTCGACCCTGCTTCGCATCATTGCCGGGCTCGAGCCGCAAGATTCCGGCGAGGTCCGCATCGACGGCTGCCCCGTGGACGGCATTCGCCCGAGCGCGCGAAACCTCGCGATGGTGTTCCAATCCTATGCGCTTTATCCGCATTTGAGCGCCTTCGACAATATCGCGGTGCCGCTGCGGATGCGGCGCCTCTCCGCGATCGAGCGACTGCCACTGCTGGCTGCGCTGCTGCCGGGCCGGCGCGCCAAGGAACGGCACATTCGCACCGACATCGAAGGCATCGCCGAACAGCTCGACATCACCCCATTGCTGCGGCGCAAGCCCGGACAATTGTCCGGCGGACAGCGGCAGCGCGTCGCGGTCGGACGCGCCATGGTGCGCGAGCCGGTGGCCTTCCTGTTCGACGAACCGCTCTCCAATCTCGACGCCAAGCTGCGCGTCCACATGCGCGCAGAACTCGCCGAGCTGCATCGCCGCCTCAAGGCAACGTTCGTCTACGTCACGCACGACCAGGCCGAGGCGATGACGATGTCGAGCCGGATCGCCGTCATGATGGGCGGTGAGCTGATCCAGGCCGGCACGCCGGCCGAGATCTACAACGAGCCCGGCGACATCCGCGTTGCCGAATTCATCGGCAGCCCCAAGATCAACGTTCTCCCCGGCCGGATCCGCAAGGACGGCGGCGTCGATGTGCTGGGGACCGCCTTGAAACTTACGTGCAATGCGGCGGCCGGCGATTGCCGCATCGGGGTCCGTCCGGAGCGGATCGAGCTCGGCACCGGGCCGTTCTCCGGAACCGTCGTCCATCTGGAGAATCTCGGCGCCGAGGCCTTCGTGCATCTCGCGGTCGAAGGCACCGGGTCGCGCCTGATCGCGCGGCTCGCGGACGTCAAGCATTTGCCGGCGATGGCAAGCTCCGTCGCCTTCGGCTTCGCACCAGACGCGGTGCGGATGTTCGATCCGGCCGGGAAACGGATCGAGCTCAGAATGGAGCAGGCCGAGCGCATCCGTGAGCCCGCTCATGTCTGACGGCTCGATGACCATCGGCGCGGCCATCGCTCCCGCGGGCACGACGAGGCGCGCGCTGCCGGCTCATGGCAGCAGGCGGAGCCATGCCGCCTACGCGCTGGTGACGCCGGCCGTCGCGCTCATGCTGGTCATGCTGCTCGGTCCGCTCGCCGGCGTGATCGCCCTCTCCTTCACCGACTATCAGCTCGGCGCGCCGCATTTCTCCTGGATCGGGCTCGCCAACTACCAGGACCTGTTCGCCGACAAGGTGTTCTGGACCGCGCTGCGCAACACGCTGACTTACGTCGTGATCGTGGTGCCCGGCGCCGTGATCGCCGGCCTTGCGATCGCGCTGCTGATCCAGAGCGGCACCAGCCTGCGCAGCCTCTACCGGACGATCTATTTCCTGCCAGTCATGGCGACCCTGATCGCGATGGCGGTGGTGTGGGAATTCATGCTGCATCCGCAATTCGGCCTGGTGAACGGGCTTCTCCGCGGCGCGGGCCTGCCGGCCTTCGCATGGCTCCAGGACCGCAGCACCGCCCTCTATGCGCTGTGCGCGATCGGCATCTGGCAGGCCGTCGGCTTCAACATGGTGCTGTTCCTCGCCGGCCTCGTCTCCATTCCCAAGCAGCTCTACGAGGCGGCCGAGATCGACGGCGCCTCGAGCGGCTGGGCACGCTTCCGCCTCGTGACCTGGCCGATGCTGGGGCCGGTCACGACCTTCGTCGTCGTGATCTCCGGCATCCGCTCGTTCCAGGTGTTCGACACCGTGCACGTCTTGACCAAGGGCGGCCCGTCGAAATCCACCGAGGTTCTGATCCACACGATGTACACGGAAGGCTTCGAATTCTTCCGCTCGGGCTATGCCGCGGCCATCACCGTCGTCTTCCTGGTCTTCGTCCTCGCGCTCACCCTGATCAAATCGAGGCTCGCCGATCGCGGCGTGCACTACACATGAGCAACGCGCATCCCATCCCAGTCCGGGCGATCCTCCGCCACGTGCTCCTGATCGGGGGCGCCGCGCTCATGCTGGCCCCCTTCATCTGGATGATCTCGACCGCATCCAAGCCGCAGACCGAGATCTTCTCCAGCGAATTGCACCTGATCCCGCACCAATTCGCGCTTGTCGAGAACCTGCGCGAGGCCTTCGCCAAGGCCAATCTGCTGCGCTTCCTCCTCAACGGAATCATCGTCACGGTCTCGATCTTCGTGCTGCAGGTGATGGTGGCGCTGCCCGCGGCGTACGCGCTCGCAAAGCTTCGCTTCCTCGGCCGTGAGACGATGTTCGCGCTCGTGCTGTTCGGGATCCTGATCCCGCCACAGGCGACCGCGGTCCCGGTCTTCCTGCTGCTGCACAAGGCCGGGCTGCTGGACAGCTATGCCGCGCTGGTCCTGCCCTTCACCATCTCGGTGTTCGGCATCTTCCTGATGCGCCAGTTCTTCAAGACGGTGCCCGACGATCTCGTCGACGCCGCGCGCATGGACGGCATCTCCGAATTCGGCATCGTCTGGCGGGTGATGCTGCCGGCCGCGATTCCCGCAGTGACCGCCTTCGGCATCTTCTCCGTGGTCGCGCATTGGAACGACTATTTCTGGCCGCTGATCGTGCTCAACAGCGAGCACTTGCGCACGCCGCCGCTCGCGGTCGCCCATTTCCGCAACAGCGAGGCCGGCACCAGCTACGGCCCGCTGATGGCGGCGGCGATCGTGATCATCGCGCCGCTCGTCATCGCTTTCCTCTTTGCCCAGCGCCGTTTCATCGAGGGCATCACCCTGACCGGGATCAAGTAGCCACGTCACCTCAACCAAGGAGTCTATCATGCTGAAGACCATCATCGCCGCGGCGGCTCTGTCGCTTGCGGCCGGATCTGCGCTCGCGCAGGCCCAGACCGAGATCGTGATGCAATATCCCTATCCGGAGCTGTTCACCGAGACGCACAAGCGCATCGCCGAGGAATTCGCCAAGGTGCGCCCGGAGATCAAGGTCACGATGCGGGCGCCTTACGAATCCTACGAGGACGGCACCCAGAAGGTGCTGCGCGAGGCCGTGACCAATCAGATGCCTGACGTCTCGTTCCAGGGCTTGAGCCGCATCCGCGTCCTGGTCGAGAAGAACATCCCGGCCGAGCTCGACGGCTACATCGCCGCGGAGAAGGATTTCGACAAGCAGGGCTTCCACCAGGCGATGTTCGACATCGGCACCGCCAGCGGCAAGGTCTACGCCCTGCCCTTCGCGATCTCGCTGCCGATCGTCTACGTCAACCTCGACCTGGTCAAGCAGGCCGGCGGCGACGTGAACAATCTGCCGAAGAGCTGGGACGAGCTGATCGCGCTGGCCAAGAAGATCAAGGCGCTCGGCAACGACACCAACGGCGTCACCTATGCCTGGGACATCACCGGCAACTGGCTGTGGCAGGCGCCGGTGTTCGCGCGCGGCGGCACCATGCTCAATGCCGACGAGACCAAGGTCGCGTTCGACGGAGCGGAAGGCAAGTTCGCCATCAATACGATCGCGCGGCTCGTCAACGAGGCCGGCATGCCCAATCTCGACCAGCCGTCGATGCGCGCGGCGTTCGCGGCCGGCAAGACCGGCTTCCACGTCACCTCGACCTCGGACCTCAACAAGGTCACGCAGATGACCGGCGGCAAGTTCGCGCTGAAGACGATTCCGTTCCCGGACGTCGCCTCCACCAAGGGCAGGCTGCCGGCCGGCGGCAACGTCGTGCTGATCCTCGCCAAGGACAAGGCCAAGCGCGATGCCGCCTGGGAAGCGGTGAAATTCTGGACCGGCCCCAAGGGCGCCGCGATCATGGCGGAGACCACCGGTTACATGCCGCCGAACAAGGTTGCCAACGAGGTCTATCTGAAGGACTTCTACGTCAAGAACCCCAACAACTACACCGCGGTCAGCCAGCTCGCGCTGCTCACCAAATGGTACGCCTTCCCCGGCGACAACGGCCTGAAGATCACCGACGTGATCAAGGATCATCTCAATTCGATCATCTCGGGCGCCCGCGCAAAGGAGCCGGAGGCCGTCCTCGCCGACATGACGGCTGACGTGCAGAAGCTGCTGCCGAAGACCACAGGCGCGGCGCGCTGACCATCCTCACATCCCCCGGCACGGGACGCCCTCGGCGCCCCGTGCCGCCTCGATGACCGGAGCTGGCGATGAAACTGCTGCATCTGAGCGACATTCACCTGACGGCGCCCGGTGCGACCATCGGCGGCCGCGATCCGCGCGTCAATTTCGAGCGGGCGCTGGCGCATGCGCTGCACGATCATCACGACGCCGAATTGATGGTGATCACCGGCGACCTCTCGGATTGGGGCGATCTCGCCGATTATCAATGGCTCAAGCAGCGCCTCGACGCATATCCGCTGCCGGTGCGCCTGTGCATCGGCAACCATGATCGGCGCGCCGCCTTCCTGAGCGTGTTCCCCGACCTCGCCGACGACAACGGCTTCGTCCAGGGCATCCACGATACGGCTGCCGGTCGCTGCCTGTTCCTCGACACCGCCCATCCGGAAACGCACGCCGGCCGCTATTGCGACGATCGTCTCGGCTGGCTCGAGGCCCGGCTTACCGAGCATGACGGGCCGTTTCTGCTGTTCATGCACCATAATCCCATGCCGGTGCATCTCGTCCCGTTCGACCAGATCGGCCTGATCGACGAGGCTCCATTCCGGCATCTCGTCAGTCGCCACCGGGCCAAGATCCGCCACGTATTCTTCGGGCATTGTCACTTGCCGCTTGCAGGCTCGATTGCAGGCGTCCCCGTCTCGTCGCTGCGGGGCACCAACCATGCGAGCTTTCCGCTGTTCTCCGAGACGAAGCTGCTGAGCGCCTGCGACCTGCCGCAATCCTACGGCGTCGCATTTTTCGGGGAGGACTATGTGACCGTGCACATGGTGGAATACGGCTACGACGGTCCGATCCGCATCCAAGGTTCGCCCGACTACAAGGCCTGGGATCGCGAGACCATGGTGCGGTGACGGCGAGCGCCGACCCTTTCCAGGGGCGCGTATTCATAAGCCCGCGCTGCACTCCTTGGAGAGTCCGCTCCACCTCGATAGCAGCGCGCTGGCGTCCTCGCCCGGGTCGGAGATGGGCCAGAAGCTGACATCCGATGTGAGGCTACAAGGATCGGCGGAAATTTCGCGGCGTCGTGCCGACAATTCTGCGGAAAGTCTGGGCGAAGGCCGACGGCGTTGAATATCCGACTGCGAGCGCAACTTCACTGATCGATAGATTTGGATCATTCAGCAGGCGTTGTGCAAGCAACATGCGTTGCCGAGTTAGCCAGACATGCGGCGTCAATCCTGTCGAGAGACGGAACGCCGAGCAAAAATGATAGCGGCTGCGGCCGACCAGGGACGCTAGTTCGTCAAGGCCGATCGGCTTGTCGAGATGCGCCAGCATGTATTCGGTCACACGCCTGAGCTGCCAGCGCGCGAGCCCGCCGCGAGTATAAGCGAGGCTCTGCGGCATCTGCACTATGCTGTGCGAACGCAATAGCTGGATGCAGAGTAGGTCAACCGCGCGATCGACCAGCAACTTTGCCGAAGGATCGACAATGACGTCGGGGTCGCTGAGGATTGCAAGAAGCTGTGAGGTCACAGCGTCTTCGCTGCCGACGCGTGGCGCCAGCTCTACCTTGCCTCGCCCACCGATGAGTGTTCGGCAATGCTCCAGTCGTTCGTTGGTGAGATAGACATGGGACACGTGGAGCGGTCCTTCAACTTCCCAATCTCCATCATGCCGGTCGGGAATCACAGTGATAGAATTCGGCCGCAGCGGGGCAGAGAGCCGCCGTCGCTCAACCGTCCACGCACTGTGCTGAGGCTCTCCATAGTAGGTGCCGACAAGGTGTCCGGGCATGCCTGGGGCATAGCCATAACGCGTGCCGCGAACAAAACGATGAGTGAGTTGTGTGCCGCAGTTTAACTGGATGGGTGCCAAAGGCGGCGGGGCTTCCGATAGCAGCCGGACCATCGTCTGAAAAGGATTTCGATCAGGCATCGCTTTGGTTATGTCATATTTGGCCGCACCCGCGACAGGCGCTTCATCGACATACCATGTTTCACGACATGGCGGGAATGGAAGCTGCGGTCGAAATGTCGCAATGTCTGGCTGATTGCACAAATAGTGCGCATGATTGACTTCGCGGTATCGAGACAACTCCGATGGCAAGTGGCACGTGGGTTGGGCTTGATCTCATTGCGCCCGGTCTACCACTCACAGCTGGGCTGCCTTGGCCGCGATGGGCGAGAAGCAGAGTCCACAGGCGCGGGCGCCACTTCGTCGCAAGATTGCGATAGTCGCCGCAATATCGGAACGGTGCGTCCGTCGGGATCATGGCCTACTGGGCCGGATCATCCGAGGGGATCCCGACCACCATGACAAACCAAGAACCGTTCGCCGCCGGCGCTGCTGAGACCGAAAGCACGCGGGGCGGAGTATCGCGCCGTTCGCTCCTGCTGACTGTCGGCGGAGCGGCTTCCATGGCGGTGGTGCCCCAGGTTACCGCGCAACCCGCATCCGAAAGCAAGCCCGCTGCATCGACGGCACGGGTTCGTCTGAACGTGAACGGAACGAGACAGGAGCTCGACTTGGATACGCGGCAATCCCTGCTCGACCTTCTGCGCGAAGATCTCGGTCTCACCGGTACGAAGAAGGGCTGCAATCAGGGCGCCTGCGGCGCTTGCACCATCCTTCTCAACGGCAGGCGGGTCGTGTCGTGTCTGACGCTGGCTGCGATGCATGACGGGGCCATTGTCGAGACGATCGAGGGCCTCGAGAAGAATGGTGAGCTTCATCCGCTCCAGAGCGCATTCGTCGAGCACGACGGCTTGCAGTGCGGCTTCTGTACCCCCGGGCAGATCATGTCGGCCGTCGGCTGCATCGCCGAAGGCCATGCGGGCTCGCCGGAGGACATTCGGTTCTGGATGAGCGGCAATATCTGTCGCTGCGGGGCGTATCCCGGGATCGTCGCCGCCGTTGCCGACGCCGCCAAGAGGGTCTGACCATGCTCCCGTTCACGATCGAGAAGGTGACCTCCATCGAGGCCGCCGTCGCCGCCGCATCCTCCGGAGGCCGCCTCATCGCCGGCGGCACGACATTGGTCGATCTCATGCGCGACGAGGTGGAGCAGCCACAGCAGCTCGTCGACATCAACGCGCTTCCGCTGTCCGGTATTCGCGTCGACCGGTCCGACCTCGTCATCGGCGCGCTCGCGCGGATGGCCGACATCGCCGCCCATTCCGATGTTCAGCGTCTTTACCCGCTGATCTCCGAGAGCCTGATCGAGGGCGCCTTGCCGCAACTGCGCAACATGGCCTCGATCGGCGGCAACCTGCTCCAGCGCGTGCGCTGCCCCTACTTTCGGATGCTCGACGCATCCTGCAACAAGCGCAGCCCTGGCTCGGGTTGCGCCGCACGCGACGGCCTGAATGCCGGTCACGCCATTCTCGGCACCAGCGATCACTGCGTGGCGACGCACCCCTCGGACGTTGCGGTCGCGCTGGTCGCGCTCGATGCCACTATGCGGGTCAGGGGGCCGAAGGGCGAGCGCACTTTCCCGGTCGAGGAGCTGTTTCGCTTGCCCGGCGACACTCCCCATCTCGAACACACGCTGCTGCCGGGCGAGCTCATCGTTGAAGTGCGGGTCCCCGAGGGGCCTGATAGCCGCCGGGCGCGCTATCTCAAGGTGCGCGACCGCGCGTCCTACGAATTTGCGCTGGTCTCCGCGGCAGCGGCGCTCGACGTTGTGGACGGCGTGATCCGCGGCGCGCGGCTCGCGGTTGGCGGGGTCGGCACCCGACCTTGGCGCATGCGCGCGGTGGAAGCGGCGCTGATCGGCAAGGTACCGGGCCGGCAGGTGTTTGAGGCGGCCGCCCGATCGGCGTTGGAAGGGGCCCGCCCGCTGTCCGGCAATCATTACAAACTCGAACTCCTGCCGCGGACGATCGTCCGCGCCTTCGAAATGACGGGAGGAATTGCATGACCATCAGCGTCATCGGACAGCCGCTGCCCCGCGTGGATGGCCGTGCCAAGGTCACGGGCTCCGCGCGGTACGCGGCCGATTTTAATCAGCCCGGCCAGGCCTATGCCGTGATCGTCAGCGCCACAATAGGGCTTGGACGAGTGACCGGCGTGGACAGCGCGGCGGTCGAGAAGATGCCGGGCGTTCTCGCCGTCCTCTCGCATCTCAACGCGCCACGCCTGGCGTACCGCCCGCACAAGAGCTACATCGATCCGGCGACGGGCGAGCGGCTGCATGTGCTGCAGGACGACCATGTGCGCTTCCACGGACAGCCGGTGGCGCTCGTCGTTGCCGCAACCATTGCGCAGGCGGAGCGCGCCGCCGCGGCGCTGCGCCTCACCTACAAGGCCGAGCGGCCAATCATCGATTCCGCAGGTCCCGAAGCCCGTCCCATCGTGCCCGAGGCTGGCAAACAGCCGGACGCCCGGCTGCCCGCCGACAAGGCGCGCGGAAGTGCGGATAAGGCCCTGGCCGACGCGCCGGTGAAGGTCGATGAGACCTATGACATCGCGCGCGAGAACCACAATCCGATGGAGCCGCATGCGACGATCGCCAGCTGGAACGGCGACCGCCTGACGCTTTGGAGCAAGAGCCAGTTCGTCGTCAACGAGCAGGCCGAGATCGCGGCGATCTTCGGTCTGTCGCCCGAAAAAGTGACGGTCATCTGCCCGTTCATCGGCGGGGCCTTCGGGACCTCGCTCAGAACCTGGCCCCATGTGACGCTCGCGGCCATGGCCGCCCGGCACGTGGGGCGCCCGGTGAAGCTCGTCCTGACGCGCAAGCAGATGTTCTTCACCACCGGACATCGGCCGCGCACGGTGCAGAGGATCGCTCTCGGCGCCACGGCGGACGGAACGCTCATCAGCGTGGTGCACGAAGGCACGGGCGAGACCAGTCGCTACGAAGAATTCATGGAAGCTCTGACCTCGGTCACGACGTTCCTCTACTCCTCGCCCAACGTGCGGACGCGCTACCGTCTGGTCCCGCTCGATACCGGAACGCCAAACCACATGCGTGGCCCTGGCGAGGCCAGCGGCGTTTTCGCGCTCGAATGCGCCATGGACGAGTTGGCTTATAAGCTTCGCCTGGATCCGATCGATCTGCGGCGCCGGAACGAGCCGGAGATCGACGAGGGAGAAAACAAGCCCTTCTCCAGCCGATCGCTGATGAAATGCTACGATCTCGGGGCCGAACGGTTCGGCTGGTCGCGCCGTACGCCCGAACCGCGCTCGATGCGCGACGGCCGCCTGCTGATCGGGATGGGAGTAGCCTCGGCAAGCTATCCCGCCTTTCACGCACCGGCCACTGCGCGGGCGCGGCTGCTTCGCGACGGGACAGCCGAGGTCGAGATCGCGGCCAGCGACATGGGTCCGGGCACCTATACGTCGATGACGCAGGTCGCCGCCGAGACTCTCGGGCTCCCTGTCGAAAAGGTGCGCTTCAGCCTTGGTCGCTCCGATTATCCGCCTGCCCCATCCCACGGCGGCTCTTGGACCATGGCCTCGGTGGGCTCCGCGATCCGCGCTGCCTGCATCGCCGTGCGAGAACAGGCCGCGAAGAGCCGGAACGATCGGCCGATCGAAGCCACGGCGTCGTCTAAACGGGATCCCGAGGCTGCCGCCAGGTTCTCGATGCACTCGTTCGGCGCCGTCTTCGTCGAGGTCGCCGTCGATCCCGACGTCGGCACGATCCGCGTTCGCCGCGCGGTCGGCGCCTATGGCATCGGCCGCGTCGTCAACCCGCGTCTCGCCCACAGCCAATGCACCGGCGGCATGGTCGGCGGCATCGGTATGGCGCTGATGGAGCGCACCGTTCTCGACGCGCGCGACGGCCGGCCGGTCAACGCTCACATGGCCGACTACCTGATGCCCGTCAACCTGGACATTCCCCAGATCGAAGCGAACTTCGTCGAGGAGGCTGATCCGCACGTCAATGAACTCGGGGTCAAGGGTCTCGGCGAAATCGCCCTGGTCGGTATCGCCCCCGCGATCGCAAACGCCGTCTTTCATGCGACCGGCAAGCGCGTCCGCACCCTGCCGATCCGGATCGAAGACGTGCTGACCGCTTAGCGCTGTAAAGAGGGTGGCATACGCCACTCCTGGGCATGTGGTTGTGCTGCATCGAAGAGGCTGACGTACCCACCCTACTCCACCAGCAGCACGTCGACGGCGACGCCGAGCTTCTGCTTGGGCGAGCCGACGATGATGCCGTCGACCGGCGAGACGTCGGAAAAATCGCGTCCCATTGCGAGCACGATGTGATCGTTGCCGATGAGGAGATCGTTGGTCGGATCGAGATCGACCCAGCCAAGCTCGGCCCCGCACCAGAGAGACACCCAGGCATGGGTGGCGTCGGCCCCTTGCAGCCGCGGCTGGCCCGGCGGCGGAATGGTGCGCAGATAGCCGCTGACATAGGCCGCCGGCAGGCCGAGCCCGCGCAGCCCGGCAATCATGACATGGGCAAAGTCCTGGCAGACGCCGTGACGCTTGTCGAAGACTTCGTCGAGCGGCGTCGAGATCACGGTCGCCTTCGGATCGTAGCGGAATTCGCCGCGGATGCGTCGCATCAGGTCGACGGCGCCGGTGAGGATGCCCACGCCGGGCGGAAAGCTCACCCCGGCATAGGCGCTGACCGGGCGCAGCACCGGCACCAGGGGGCTGGCAAAGACATAACCGACCGGCGAGGACGGCCCGAGGCTGGTGGCTTCGAACGCGATGTCGCGGACGCTCTCCCAGGGCGGGCTGACCGCATCGCGCGCCGGCGGTCGGCGCGAGATCGAAATCCGCGAGCGCGAGTCGATGCGCAGATTGCGATGCGCGGCTTCGATCGTCACGCTCTCGGTCAGCGTGCCGAAGAAGTCGCGCCGCACATTGCGCTCGGCCGGGCGCGGTTGGATCTCGACCTCGTGCGAGATCAGTTCCTGGCCGACGCCGATTCTGGGCTCCAGCCGCAGCGTGCAGCGGGCGAAGCTGACGGGATTCTCGTACTCGTAGGTGGTGACGTGACGGATGTCGTAGATCACGCCAGCCCCGTCAACTTTTCCGGCCGGCTGGCATTGGGACCGTGCGGGAAGTAGTGCTGCCCGATCGCCTCGCCGAGGCTGAGCAGATCCTGCTCCAGGGCGAACAGCGTCTTGACTTCGAGCTTCTCGGCCTCGGCGGTCGCGAGCATCGCCTGCATCGCCACGGCGAGACGCTGCGGTTTCTCGATCAGGCCATGCTCCTTCAGGCTCGGCAGCGCCGCAATGTGCTCGTTCAGCGTCGTCACCTGAAACGCCACCGAACGCGGATTGTAGCCGTCGAGCACCGCGAGGTCGCGCACCGGCGCCAGAATGGGCGCCAGCAGATAACGCGAGCGGTAGGTGATCTGGCAATCCACCAGCGTCAGCAGGATGTCGAGATCCTCGTCGCCGGCCTCGTCATAGGCGAACTGACGGGTGAAGCGCGTGGTGTTGATGGCGCGCTCGATGCGGCGGCCGATGTCGAGGAAGCGCCAGCCGGCGGCGCGGTTCATGTTCTCCTGCGCGAGGCCTGCGAAGCTCGCCAGCTCCTGCAAGGTCAGCTCGGCGGCGCTCAGCACGCTGTCGTCGTCCTCCACCTCGATGGCGAGGCGCTCGGCCATCTCGGTGATCACCTGCCAGGCATCGGGCGACAGCCGCTCGCGCAAGGAGGTCGCCGTGCGCTGCGCCGCCCTCACCAGCGACAGGGCCGAGCCGAAACGCTCCGCGCCCTGCAGCGCTTCGGCGACGATACGCCCCGCGGCCGTGCGCGAGGATTGCGAGACCGCGCCCCAGGCGACAAGGAGGCGCTGGATGCGTTCGGCCGATTGCACCGAGGCCGCCGTGCCCTTGTTCGGCCCGCTCGGCGAGCCCAAGGCGCGCACCAGCCGCAGCGTCGCCTCGGCGCGCTCGAGATAACGGCCGAGCCAGAACAGATTGTCGGCGGCGCGGCTCGGCAGCACGCCGGCGATGCGGCGGATGCGCACCTTGTCGGTCGCCGGCAGCAGCGTCGCGGTCGCGACCTGCTTGTCGGAGACGACCCAGACGTCGGCGGCGCGCGCGCCGTCGCCCATCGACACCGCGCGCGCGTCCGGCTGCTCGGCGATCCGGCAGAAGCCGCCGGGCATGATGGCCCAGCCGTCCGGCGTGGCGGCGGCGAACACGCGCAGCACGAAGGGGCGCGGCGTGAGCTGCCCGTGCTCCCACACCGGCATGGTCGAGAGCCGCACCACCTCCTGGCCGACATAGTCCATGCCGCGCGCGCTGATCGCATCGATCAAGCGCTGCCGGGCGCTGACGTCGAGCTCGCTCGCGAGCACCGGACCATTGCTGTCGAAACCGGGAACGCCGCGTCGATAGGCGCCTTCGATCGCGACCTCCTCGAGCCGCGCCAGCACCTCGTCGCGCGCCACGCGCTGGCCGCACCACCAGGTCGCGATGTGCGGCATCTTCAGGTCTTCGCCGAGCAGGCGGCGGCTCAGCGCCGGCAGGAAGCCGAGCAGCGCCCGCGCCTCCAAAACGCCCGAGCCCGGCATGTTGGCGACGACGACGCCGTCCTTGCGCAGCACGTCGATCAGGCCGGGCACACCGAGCCGCGAGGAGGCATCGAGCTCGAGCGGGTCGAGCGAGTTGGAATCGACCCGGCGCAACAGCACATCCAGCCGCTTCAGGCCGGCGACGGTGCGAATGTGGACGCGGTCGTCGCTGACCGCGAGGTCGTCGCCCTCGACCAGGAGGAAGCCGAGATAGCGCGCCAGCGTCGCGTGCTCGAAATAGGTCTCGCTAAAGCTACCGGGGGTGAGCACGCCGATCCTGGGCTCGTCGCGATCGGCGCGCGCGCGCAAGCTGTCGCGGAACGCCTCGAAAAACGGCGCGACGCGCGGCACGTTCATCGACTTGTAGAGATCGGAGAAGGCGCGCGACAGCACCAGGCGGTTCTCCAGCGCGTAGCCCGCACCCGATGGCGCCTGGGTGCGGTCGCCGAGCACCCACCAGCGGCCGTCGGGCCCGCGGCCGACATCGGCGGCATAGATCGAGAGATAACGTCCGCCGGGCGGCGGCACGCCGCAGACCGGACGGAGATATTCGGGACTGCCGGCGATCGCCGCGGCCGGGAGCGCGCCTTCGGCCACGAGGCGCCCCTCGCCATAAATGTCGCGCAGCACGCGCTCGAGCAGCTCGGCGCGCTGGGTGATGCCGGCGCAAAGCTGCTGCCAGTCGGCCTCGTCGATCAAAAGCGGCAGATGGCTGATCGACCAGGGCCGGTCGGCGCTATCGCCGGGCGCGCGGTAGGTGACGCCGGCCTCGCGGAGATGGCGATCGGCCATGCCGAAGCGGCGCTCGATCTCGTCGGGCGCCAGCGCGCCGAAGGCGTCGAAGAAGCGGCTCCAGACCGCGCGCGGCGCACCGTCGGGCCCCAGGAACTCGTCGGGGATGCCGGGCAGGCGGCTATAGTCGCGGACCCACTGCGCAATCCGCTGCTGGGCATTTGCCCTGCCCGCCTGGTCGTTGTCTTCGGCTGCGCCCTCGCCCATGGGCCTTTCCCTCCCCCACCATCATACTCATTGCAGGAGCGGGGTCCGCAAGTCGAGGGTCAGCGGAAATTCATTTGTGCGTTCCTCAGGCGGCGGCTGCATCGGACCCGGGGTGTGGCCGTGGTCCTGGAAGCGCGCCAGCCGCCGGGCCTCGGCCTCGTAGGTATTGACCGGCTTGGTGTCGTAGTTGCGCCCGCCAGGATGGGCGACGTGGTAGACGCAGCCGCCGAGCGAGCGGCCGTTCCAGGTATCGATCAGGTCAAAGGTCAGCGGCGCGTGCACGGGGATGGTCGGGTGCAGGCCGGAGGCCGGCTGCCAGGCCTTGAAGCGGACGGCGGCCACGGCCTCGCCGGAGCGGCCGGTCGGGGTCATCGGCAGGCGGCGGCCGTTGCAGGTGACGACGTGGCGGCCCTCGACGAAGCCTTCGGCCTTGACCTGGAGCCGCTCGACCGAGCTATCGACATAGCGCACGGTGCCGCCGGCCGAGCCCTCCTCACCGAGCACGTGCCAGGGCTCCAGCGCCTGCCGCAGCTCCAGCGTCACGCCGCCATGGTGGATGCGGCCGAAAGCGGGAAAGCGGAATTCGAGCTGGGCCAGATACCATTCCGGCTCGAACGGATAGCCCGATTGCTTGAGCTCGCCGAGCACATCGAGAAAATCTTCCCAGATGAAATGCGGCAGCATGAAGCGGTCGTGCAGCGCGGTGCCCCAGCGCACGAACTTGCCGCTCAGCGGCTCACGCCAGAACTTTGCGATCAGCGCGCGGATCAGGAGCTGCTGCGCCAGCGACATGCGTGGATCCGGCGGCATTTCGAGCGCGCGGAATTCGACGAGGCCGAGCCTGCCTGTCGTTCCTTCCGGCGAATAGAGCTTGTCGATGCAGATCTCGGCGCGGTGGGTGTTGCCGGTGATGTCGACCAATAGATGCCGGAACAGCCGGTCCACCAGCCAGAGCGGCGTCTGGTAGCTGGGCGGCGGCACGTGCGAGAGCGCGATCTCGAGCTCGTAGATGCTGTCGTGGCGCGCCTCGTCGATGCGCGGCGCCTGGCTGGTCGGGCCGATAAAAAGACCGGAGAAGAAATAGGACAGCGCCGGATGGCGCTGCCAATACAGCACCAGGCTCTTCAGAAGATCGGGCCGGCGCAGGAACGGCGAGTCCTGCGGTGAGGAGCCGCCGACCACGACGTGATTGCCGCCCCCGGTGCCGGTGTGACGGCCGTCGACCAAGAAACGGTTGGCGCCGAGGCGGACCTTGGCCGCATCCTCGTAGAGGCCGGTGGTGATCTCGACCGCATCGCGCCAGCTCTTGGCCGGCTGGATGTTGATCTCGATGACACCGGGGTCGGGCGTCACCTTGATCACCTCGATCCGCGGATCGAACGGCGGCGGATAACCCTCGACATGAACCGGAAGCTGCATCTCCTCCGCGGTGTCCTCGAGCGCCGAGATTAGCTCGAGATAATCCTCGATGCGCTCGACCGGCGGCATGAAGGCGCAGATTACGCCGTCGCGGATCTCCACGGCCATCGCCGTGCGCACGGGTATAGCGGTGTTGAGATGCTCGGGGGCCGTACGCGGCGGCGATGGCGGACGCGCCATGCGGGTGAACACCGGCAGCCTGCCCCGCGGCTCCATCGGGTCCTGCTCGACGATGTAGGGATATTGGTTGGGCGGGACGTGACCGAGCGAGCCGATCGGCAGGCGCAGGCCGAGCGGTGAATCGCCCGGCGTCAGGAACAGATGATTGCGCCGCAGCGGCCAGCGTTCGCTGCGCCAGCGCGGCGGCGCATTCCAGCGCTGGATCGGCAGCACGAAGCCGCGCGGCGTATTCAGACCCTGATCGAACACCCGCGCCATCCGTGCGCGCGCTTCGGGATCGGACAGCTTGGAATCGGTGGGATCGACGTTGACCGGAAGCTCCGCTTCCTTCTGCAGCCAATAGGCGGGATCCTCATAGGCCGGCATGATGTAGCCGAGGTCGACGCCGAGCCGCGCCGCCGTGCCTTCCATGAAGGCCTCGGCATCCTTGACCTCCGGTCTCCTGGGATTCTCGATCCTGGCGATGAGGTCGGCGTTCTTCCAGATCGGCACGCCGTCCTTGCGCCAATAGAGGCCGAAGGCCCAGCGCGGCAGGCTCTCGCCCGGATACCATTTGCCCTGGCCGTAATGCAGCAGCCCGCCCGGCGCGAAGCGCGTGCGCAGGCGGCGGATCAGATCGTCGCCGAGCGTGCGCTTGGTCGGACCGACGGCCTCCGTGTTCCACTCGCCGGCCTCGAGATCGTCGACCGAGACGAAGGTCGGCTCGCCGCCCATGGTGAGGCGCACGTCCGCGCTGGCGAGATCGCCATCGACCTGCTCGCCGAGATCGTCGAGGCGCGTCCAGGATTCGTCGGAGAACGGCTTTGTGATGCGCGGCGCCTCGCGGATGCGCCTCACGCTCATGTCGAAGGAAAACTCGACCTCGGCAAAGCCGGCCCCACCAGAGATCGGCGCCGCCGAACGGTAGTGCGGCGTGGCTGCGACCGGGATGTGCCCCTCGCCTGCGAGCATACCCGAGGTCGCGTCGAACCCGATCCAGCCTGCACCCGGCAGATAGACCTCGGCCCAGGCGTGCAGATCGGTAAAATCGTTCTCGACTTCCGGTGGCCCCTCGATCGGATCGATGTCGGGACGGATCTGGACCAGATAGCCCGAGACGAAGCGGGCGGCGAGCCCGAGATGGCGCAAGGTCTGGATCAAGAGCCAGGCGGAGTCGCGGCATGAGCCTGCGCCGGAGACAAGCGTCTCCTCCGGCGTCTGCACGCCCGGCTCCATGCGGATGATGTAGCGGACCTTCTTCTGGATCTCGCGATTGAGGTCGACCAGGAAATTGACGGTGTTCGGGGCCTCGTGCGGGATGGTGTCGAGGAACTTGGCGAACAGGCGATCGGGCTTGATGGTCTCGAGATAAGGCGCGAGCTCCGTCTTCAGATCCTTGGGATAGTCGAACGGAAAGCTGTCGGCATAGGGCTCGACGAAGAAGTCGAACGGGTTGACCACCGTCATCTGCGCCGTGAAGTCGACCTCGAATTTCAGCTCGGTGGTCTTCTCCGGAAAGACGTAGCGCGCCAGCCAGTTGCCCTGCGGGTCCTGCTGCCAGTTCACGAAATGATTGGAAGGCGTGACCTTGAGCGAATAGCTCAGGATCGGCGTGCGCGTATGCGGCGCCGGCCGCAGCCGTATCGTCTGCGGGCCAAGGTCGATCGGGCGGTCGTATTTGTAGTGCGTGACGTGGTGTAGCGCGACGTAGATCGACACGGGTTGCGGTGCTCCAGCAGCTTTTTTGAGCAGAACACCTGAGGTGAACGCGATCAAGCACTAACAACGGGCACGGGGTGCCTAGGTAAGGTGCGGGGCGGGTGATGGTGGTTGTTATTGGGCCGCGCCGGCGAGGCTCTTCCCTTCTCCCCTTGTGAAAAGGTGGCGCGAAGCGCCGGATGAGGGGTCTCTCTCAACCCGCAAAACCGCTCGTGAGGATAGAGACCCCTCACCCGGCTTCGCTTTCAGCGAAGCCACCCTCTCCCACAAGGGGAGAGGGTTTGAAAGCCCTACGCCGCCGAGGTCAGCCTTTGCAGGAATTGGGTCACTTCGCGGCGGAGCGTCTCGACTTCGCCGTGGACGCGTTCGGAGGCGTGGTTGACGCGTGCAGCGACGCGGCCGGTGTCGGCGGCGGCCTCGCTGATGCCCGTCACGTTGGAGGAGACCTGCGAGGTGCCGGCGGAGGCTTCGTGAACGTTGCGGGCGATCTCGCGCGTCGCCGCGCCCTGCTGCTCGATCGAGGCGGCAATCGAGGCAGTGATGCCGTTGATCTCGGCGATGGTCTGCGCGATCGCCTCGACGGCCGCGACCGAATTGGTGGTCGATTGCTGCATCTCGCCAACCTTGGCGCTGATCTCTTCGGTCGCCTTGGCGGTCTGGTTGGCGAGGCTCTTGACCTCGGAGGCCACCACCGCGAAGCCGCGGCCGGCGTCCCCTGCCCGCGCCGCCTCGATGGTGGCGTTGAGCGCGAGCAGGTTGGTCTGCGAGGCGATCTCGCTGATAAGCTTGACGACGTCGCCGATCTGCATCGCGGCGTCCGCAAGGCTCCGGATCTCGCTGCCGGCGCGATTGGCTTCGTTCACCGCCCGTCCCGTGCTCGCGGTCGAGCCGGCCACTTGGCGATTGATCTCGGCGATCGACGATGCGAGCTGCTCGGCGGCGCTGGCGACAGTGGCGACGTTGCGCGAGGCCTGGTCGGACGCGGAGAGCACGCCGGAGGTTTGCAGGCTGGTCTTCTCCGCCGCCGCCGCCATCTGGCCGGCATCGGATTCGAGATCGGTCGCGGCGCCCATCAGCGTGCCCGCAACCTGATCGAGATGCGTGCCGAACCGCCTGGCGAGGTCCGCGATCTCGACGACGCGGCGGCCGAGACTGTCGGTGCCGGCATTGATGACGGTCGCGAGCGGCGGAACGAGCCGGGCAATCCGCGCGCCAGGATCTTGCGGAAATACTTGCCGCGGCTGGCATACTCCATCGACGCCGAAGCTTCGCGCTGGAACGCATCGGTAATGTCGAGCATGTCGTTGACCGATTTCTGGATGGCGCCGATGCGCCCGGCCTGCCGTTCACTGAGGATGCGCGCCTCGAGATCGCCGCCCGCCGCCTTGCGGCACACAGCGGCGACCTCGTCGACGGCAACCGCGGTGCGGTGCTGGCACCAGACGGCATAGCCGGAGAGCGCGATCGTCGCGCCGAGAGAAGCGGCACTCGTGATTCCGGTCATACCGAGAAGCGAGAGAACGAATGCAAGGACGGCAAGACCACACGCGAGCGCGGTTGCTCCCTGCGCCTTAGAGAGAGAGCACAAATTCATCGTAACCGACACCCTGTTGCTTGAGCAGCCCGACCATCGCCTCGAAGCTCGCCTGCATGCCCTCCTTGGCGTTGGCATGCCGCGCCTCCTCAGCGCACAGCGTCTTGTAGATCGGCTTGATGCGCTCGATCTGCGCGGGATCCGGCTTGCGACGGTTGGAGTGATAGCCGACGATGTTGCCGCGCTCGTCGAATGTCGGCGTGACGTGGGCGAATACCCAATAGTGACTGCCGTCCTTCGCCAGGTTGACGACGTAGGCGAAGATCTCCTGCTTGGACTGCAGCGTGTCCCAGAGCAGCTTGAAGACGGCGCGCGGCATGTCGGGATGGCGGATCAGGCTGTGGGGCGCGCCCATCAGCTCCTTCCACGAGTACTTCGCCATGCGGATGAAGACGTCGTTGGCGTAGGTGATGCGGCCTTTGAGATCGGTCTTCGATACGATCAGCTCCTCCTCACCGAGGAGATTTTCCACCCCAGTGGGACGTATCGCTTGCATCGGCTCGATCCTCAAATCACGCCGGCCCCACCACGCTGTGAAGCCGCATCGCCTCCTGTCTACGGCAACAGTGTTAACCAGATGTAAGCCGGGAACTTCTCACGGGAGGCGCCCACCTCCGTATCATTACTTAGCGAACGGCCGTTGCATTTCGGATCGCCACACGCGCTCCGATTCCGGTTGCGATCATCGGATACCGGCGGCGCTTGATTGGGTTGCGCGGCGATGCTCGCGCGACGCGCGACTACATCGTCGCGCCGAGCACCCAGGGCGCGAACTCGGCGCCGCCGAAATCGAAGCTCTCGCTCTTGGTCGGCTGGCCCGAGGCGGTCTTGAGGATGAGATCGAAGATGCGCTGGCCGCATTGTTCGACGCTCTCCTCGCCTTCGAGGATGGTGCCGCAATTGACGTCCATGTCCTCTTCCATGCGCCTGTACATGGGCGTGTTGGTGGCGAGCTTGATCGACGGCGCCGGCTTGCAGCCGAACACACTGCCGCGGCCCGTGGTGAAGCAGACGAGGTTGGCACCTCCTGCGACCTGCCCGGTCGCGGCCACGGGGTCGTAGCCGGGCGTGTCCATGAACACGAACCCCTTCTTGGTGACGGGCTCGGCGTAGCGCAGCACCTCGACGAGATTGGTGGTGCCGGCCTTCGCCATCGCGCCGAGCGACTTCTCCAGAATGGTGGTAAGGCCGCCGGCCTTGTTGCCGGGGCTCGGATTGGCGTTCATCTCGGCGCCTTCGCGCGCGGTGTACTCATCCCACCAGCGCATCAGGTCGACCAGCTTCTCGCCGACCTCGCGGCTGACGGCGCGGCGCGTCAAGA
The DNA here is from genome assembly GCF_020194215.1 of Bradyrhizobium sp. BRP20. Lineage (NCBI taxonomy): Bacteria > Pseudomonadati > Pseudomonadota > Alphaproteobacteria > Hyphomicrobiales > Nitrobacteraceae > Bradyrhizobium > Bradyrhizobium sp. BRP20. The sequence goes on along the minus strand of NZ_JADYVY010000019.1, from coordinate 30,289 downwards.
GATGCTCGGCGCCGTAGGTCTCCGGCGTCTCCGACAGGATCACGGTGCCACCGTGACGCACGATGAGGTCGCTGGCTGCGCCGAGCGCAGGATTGGCCGATACGCCGGAATAGCCGTCCGAGCCGCCACATTGCAGCGCCACGGTGAGCTCGCTCGCCGGCACCGTCTCGCGCTGGACCTTGCTGGCGTCAGTCAGCGCCTCGCGCACGAAGGCGATGCCGGCTTCGACCGTCTTGCGGGTGCCGCCGACCTCTTGGATGTCCATCGCGCGCAGGCGGCCGGCAAGCTTCTGCTCTTCCATCAGGCCGCCGATCTGGTTCACCTCGCAGCCGAGACCGAGCACGATGACGTGGGAGAAATTGACGTGCCGGGCATAGCCGCCGAGGGTGCGGCGGAGCAATGCAAGCGGCTCGTTCTGCGTCATGCCGCAGCCGGTCTTGTGGGTCAGCGCGACCACGCCGTCGACGTTGGGGAAATCGGCGAGCGGATTGTCGCCGGTGAAGGGATTCTTCTTGAAGACGTCGGCGACGAGGCTGGCGACATGCGCGCTGCAATTCACCGAGGTGAGGATGCCGATATAATTGCGTGTGGCGACGCGGCCGTCCGGACGGCGGATGCCTTCGAAGGTCGCCGGCAGGTCGAAGTTCGGCGTGGGCTTGACGTCGGCGCAATAGGCATAGTCCTTGGCGAAATCACCCATTCCGCAATTCTGCACGTGCACGTGCTGGCCCGGCGCAATCGCTTGCGTGGCAAAGCCGATGATCTGACCGTAGCGCCTGATCGGCTCGCCTTCGGCGATCGGCTTGATCGCGACCTTGTGGCCGGAGGGAATGCGATCGACCGCGGTCACGCCGTCGGCCACCAATGTGCCCGGCGGCAAGCTCGCGCGCGCGATCACCACGCCATCATCGGGATGCAGGCGGATGACGGGGCTGATGGTCATGGGAGTCTCCTTCGGAGGCGAATAGCGAATGGCGAGTGGCGAATGGAAAAGGGAGTAGCCCTATTCGCTACTCCCCATTCGCCGTTCGCGAGTTTATCAGGCCTTGCCGCCCGAATCCTTGCGGGTCGCGTTCACCTGCATCTTGGCGTAGGTGGTCATCAGGCCGACCTCATTGGACAGCGTCACCAGCTTGAAGCCCATGTTGATCGCGCGCGCCGCGCCTTCGGCGCCGCTGCAATGGATGCCCGGGTTGAGGCCGCGCTTGCCGCACTCCTTGATGATCTTCTCGTAGATCGCGAGAATCTCGGGCTCGCTGCGGTCGAGCTTGGGCTCGAGGCCATAGGAGAAGCCGAGATCGGACGGGCCGATATAGACGCCGTCGATGCCTTCGACGTCGAGGATCGCTTCCATGTTCTCGACGGCGGTCCGCGTCTCCATCATCGGCAGCAGCACGATCTCGTCGTTGGCCGTCTTCTGATAGGAGCCGGCGGTGCCGTACATGCCGGCGCGGATCGGGCCGTTGGAGCGCACGCCCTTGGGCGGATATTTCGAATAGGAGACCAGGTTCCTGGCTTCCTGCGGCGTGTTGACCATCGGGCAGATCACGCCATAGGCGCCGCCATCGAGCACCTTGCCGATGATGCCGGGCTCGTTCCAGGGCACGCGGACCATCGGGGTGACCGGATGCTTGTCCATGGCCTGGAAGCACTGCACCATCGAGAGATAGTCCTGCACGCCGTGCTGCATGTCGACGGTGACGCTGTCGAAGCCGCATTGCGCGATCATCTCGGCCGAGAAGCCGGAGGGGATGGCGAGCCACGCGTTGACGACCGCCTTGCCCGACTTCCAGATCTCTTTGACTTTATTGGCCACGTTGCCTTTCCTTCCCTGTTGCTCTCACTTCGCCGCGGATCGGGTTGGGCCGCACTTTGAGCGAAAAAAAGCGTCAATGTCCATGGCTCTCGCCGCGCACGCACGCATATCTGGTTTCACTCCCCGGCTATTGTCTCGTCCGCGCCGCCGAGCCCCGCAAGGCTCCGTTCGAGCTCGCCGAGCATCTCCTGCAATTCGGCGAGCTTGCGTGCGCCGAAGCGCCGCGTGATCTCGGCATAGATCGCCTCTGACGTCGGCGCGACAGAGGCCATCAGCTTCAGCCCCTCCTTCGAGATGGAGACCATGCTGCGGCGCTGATCCGCTTTCGCCGTCTTGCGCTCGATCAGGTTGCGCGCCTCGAGGTCTCGCAAGATGCGCGACAGGCTCGGCCCGAGCAGGAACGCGGTGCGCGCGAGTTCCGTGACCTCGACCACCTCGATCGCCGCCAGTGCGCGCAGGATGCGCCATTGCTGCTCGGTCAGGCCGTGCTCGCGCAGCGAGGGACGAAACTGCCGCATCACAGCTTCCCGGGCCCGCAGCAGCGACATCGGCAGCGAACGCGAGAAATCGCGCATCGGCACCTGGCGCGTAGCAGGCGGGTGACCGTTGACGGGATCGGCGGATTTCTTCGTCATGACGCCCTTTCAAGCCGCAAAACGTTTGCAGTGCAGCAAGCCGAATTTGTGTTTGACGCATTAACTTAACATGTTAAGTATCTCGCGGCACCACGATTTGTAAGATCACAAATGGCGCTTTCCAACGACGATATCCAAGCTTGTGCGAGGCGTCTGCACCAGGCGGAGAAGACCCGCACGCAGATCCGGCAGCTCTCGCAGGACTTCCCGGACATCAGCATCGCGGAGGCCTACGCGATTCAGAAGGCCTGGGTCGACGTCAAGATCGCCGAGGGGCGCGTGGTCAAAGGCCACAAGATCGGCCTGACCTCGAAGGCGATGCAGAGCGCGCTTGGCATCGACGAGCCGGATTCCGGCGTGCTGCTCGACGACATGTTCTTCGCCGATGGCGGATTGGTGCCGACCGAGCGCTTCATCGCGACGCGCGTCGAGGCCGAGCTCGCCTTCGTCATGAGCAAGCGCCTTTCTGGGCCCGACTGCACGCTATTCGACGTGCTCAACGCCACCGACTTCGTGGTACCGGCGCTGGAGATTTTGGATACACGGATCGAGCGCGTCGATCCCAAGACCAAGGCGACGCGAAAGATCTTCGACACCATCGCCGACAATGCGGCGAATGCCGGCATCGTGCTCGGGGGGCGGCCGATCCGCCCGCTGGATGCTGACCTGCGCTGGATCGGAGCGCTGTGCTTCAAGAACGGCCAGCTGGAAGAGACCGGCCTTGCCGCCGGCGTGCTCAACCATCCCGCGACTGCCGTCGCCTGGCTCGCCGACAAGATCGCCCCGCTTGGGCTGGCGCTCGAGCCGGGCCAGGTCGTGCTCGCCGGCTCGTTCATCCGTCCGATCGAGACCCGCAAGGGCGACACAATCCAGGCCGATTATGGCGCCTATGGCTCGGTCAGCTGCTACTTCGCCTGAAGACAGGGAGTGAAACCGCGATGCCGCATTTCACCATCGAATATTCGGCCAATCTCGACGGCCGCCTCGACATCGCCGCGGTGTGCGAGGTCGTGCGCAAGGCAGCTAGCGAGACCGGTATCTTCCCGCTCGGCGGCATCCGCGTTCGTGCCATCCGCTGCGAGCACTATGCGATTGCGGATGCAAAGCAGGATTACGGCTTTCTCGACATGGTGCTGCGCATCGGCGAGGGCCGCGACCTGCCTACCCGCCAGAAGGCCGGCGAGCACGTCTTCCAGGCGCTCTCAAGACATCTCGATCCCGTCTTCGCCGCCAGCAAGTTCGCCCTGTCGTTCGACATGCAGATCAACGACAAGGACACCAGCTGGAAGCGCAACAACATTCACGACGCCCTGAAAGCGGAGGCCGCTCATGGATAAGCCCACGCCGAAAGCCGATCTGTTCCAGGCCAACCGTGACCGCCTCGCGCCGCTTTTGAAGACTCTGCGCGCGGACGGCATCGGTCACATGATCGACGGAAAGACCGTCGCCTCGATCTCCGGCGAGACGTTCGAGACCAGGTCGCCGGTCGATGGTGCCGTGCTCGCCAGTGTCGCGCGGGGCAAGGCCGAGGATATCGACGCGGCGGCGACTGCGGCTGCGCTCGCCTTCAAGTCCTGGCGCGACATGGGTCCGGCCATGCGGAAGAAGCTGCTGCATCGGGTGGCCGACGCCATCGAGGACAACGCCGACGACATCGCCGTGCTCGAATGCATCGACACCGGCCAGGCCTATCGCTTCATGGCCAAGGCCGCGATCCGCGCCGCCGAGAATTTCCGCTTCTTCGCCGACAAATGCGCTGAGGCGCGCGACGGCCTCAACACGCCGAGCGACGAGCATTGGAACGTCTCCACGCGGGTCCCGATCGGCCCGGTCGGCGTGATCACGCCATGGAATACGCCATTCATGCTCTCGACCTGGAAAATCGCCCCGGCGCTTGCGGCCGGCTGCACGGTCGTGCACAAGCCGGCCGAATGGTCGCCGGTGACGGCCTCCATTCTCGCCAGGCTCGTCAAGGAAGCCGGCGTCCCCGACGGCGTGCTCAACACCGTGCACGGTTTCGGCGAGGAAGCGGGCAAGGCGCTGACCGAGCATCCCGCCATCAAGGCAATCGGCTTCGTCGGCGAGAGCGCGACCGGCTCGGCCATCATGATGCAGGGCGCGCCCACGCTGAAACGCGTGCATTTCGAACTCGGCGGCAAGAATCCGGTGATCGTGTTCGACGATGCCGATCTCGACCGCGCGCTCGATGCCGTCGTGTTCATGATCTACTCGCTCAACGGCGAGCGCTGCACCTCTTCCAGCCGCCTGCTGATCCAGCAGAGCATCGCGAAAGAATTCGTGGAGAAGCTGACGGCGCGGGTGAAGGCGCTCAAGGTCGGCCATCCCCTCGATCCCGCCACCGAGATCGGCCCGCTGATCCACGAGCGGCACTTGGCAAAGGTCTGCTCGTATTTCGACGTGGCGCGCCAGGACGGCGCGACGATCGCGGTCGGCGGCAAGGCCTATGACGGGCCCGGCGGCGGGCATTATGTCGAGCCGACACTGGTGACCGGGGCGCACGGCAAGATGCGGGTGGCGCAGGAGGAGGTGTTCGGGCCGTTCCTCACCGTGCTGCCGTTCCGCGACGAGGCGGACGCGGTCGAGATCGCCAACGACATCCGTTACGGTCTGACCGGCTATGTCTGGACCAATGACATGGGACGCGCGCTGCGCGTTGCCGATGCGCTGGAGGCCGGCATGATCTGGCTGAACTCGGAGAATGTCCGCCACCTGCCGACGCCGTTCGGCGGCATGAAGGCTTCAGGCATCGGGCGCGACGGCGGCGATTATTCGTTCGACTTCTACATGGAAACCAAGCACGTCTCGCTGGCGCGGGGCACGCACAAGATTCAGAAGCTGGGAATTTAGCGGCGGTGTCATTCCGGGGCGGCTCGAAGAGCCGAACCCGGAATCCATCGAGCAGCAGAGTTGGTGGATGAATGGATTCCGGATTCGTGCTTCGCACGCCCCGGAATGACGAAGCCGAGAGAGGGGAAACGCACATGCCGGTACCGCAACACGTCTTCGAGCCGCCGTTCAACATCATTCGCTCGAGCCACGTCGTGCTCGACGTCACCGATTTGAAGCTGAGCCGCGAGTTCTACGAAAGCATGGTCGGCCTGCATGTCGAGGACGCGGACGACGAGGTCGTGTACCTGCGCGCGGCCGAGGAGCACCAGCATCACTCCCTGGTGCTACGGAAAGCCGCCGCGCCGGCTTGCGCCCGGCTCGGCTTCAAGGTCGGCAACGACAAAGATCTCGACAAGGCCGCCGCGTTCCTGTCCGAGAACGGCCTCGCCTACGCCTTCGTCGACCAGCCGTTCCAGGGCCGCACGCTGCAATTCACCGATCCCTTTGGCTTTAGAATCGAGCTCTACGCGGCGATGGAGCGGCGGCCGCATCTCTTGCGCCGCTACGACCTCTATCGGGGCTGCCACCCGCAGCGGCTCGACCATTTCAACGTCTTCGCCGCCGAAGTGCAGGACACCATGGAATTCTACGCCCGGCTCGGCTTTCGCCTCACCGAATATGCCGAGGAGGACGGGCCGGACGGGCGCATCGCCGCGGCCTGGATGCATCGCAAGGGCAATGTCCACGATTTCGCCATCACCAACGGCAAGGGTCCGCGGCTGCACCATTTCGCCTATTGGACGCCGACGGCGATGAACATCATCCATCTCTGCGACGTCATGGCTTCGCGGGGCTTCGTGAAGAACATCGAACGCGGTCCGGGACGCCACGGCATCTCGAACGCGTTCTTCCTCTATGTGCGCGATCCCGACGGACACCGCCTCGAGCTCTACACCAGCGATTATTTCACCGGGGACCACGACCACGAGCCGCTGCGCTGGTCGGTGCGCGATCCGCGCCGTCAGACGCTGTGGGGCGCCCCTGCCCCGCGTTCCTGGTTCGAGCAGGGCTCGCCGTTCACGGGGCAGGCCGTGCGCGAGCCGAAATTCGTGGCCGATGTGCTGGTGGCGGATTGATGAAGCTGCCTCGTCTCGCCACCTATTCCGTCAACGGTGATGTCAGCTATGGCGCCGTCCTGGAGGGCGGCATCGTCAATCTCTCCGCGCGTCACGCCAGAGACTATCCCACGCTGCGCGAGGTGATCGCTGCGGGCAAGCTGATCAGCTTTGCCGAAGAGGCCGCCGGCCGCAAACCGGATCACGCGCTCACTGAGATCACCTGGCTGCCGCCGGTCCCGGCGCCGGAGAAGATCATCTGCATCGGCGTCAACTATCCCGACCGCAATGCCGAGTACAAGGACGGCCAGGAGGCGCCGAAATATCCGAGCATGTTCATGCGCTCGCCCCGCTCCTTCGTCGGCCACGACACGCCGCTGGTGCGCCCGCGCGCCTCCGCGCAGCTCGACTATGAGGGCGAGATCGTGCTGGTGATCGGCAAGCCAGGCCGGCATATCCCCGAAAGCACAGCGCTCGATCACATCGCGGCGCTGACACTGTGCAACGAGGGCTCGGTGCGCGACTGGCTGCGCCACGCCAAGTTCAACGTGACGCAAGGCAAGAACTTCGATTCCAGCGGCAGCCTCGGCCCGTGGCTCGTGCCCTACACGCGGGAATCGCAGGTCGCCGACATCAGGCTCACCACGCATGTCAACGGCGAGCTCAGACAGGATGATCGCACCAACCGGCTGATGTTTTCGTTCCGCTATCTCCTGAACTATATCTCGACCTTCGCAACCCTCGTCCCCGGCGATACCATCGTCACGGGCACGCCGACCGGCGCGGGTGCGCGGTTCGATCCGCCGCGATATCTGAAGCCCGGCGACATCGTCGAGGTCGAGGCCGAGGGGATCGGACGCTTGCGGAACGGCGTGGTCGACGAAGCCTGAACAACAAGCGAAATGGAATAGCCAAATGACCAGCCTCACCGGCGGCGAAGCGATCGTAAGCGGGCTTGTCGCCCACGGCGTCGACACCGTGTTCGGCCTGCCCGGCGCGCAGGTCTACGGCCTGTTCGACGCCTTCCACCAGGCCCAGCTCAAGGTGATCGGCGCGCGGCACGAGCAGGCCTGCGGCTACATGGCATTCGGCTATGCGCGCTCCAGCGGCCGGCCCGGCGTGTTCAGCGTGGTACCCGGCCCGGGCGTGCTCAATGCCAGCGCGGCGCTGCTCACCGCGTTCGGCTGCAACGAGCCGGTGCTGTGCGTCACCGGCCAGGTGCCGACTTCGTTCCTGGGCAAGGGTCGCGGCCATCTGCATGAGATGCCGGACCAGCTCGCGACGTTGCGCACCTACGTGAAATGGGCCGAGCGCATCGAATATCCGGCCAACGCGCCGACGGTCGTCGCGCGCGCGTTCCAGGAGATGATGTCGGGACGGCGCGGCCCCGCCTCGGTCGAGATGCCCTGGGACGTCTTCACGCAGCGCGCCGACGCGGCGCCTGCGAAGGTGCTGGAGCCGCTGCCGGCGCCGCAGCCCGATCCTGATATGATCAAGCAGGCCGCCGCGCTCATCAGGACCAGCAAGGCGCCGATGATCTTCGTCGGCAGCGGCGCGATCGAAGCGGGTGAGGAGATCCTCGAACTCGCCGAGATGATCGATGCGCCCGTGGTCGCCTTCCGTAGCGGCCGCGGCATCGTCTCCAATGCGCACGAGCTCGGGCTCACCATGGCCGCGGCCTACAGGCTGTGGCCGAACACCGATCTCATGATCGGCATCGGCACGCGGCTGGAGCTGCCGACCATGTCGCGCTGGCCGTATCGGCCCGCTGGCCTGAAGTGCATCCGCATCGACATCGATCCGGTCGAGATGCGGCGGTTCTCGTCCGACACTGCGATCGTCGCCGACGCCAGGGCCGCGACCCGCGATCTCGCTGCCGCCGTGGGCAAGGCCGGCTACAGCAAGACCTCCGGACGGCGCGGCACGATCCGCGAGGCCACCGCGGCCGCGCAAGCCGAGATCCAGCGGGTCCAGCCGCAGATGGCCTATCTCAACATCCTGCGCGAGGTACTGCCGGCGAACGCGATCGTCACCGACGAACTATCGCAGGTCGGCTTCGCCTCCTGGTACGGCTTTCCGGTGTACCAGCCGCGCACCTTCATCACCTCGGGCTACCAGGGCACGCTCGGCTCGGGTTTCCCGACCGCGCTCGGCGCCAAGGTCGCCAATCCCGACAAGCCGGTGGTGGCCATCACCGGGGACGGCGGCTTCATGTTCGGCGTGCAGGAGCTTGCCACCGCCGTGCAGTTCAACATCGGCGTGGTGACGCTGGTGTTCAACAACAACGCCTACGGCAATGTCCGCCGCGACCAACGCCAGCATTTCGATGGCCGCGTGGTGGCGTCCGACCTCGTGAATCCGGATTTCGTAAAGCTCGCGGAGTCCTTTGGCGTGACTGCTGCGCGCGTCACCGCGCCGGAGCAGTTCAAGGCGGCGATGGAGAAGGCGCTTGGCCACGGCGGGCCGGTGCTGATTTCCGTCGAGGTGCCCAGGGATTCCGAAGTCAGCCCATGGGCCTTCATTCACCCGCCGAAGCCTTGAGGCCGGACCTTCCCTGCAGCCGCGCGGCTGCAATCACCAGCAGACCGGCGCCCGCGACCGACCAGCAGGCGACCGGCGCCCAGTGCAGCAGCGGCGCGTATTCCGGCATCTTCTGCAGGCCGCCGGCAACCGCCGCCATCCGCGCGAAGGTGCCGAGGGCAAGCGCGGAGAAGACGAGGCCCGTGACCTTGCCTTCCGCGCCGGTCGAGCCGATCGCGAGCGCAGCCGAGACCGCGCTCATCAGCATGCAGCCCCAGGCAGCTCCGGCGAGAAATTGCGCGGCGATCAGCGTGTTGAGGTTGCCGGCGAATTCGGCCGCCGCAATCGCCACCGCACCGACCAGGCCGGCGGCGCCCATCACGACGAGGCCGCCGCGATGCTTGACGACGAGGCTTGCCGGAAACATCGCGATGTTGAAGCCGATCCAGAACACCGGCATCAGCCATTGCAGGTCGCCGGGAGTTGCAAAGCGCAGATAGAACGGCGCGCTGTTCATGGCAAAGTGCAGCTGGTAGCCGAGTGCGAGCGCGACCATCGCGACGATGAAGGCGATCGGGACGAGACCGAGCGGCTCTGCCGCTTCGTCCGGTGTGGGCGGAACGGTGTCGCGCGCCACGTCGTGCTCGATCCTGGACAGCCCGAGCGCGGTCAGGAGCAGCACCACGCTGGAGATCACGAACGGCAACCGCGCATCGTGCTCGCGCAGCACCACGCCGAGATAGGGCGAGAGCGCGCCGGCGACGCCGTAGCCGAGCATGGTCAGCGCGGGGAGGAACGGCACCTGCGGCTTGGCGCGGTACTTGCCGAGCAAGGTCAGCGGCGGCGCCCGCAACGCGGAGGACGTGATCGACCAGACCACGATCAGCGCGATGAACCAGCCCTGCGCCGCCGCACCGGCTCCGGCAACGAAGGGCAGCGCGACGAAGGCGCCGCAGGAGATTGCGGTCACGAGGGCGACGAACAGGCCGAGCCTGCCGACATGGGGCGCGAGCCTGTCGGCGGCGATTCCCATCGCGGTGTCGGCAATGGTGAAGATCGCTTGATCCAGCATCAGGATGAGGATCACGGCGGACGGCGCGATGCCGACCTCTGCGGCCAGCTTTGGCAGGTAGACGACGTAGGTCGTCCAGCCCAGCGTGAACACCAATTGCAGGCCTGCGAGATAAAGCCCCGTGCGGTTCGCCGTGCCCGTGCCGGCCGAGTTCTGTGTGGTGGTCATGTCGCCGCCTCCCCGCCCGAAGCTTAGACGAGCGAAGGCGGCGAGGAAACGCGTCAGCGCGTCCTGCGGAAGGTCAGATTGATCCGCTTCCGGCCGAGCAGCGGATGCTCGCCGTCGGCGAGCGGTGCGACGCCGTGATAGGCGAGCCTGCTGGCCCCGCCCCAGACCACCACGTCGCCATGGACGAGGCGGAAGCGGCGCGGCTTGTCATTGCGCGCGAGGCCGCCGAACAGGAAGGTCGCGGGCAGGCCGAGCGAGACCGAGACGATCGGCGCGGAATAGTCCAGCTCGTCCTTGTCCTGATGGAGCGACAGCCGCGTGCCCGGCTCGTAGCGGTTGACGAGGCAGGCATCGGGCGCAAAGCCTTCAAAGCCGCCCTGCTCCGCGGCGTGGCGGGCGAGATCGCGGAGCAGCGGCGGCATCGCCGGCCATGGCGCACCGGTGCGCGGATCGATCGGGTCGTAGCGATAGCCGGTGTGATCGGTGATCCAGCCGCGCTCGCCGCAATTGGTCATCGCCACCGACATCAGATGGCCGCCCGGCGTCGTCATCCGCCGGAACGGCGACTGCGCCACGATGGCGCGCACGGCGTCGATCAGCCCGCTCTCGATCGGCTTGACGAAGCCGCGCAGCAGCACGGCACCGTCGGCGATGTTTTCGCGCGACGGTTGGGCTTCGGCGACGCTATCGAACAAATCAGCCGTCAATCGCAGCGCTCATTTGGCATCGTGAAAAATCACACCCAGCGTGTGGCGCCGGCCGGACCTGATCCGGCTGACGCCGTGGCGGAGATTAACGCGGTACGTGCTGCGTGTCCCCTGCACCGGACGATGATGCACAGCGAAGGCGACCGCATCGCCCTGTGCCAGCGGCACCACCTCGGCGCGGGACTGCATGCGCGGGCGCTGCTCGGTCAGCACGAACTCGCCACCGGTGAAATCGCGTCCGGGCTCGGAGAGCAGGATCGCGACCTGGAGCGGGAACACGTGCTCGCCATAGAGGTCCTGGTGCAGGCAATTGTAATCACCGGCCTCATATTGCAGCAGCAGGGGCGTCGGCCGCGCCTGCCCGGCATCGTGGCAGCGCTTCAGGAACGCCGCGTGTGCGGCGGGATAGCGGATGTCGATTCCCATCGCCTCGTTCCAGCGATTGGCGACGGCTTGAAGATGCGCGTAGAGCGCCGGGCGCAGCTGCGCGATCAGATCGGGCAGCGGATAGGCGAAGTACTTGTACTCGCCGCGGCCGAAGCCGTGGCGGCCCATCACGATGCGGCTGCGGAAGTGCGCATCGTCCGGGTAGAGCGCGGCGATGGCGCGGCATTGGTCCGGCGTCAGCAGGTTCTTCAGGACGGCGCAGCCCTGGGTGTCGAGCTCGGCGGTGATCTGCGGCCAGTCGAGGGCGTCGACATGGTCGGCGAGGTTGGGAACGGAGTCTGGTGCGGAAACGCGTTTCGCGATGGCCATAGCAATCATCCCATTCACATCCGTCATTCCGGGGCGCGACGAAGTCGCGAGCCCGGAATCCATAACCACGATCGGGAGTATGGATTCCGGGCTCGCGCCCAAGTGGGCGCGCCCCGGAATGACGGGGTGTGGCAGACGGCGACCGCCACGGCCACCCGATTTCCGTATCTCTCCCGTCATTGCGAGGAGCCCTTGCGACGAAGCAATCCAGACTGGTTCCGCGGAGAGAGATCAGCCCCTCACCGGCAGTTTCGTAGGGTGGGCAAAGGCGCTCTTGCGCCGTGCCCACGTCTTCGCAATACGTGGGCACGCTTCGCTTTGCCCACCCTACGAGGCCGTCGCTTGTGGCGCGAGTTACCCCCTCACCGGCAACGTCGCCACGTCGTAGCCGTGCCTGATCGTTCGCTTCAGCACGGGGTCTTCCAGCTCGAAGTCGAAGCGGTCGGCCGGGCGGATGCCGCCCTTGGCGGCGAACGTGCCGCCGAACATGGCGCAGCCGTCTGGGAACTTGCCACCGTCAAAGCCGCGCGCGATGAGGTCGGCGACCGGCAGCATCGCATCCAACGTGCCCTCCTGGTAGAGCACGCGCTCGCCTTTGATGGTGGCGTAGGAGCGCAGGATCATCTTGTCCCAATGACCGATGACGTCCTCGAACTCCCACAGCGTCGAGGCGATCGGCTTGTCGCACATCTGCTTGGACACGGTGACGCTGTAGGCCTCGACCTTGCGGTCGGTGTGATCGGAGCCGCAGCCGACGAAGATGCGGCCCTGCCAGCCGATGAGCACGAATTCGACCTCGCCGGAGGAATCGCCACCGGTGCATTCGATGCTGTCCTCCTGGGTCAGCCGGCGCGCCGAGGCGCGATAGTAGATCGGCGTCGAGGCAGGGCGGGCGATGCCCATCTCCTCCAGCTCGGCGATGTGCTTGTCGCGCGCGACCGTGTCGCGGCCGGTCCAGCCGGCGATGACCAGCTGGTCGATCGCCAGCGTCAGCGGCGTGGTGGTGTCCTGGGCATCGACGGTGAACGTGAGATCAAACACGAATGACGGCCTCCATGCCGGCAGCAAGCTCGAAGATACGGCGGTCCGAGCCGCCTGCGCCCGCCAGCATCAGGCCGACGGGAACCTCGCCCTCGCGATGACAGGGCAGCGAGATGGCGCAACCGTCGATCAGGTTGATCAGGCTGCAATTGCGCAAGGCGCGGATGTTCTCGCGGGTGAACGCCTGATCGTCGGCGAGGTCGGCGATCTTCGGCGGTGTGTTGGGCGTGGTCGGCAGCACCAGCGCGTCATAGGGCGCGATGCGCGCATTGACGCGCGCGATCAGCGAGCGGCGTTCGTTGAGCAGGTCGATGTAGTCGGCCGCGCTCTGCGCCTCGCCGCGCATGATGCGCACAGCGACCCTGGGATCGTAGACGTCGCCCTTGGCCGTGATGAGATAGCGGTGCCAGGCATAGCTCTCGGAGGCCGCAAAACCGCCCTTGGCGTTCATCGGGCCGACGTCATGGAACTCCGCCATCTCGATCCGCTCGATGATGGCACCGTGATCGGACAGCGTCTTCAGCGCGCGCTCGAAGGTCTTGGCCACCTCCGCGTCGAGGTCGTCGAGCGCGATCGTGGTGGGCACCGCGAGGCGCATGCCCTGGATCGGCCGCGGCCTCAAGGCGACGATCGGCTCATTGGCGAGCACGGCATCGAGTATGGCACAGCAACTGACCGATCGTGCCAGCGGCCCGATGCTATCGAGCGAGAACGACAGCGGCACCGAGCCGTCGAGCGGCACGCGGCGCTGCGTCGGCTTGTAGCCGACGATGCCGTTGAAGGCGGCCGGAATCCGGCAGGAGCCGCCGGTGTCGGTGCCGAGCGCGCCATGCGCCATGCCGTCGAGCACGGACACCGCTGCGCCGGCGGACGAGCCGCCCGGCACGTGGCCTTCGGACCGGTTCCAGACCCCCTTCGGCGTGCCAAAATGCGGATTGATGCCGATGCCGGAATAGGCGAACTCGGTCATGTTGGTGCGGCCAATCACGACGAAGCCGGCCTTGCGCAGCCGCGCCACCGTCGCGGCATCGTGCTCGGCAGGGGCTGAGTCATCCAGCGCGCGCGAGCCGGCGCGCGTCACCTGGCCCTTGATGTCGAACAGATCCTTGATCGAGACCGGGATGCCCGCATAGCGCGACGGCGCCGCCTTGGCCTTGCGCAAGCCATCCATCGCATCGGCCGCCGCGAGCGCGGCGTCCTTGTCGACATGGATGAAGGCGCGCTGGCCCTCGCCCGCGGGGTCGGCGATCCTGGCGAGGCAGGCCTCGACCAATTTGCGGGAGGTGGTGCGGCCGCTTTCGAGGTCTTCGGCAAGCTGCGCCAGTGTCGGAAAATCAGGCATGTCTGTCTCACGGAATATTTCGCGCGCAATCTATAGCGCTGGCTCAGCTCGACACAAGCATTGTGCGCATGATGGCATGCATGCGCATTGCTGGACCGTTGACGCGCCATGGTCGATTGTCGCATCAAGTTCGAAACCGGCGGGCGCGAGGCCTGCTTTTGGGAGGAGCCGCCCACATGGCCGAACCGCAGCGCGCGCGACCGAAACCGACGCCGGAGACCCAGCACTTTTGGGACGGCACCAAGGCCGGCGAATTGCGCCTGCAGCGCTGCGATGCCTGTGCCCATGTCTACTTCCCGCCGCGCCCGTTCTGCCCCTCCTGCGCCTCGCGCAAGGTCAGCATCTTCAAGGCCAGCGGCAAGGGCTTTCTCTACAGCTACGTGATCAACCATCGTCCGGCCGCGCCGGGCTTCACGCCGCCTTACGCCATCGCGGTGGTCGAGCTCGACGAGGGCCCGCGGATGATGAGCAACATCATCGACTGCCCGCAGACCCCCGAGGCGCTCGAGCTCGACATGAAGCTCGAGGTCGCGTTCCAGGAGCTCGACGACAAGATCACCCTTCCCGTCTTCCGCCCGGCGAACGGGTAAGGCCATGCGCAAGAACCAGGTTGCCGTCGTCGGCGCGGCCGAGACCACCGAGCTCGGTGTCATCCCCAACGCCTCGCAGCTCCAGCTGCACGCGGATGCCGCGCTCAACGCCATTGCCGATGCCGGGCTGAAGCTGTCCGACATCGACGGCTTTGCCACCGCGGTCGAAACGCCGCAGCAGGTCTGCCACTATCTCGGCATCAAGCCAACCTGGGTGGACGGCACCTCGGTCGGCGGCTGCTCCTTCATGCTGCATGTCCGCCACGCCGCGGCGGCGATCGAGGCGGGTCTCTGCAAGACCGTGCTGATCACCCATGCCGAGAGCGGCAAGTCGATGATCGGCAAACTGCCGCGCTCGACGCCGGCCGACAGCCTCAACGGCCAGTTCGAGGCTCCCTTCGGCGTCTACGGCCCGCCAAGCATGTTCCCTATTCCCGTGCTGCGCTTCATGAAGACCTACGGCATCACCCACGAGCAGCTGGCTTCGGTTGCGGTGGTGCAGCGGGAATGGGCGGCGAAGAATCCGCGCGCGATGATGAAGGAGCCGATCACGGTCAACGATGTCCTCAACTCGCGCATGATCGCCTATCCGTTCCGGCTTCTGCAGTGCTGCCTCGTCACCGACGGCGGCGGCGCGCTGATCCTGACCTCGGCCGACCGCGCCAGGGATTTTCCGCGCAAGCCGGTCTACATCATGGGCACCGGCGAGAGCGTCGAGACGCCGATGGTCAGCCAGATGGAGACGTTCAACTCCTCGCGTGCGTTCAAGACCGCCGGGCCGCTGGCGTTCAAGGAAGCCGGCATCGCGCACGGGGATGTCGACCATCTCATGATCTACGACGCCTTCGCGCATCTGCCGTTGTTCGGACTCGGCGACCTCGGCTTCATGCCTTACGAGGAAACCGGCCAGTTCATCGCCGACGGCAACACGCGTCCCGGCGGGAAACTGCCGCTCAACACCAATGGCGGCGGCCTGTCCTACATGCATTCGGGCATGTACGGCATGTACGCGCTGCAGGAGAGTGTGCGTCAGATGCGCGGGATCGCGCCGGCGCAGGTGCCGAACGCGAAGATTTCGGTGTGCCACGGCGTCGGCGGCATGTTCGCGGCGAGTGGCACGATCGTGTTTACGAACGAGAGGTAATGCGCCGCTCGCCTCTCCCTCTCCCGGTTCTTACGGGGAGAGGGTTGGGGTGAGGGGCCTCTCTCCACGGATGAGATGGCCGCGAGACCTGTACCCCCTCACCCGGATCGCATCTTCGATGCGATCCGACCTCTCCCCGCAAGCGGGGCGAGGTAAGAAACGCCGGAACGCATAGCGGAGAACCCACATGAGCAAATCACTGCAAGACAAGGTCATCATCGTCACCGGCGCAGGCCGTGGCATCGGGCGCGAGATTGCGCTTCTGTGCGCCGCCGAGGGCGCCAAGGTCGTCGTCAACGATCCCGGCGGAGCCGCCGACGGCGCCGGCGCGAACGCGGCGCCCGCCGAGGAGGTCGTCGAGGAGATCAAGAAGCGCGGTGGCACGGCGGTCGCCAATTTCGAGTCGGTGGCGGAGGCTATTCCCGCCAGCAAGATCGTGAAGACCGCGACCGACCATTTCGGCCGGCTCGACGGCGTCGTCAACAATGCCGGCATCCTGCGCGACATGATCTTCCACAAGATGAGCGTGGAAGCGTTCGAAGCCGTCATCAAGGTGCATCTGATGGGCTCGTTCTACGTCAGCCACGCCGCAGCGCGCATCTTCCGCGAGCAGGAGTCGGGCTCGTTCGTGCACTTCACCTCGACCTCCGGCCTGATCGGCAATTTCGGCCAAGCCAATTACGCGGCGGCCAAGCTCGGCATCGTCGGGCTGTCGAAGTCGATCGCGCTCGACATGGGCCGCTTCAACGTCCGCTCCAACTGCGTCTCGCCGTTCGCCTGGACCCGCATGATCGGCACCATCCCGACCGAGACCGACGCCGAGAAGGCGCGCGTCGAGAAGATCAAGCAGATGGGCCCGGAGAAGATCGCGCCGCTCTGCGGCTACCTGCTCGGCGATTCCGCCAAGGACGTCACCGGCCAGATCTTTGGCGTGCGCATGAACGAGATCTTCCTGTTCAGCCAGAACCGTCCGATCCGCTCGGTGCAGCGGAACGAAGGCTGGACTCCGCAGTCGATCGCGGACCACGGCATGCCGGCGCTGAAGGGCTCGTTCTACAAGCTCGATCGTTCGGCCGACATCTTCACCTGGGATCCGGTGTGAGATTGCGCGAATAGGGAGTGGCGAATGGCGAATAGGGTTTCTATTCGCTACTCGCCATTCGCAATTCGCCCTACCCCGTATTCCGCAAGCCCGCCGAAATCCCGTTGATCGTCAGCTGGATCCCGCGCAGCACCTGCTCGTCGGGGTTCTGCGCGCGGTGCTCTCTCAAGAGCTCGACCTGCACGTGGTTGAGCGGATCGAGATAGGGGAAGCGGTGGCGCACGGAGCGCTCCAGCAGCGGGTTGCCCTGGAGCAGCCTGTCCTGGCCCATGATGTCGAGCAGCGTCTCGATGCAGGAATGCCATTCGCGGCGGATGCGGCCAAAGATTTTTTCGCGCAAGGCTTCGTCCGGCACCAGTTCGGCATAGCGCGAGGCGATCGCGATCGAGCTCTTGGCCAGCACCATGTCCATGTTCGACAGCAGCATGCGGAAGAACGGCCATTCCTGGTAGAGCTCTTTCAGGAACGGCATGCCCTGCTCTGGATGCTCCGCGATCCACTGCTCGACCGCGCTGCCGAAGCCGTACCAGCCCGGCAGCATCAGGCGACATTGCGCCCACGAGAACACCCAGGGAATCGCGCGCAGATCCTCGATCGCGCGGGTCTTTTTGCGCGAAGCCGGACGGCTGCCGATGTTGAGCGTGGCGATCTCGTTGATGACGGTGGACGACCAGAAGTACTCGACGAAGCCTTCGGTCTCGTAGACGAGGCCGCGATAGGCCTTGAAGGCGAGGTTCGAGAGTTCGTCCATCGCGGTCAGATATTCGCGGCGCGGCGCGCTCTGGCGCGGATGCAGCAGACTTGCCTCCAGCGTCGCCGCGGCGAGGATTTCCAGATTGTTGCGGCCGACCTCGGTGTTGGAATACTTCGACGAGATGATCTCGCCCTGCTCGGTGATGCGGATCTGGCCGTTCACCGCGCCGCCGGGCTGCGCGATGATGGCGTCATAGCTCGGCCCGCCGCCGCGCCCCACGGAGCCGCCGCGGCCGTGGAACAGACGTAAGCGCACGTGGTGCCGCTCGAACACTTCGACGAGGCCGATCTCGGCCTTGTAGAGCTCCCAGCCCGAGGTGACGAAGCCGCCGTCCTTGTTGCTGTCGGAGTACCCAAGCATGACCTCCTGCACGCTGCCGCGGCTGTCGACGAGCCGGCGGTAATCGTGCAACGACAGCATGCGGTCCATGATGCCGCTGGAAGCCTGCAAATCCTCGATGGTCTCGAACAGCGGCACGATGTTGATGGCGCTGCGGCCGGAGGGATGGACGAGGCCGACCTCCTTCAGGAGCACGGCGACCTCGAGCATGTCCGACATGCCCTTGCACATCGAGATGATGCATTGAGGAATGGCGTCCGAGCCGAATTTCGCATGCGCTTCCGCGGCGGCATGGAACACGTTGAGCTCGCCCATCGTCTCGTCGCTGTATTTGACGAAGGGCGAGACCAGCGCGCGCGTCGATCGCAATTCGTTGGTCAGCAGCGAGATGCGAGCGTCCTCGCCAAGCGCGAGATAGGACATGCCGGGATTGGCGGCGTCGATCAACTCGGCGATGGTGCGCTCGTGGACGGCCGAGTTCTGGCGAATGTCGAGCCGGGCCAGGTGAAAGCCGAAGCAATCCACCGCGCGGCGCAGGAGCCGCAGCCGGCCGCGGGCGATGACGCGGGCGTTGTTGGAGATCAGCGAGCGATGCAGCACGTCGAGATCGGCCAGCAGCTCCCTGACGCTCTCGTAAGGCGCCGCTTTGCCGACAGGCCGGCGCGTGATCTCGACTTCGAGCTTTTCGGCCGTCGCGGTGAGGCGGGCATAGATGCCTGAAACGGCCAGGCGATAGGGCTCGCCGCTCCGATGCGGCGAGGTGTCCGGGGAGCGCTCCGCCAGGGTGCGCAGCTCCTCGGAGACGTCGGCGAGATGGGCTGCGATCGACAGCTCCGCGCCGAGCACGTGCAGCTCGTTGAGATAGAACTGCATCACCCGGCTCGACTGCAACCGCAGCGTGCCGCGCATCACGTCGGCGGTGACGAAGGGATTGCCGTCGCGGTCGCCGCCGATCCAGCTGCCCATGCGCAGGAACGAGGCAAGCTCGCCGGCCGCCTGCTCGCCGCCCTCTTCCAGCCGATCCTCCAGCGCGTTGATGAGCCGCGGCACCTCGCGCAGGAAGGTGTAGTCGTAGAACGACAGGCCGTTGGCGACCTCATCCAGCACGGTGAGCTTGGTCCGGCGCAAGAGGTTGGTCTGCCACAGCGTCAGCACCTCGCGGCGGAGCTGCTCGTCGCTGGCAGCCGCCTCCTCCGCGGTCAGCGCAACCCGCTCGCGGCGATCGAGCAGGGCTGCGATCTCCATCTCGCGGTCCATGGTGCTCTTGCGGCGGACCTCGGTCGGATGCGCGGTCAACACCGGGCTGACCAGCGCGGTCTTGAAGAAGTTGCGGAGCTGGTCGGGACCAATGCCCGCCGCCTTGGCGTGCGCCAGTGTCTCCGCCAGCACGCCGGAGCCGCCATTCTTGGCCGCAGCGCGCGCGCGCATCTGACGGATGTTGTTCTGGTCCTCGGCGATGTTGGCAAGGTGCGAGAAATAGCTGAAGGCGCGGACGATCCGCACCGTCTCGGAGGTCGACATGCTGTCGAGGATCTGCTCGAGCTCGCGGCGGGCGAGCCGGTCCTCGTCGCGGTGGAACCTGATCGAGGTCTGCCTGATGCGCTCGACCAGGTCGAACACGTCGGCGCCCTCCTGGTCGCGCACGGTGTCGCCCAGAATGCGCCCGAGCAGGCGGATATCGTCCCGCAGCCGGGCATCGGCCTCCATCGCCTGGACATCCTCAGGGCGGTTGGGGCGCTGCTCAGTGCTGTCGGATGGTACGGTCTGGAGGGACATGGCTCGCTCCCCTGCTCGCGCCCTTGGCGGCCCGGTCCGGCGGAGTGTGCGATACTTTTCTACCGCAGTGCAAGATGAAGTTGGGGCGACGCACCGTGGATCGGAGTGCGACGACCTCGTGTCCCGGACAAGCAGCAACGCCTTCGAGCGTTGCTGCGCCGAGCGGGGACCCAGGAGCCTCAGAGCACATCGCCGCAATGGGCCCCGGCTCTGCAGCGCACCACGCCGCGAAGGCGCGGCGCACTGCGCTGCGTCCGGGGCACGAGAAAATAGCTAGTCGTATAATAAGCATGCCTTCGCGGTCTCGCGGCGCAGGCGCCCGAAGTTTTGCTTTCCGTTTCGCCCTCATCGAGAAGCAAGGGCGCAGGGAAGGCCGGGCGCCAGCCGGCACCCAAGGTCCGCACGCGACAAGACGCACGCGGGGTGACCACAGGTGATGCCGGAACATCCCGGCCTTCCCTGCGCAATGGTTTTACGGCTTATGGCGCGCTCTCCCCGGGGAGCGATGCACTATTGCCCCCGTCGCCTTGCGGATCACTGATGCGCGCACCCGGTCGGGCCGCTTCACCACCGCAAGCCTTGACGCACAGACCCCGGGCGTCAGGACCACACGCTTTTGCCGTCCGCGGACGTCTCTCCCGGACTGTCGGAAGCTCGCGCGTGCTCGCCCCCAATGCCGAAAAGCAACGTTGTGACCACACCGTGTCGTGCCGCGGATCGCGATGGCTCACGGGTTTGCCCGCCCTGCCATCCCGTCACGCGCCGGCGCTGCCGCGTCCATCGCATCCTGGCCTACGTATCGTGACGATCGCGAAACGTCCCTTTGACGAGCCGGGATGTGCTGCGGTTTACCCGAAACAGCGAATTCGGTCAATCAGAATATTTGCACTCCCGCCACTTGACCTGCATTGGCGTGTTTTGCCCGTCGGGCAACGCGAGGCATGGTGTGCGCCGCATCGCCTGGCCGCGTCCCGCCGCAGCCAAAGGCGCCCCCGGCGTCTGGTTTGCCACCGACAGCCAGCGTAACAAACGAATGGAGGTTCGTCGCCGAAGGGTCAAAGAGCTGACGTCTCGACCATGTCCAATTCCAGCGCTTGCTACCGCCAGAAAGCAAGATGACAACTTGCGGCGATGGTGGCAGAATGATGACAGACGTGGTTTGAAGACTTGGCGACCAAGAACAACGAAGAGAATAGTTCGCCGCGGTCACGTTGTCCAAGGGAGGAGATGGCTCATGAAACGCATGTTTCTGGGACTGGTCGCCGTTGCCCTGATCGCTTCGGCGTTTGTCGTATCCACCACAACAGTCATGGCGCAGACGAAGGTGTTGAAGATGCAGGCCACATGGCCGGCGTCGCTCACGCTCTATGACAACTTCACCTATTTCGTCGATCGAGTGAACAAGCTGTCAGCCGGCGCGCTGAAGATCGAGGCGATGCCCGCCGGCCAGGTCGTGCCGGCGTTCGAGGTGCTGGACGCAACCAACAAGAAGGTGCTCGACGGAGCGCATGCGTGGGCCGGCTACTGGACCGGCAAGAACAAGACCGCGATCCTGTTCACCGGCGGTCCCGGCGGCACCTTCGGCATGGACTTCATGGACGTGATGGGTTGGCTCTATCACGGCGGCGGCCTCGAGCTTTACAACGAGTTTTATCAGAAGGAGCTCAAGCTCAACCTCGTCGTGTTTCCAATCCTGCCTGCAGGGCCGCAGGCGTTCGGCTGGTTCAAGAAGCCGATCCAGACGGTCGAGGACATGAAGGGCATGAAATGCCGCCAGACCGGCATGGCCGGCGAAGTGTGGCAGGCGCTCGGCTTCACGGTGGTCAACATGCCGGGCGGAGAAATCATTCCCTCCGCGCAACGCGGCGTGATCGATTGCGCCGAATGGGTCGGCGGCATCGAGGACATGCAGCTCGGCTTCCACAACGTCTGGAAGTATCACTATTCACCCGGCTTGCATGAGAACGTGACGGTCGGCGAGCTCGTCATCAACGGCGATGTGTGGAAGGAGCTCAGCCCGCAACATCAGGAGATCATCAAGTCGGCGGCCAACGAGACATTCCTCGTCTGGTGGACCAAGTGGCAGCGCCAGAACGCCGATGCGCTGATTGAGATGCAGCAGAAGCACGGCGTACAGATTCTCCGCACGCCGACGGAGATCCTGCTGGCCTTCATCAAGAAATGGGACGAGATCGCGGCCGCCGAGGGCGCCAGGAACCCGTTCTTCAAGAAGGTGCACGACTCGCAGAAGGCGTATGCCAGCGCTGTGGTGCCGTACAAGAGGTCTTACTTCCCGCCATACTCCTTCATGGCGAACTACTATTTCCCAACCGAGAAATAGGACTCCTCCGAGGGCGGCCGATTTGACCGCCCTCAATTCGCACGCAGGCGGCCTGCTTTGCGCCGCACGAATGATCGGCGAAAGGGGCGAGGCATGGCTGAGATAACAGGCGGGCAGCCACCGGCGCTTCTGGCTATCATCAGGATGATCGACGGCTTCACCGACCGGACCGGCACGATCATCTCGTGGCTCTCGGTGCCGCTGGTTCTCGCCGTCGCCTATGAGGTTGGAGCGCGTTACCTGTTCAACGCGCCGACCATATGGGCCTACGACGCAACCTACATGCTGTACGGCTCGCTCTTCATGCTTGGCGCCGCTTACGCGCTGCACAAGGGTGCTCATATCCGTACCGACTTCTTCTGGGAGAAGTTCTCGATCCGTAGGAAGGGCTGGATCGATACGATCTCCTATGTCGTCTTCTTCTTCCCGAGCCTGATCATGCTGTTCCTGATCAGCTGGAACGAATTTCACTACGCCTGGCTGATCAACGAGACTTCGGACCAGACTCCCTGGCGGCCCGTGCTGTGGCCGTTCAAATTCGTCGTGCCGCTCGCCTGCCTCCTGCTGCTGGTCCAGGGCGTGTCCGAGTTGATCAAAAGCATCTACATGGCGCGCACCGGCGTCGAGCTGGAGCATAAGGAGAAAGTCGAGATATGACCGCAGAAGCGCTCATCGGCCTCATCATGCTGCTGGTGCTGCTGGGCGCGATCTTCATCGGTGTGCCGATCTCGTTCACGTTGCTGTTTCTCGCCTTCTCGTTCGGCTACTGGGGCATGGGCGGGACGGTCTTCGAGCTTGGTTACTTCCAGACCATCGGCATGATGAAGGAAGAACTTCTCGCCGCCGTACCGCTGTTCATCTTCATGGGCTTCATCACCGAGCAGGCGGGACTCATGGAGCGCCTTTTTACGGCGTTCCGCATGCTGCTTGCGCCGGTGCGCGGCGCACTCTTCCTCGTCGTCATCCTGACCTCGACCGTGTTCGCGATGGCGACAGGCATCGTCGGCGCAGCCGTCACCGTTCTTGGCATCATGGCATCGCCAATCATGACGAAGGCGGGCTATGATGCCAAGCTTTCAGCGGGCACCATCACGGCGGGCGGCACGCTCGGTATTCTCATTCCCCCGTCGGTCATGCTGATCGTGATGGGGCCGGTGCTCGGGGTTTCGGTCGCCGATCTCTATGCTGCAGCCTTCGGACCGGGCTTTCTGCTGGCCGGCGTCTACATCATCTATCTGATGGGCCGCTCCTTCATCAATCCCAAGCTCGGGCCGCCAGTGCCAAAGGATGAGCGGATCTACTCCGCTGGATACATTGCACGCGAGGTGGCCGTCGGCACGCTGCCGCTGCTCGGGCTCATCACGGCGACGCTCGGCTCGATCATCGGGGGGCTTGCGACGCCGACGGAGGCCGCCGGCATCGGCAGCGTCGGCGCGCTGATCCTGGCCATCGCATATCGCAGGTTCTCGTTCAGCGGACTGCAACGGGCGCTGATCTCGACGATGGCGACGTCGAGCATGGTCCTCCTGCTGGCGGTCACGTCGAACATTTTCGGTGCGGTGTTCGCCCGCCTTGGCTCAGCGAACTGGATCACCGAGACGATGCTCGGCCTGCAGTTGCCGCCGAGCCTCATGCTGATTGTCGTGCTCCTTCTCATTTTCCTGCTGGGGTGGCCGTTTGAGTGGCCGGCCATCATCCTGGTGTTTCTGCCAATCTTCTATCCTGTCGTGAAAGGCATGGGCATCGACCTCATATGGTTCGGAGCGTTGGTTGCGGTGGTGCTGCAGACCGCTTTCCTGTCGCCGCCCGTCGCCATGTCAGCGTACTATCTCAAGCAGGTGGTCAAGGGCTGGAGCCTCGGAACGATCTACGCTGGCATGTTCCAGTTCATGGTGCTGCAGGTGATCTGCGTTGGCCTGATGATTGCCTTCCCCGGCATTGCGACCTGGTTCCCACATACGCTGCATGAAGCATCTCGCAGCCAGGTGATCCCGGAGGAGTACAGAAAAATCCTGGAACAGCAGAAACAAGCACCGTCCCTGGAAGACGAGGACTGGTTGACACCAAAAAAGAAGTAGCCCGCGCGATTGAGTCCGCGACGGCGCCACACGGCTCCGCTCTGCCGCCGAGCGCCGATGTTGAGGCAACGTCCTAAGCCGGCACGATCACCTTGCCGATCGGCCAGAGCGCGATGCCGGCGAGCTTCAGATGGGCCCAGGCGAACGGGATGCCGATGATGGTGACGGCGAGGACGAGCGCGGTCAGGAGGTGACCGAGTGCGAGCCACCAGCCGGCGAGCACGAACCAGATGATATTGCCGATAACCCCGAGCGGGCCGGTGCCGATATCCTCGACGCCGGTGACATCGTAGCGGTTGACCGCCCGGGAGCCGAACGGCAGCAGCGTGTAGACGGCGATGTTGAACGCCGCCCGCGCCCAGGGCAGGCCGATGATGGTGATCGCCATGACAACGGCCGCGATCAGCCAGCCGAACGCCATCCAGGCGCCGCCGATGAGGATCCAGAGGATGTTGAGCAGGATGGAAACGGGGGCCATGGGACGATCCGGAGGTGGATGATCCCATCCATATAGGCTCGGAATTTGTCCGTGCTAGGACGCTTCCAGCGCGCAGGGCGTAGCCCGGATGGAGCGAAGCGTAATCCGGGATGATCTTTCCACGGCGAGAGATCCCGGATTACGCTTCGCTCCATCCGGGCTACGAAGTAGCTAGATCTTCCGCCCCGCCTGCTCCCAATAGGGATCGCGCAGGCGGCGCTTGAAGATTTTTCCGGAATCTTCGCGCGGCAGGCCGGTGCGGATCTCGATGTGCTTGGGCACCTTGTAGTCGGCCAGATGCGCCTTCAGCGCGGCGCGGACATCGGAAGCAGCGAGCGTGCCCCCGGGTTGCGGCTCCACCACCGCCATCAGCGCCTCGCCGAACTCGGCGTCGGGGATGCCGAACACGGCGCAATCATGCACGCCGGGCACCGCATGCAGCACGGATTCGATCTCGGCCGGGTAGATGTTGACGCCGCCTGATATCACCATGTCGGGCTTGCGGTCGCAGATGAAGACGTAGCCGTCTTCATCGATATAGCCGACGTCGCCGGAGGTGATGAAGCCGTCGCGGTCGATCTCGGCGCGCTTCTCCGGCTTGTTGTGATAGGTGAAATCGGCCATCTCGGCCATGCGCGAATAGATCTCGCCGATCTCGCCGACGCCGAGTACGCGTCCGTCGTCGCCGACGAAGCGCAGCTCGGCGCCCGGCGAGATCTTGCCGACGGTGCCGGGCTTCTTCAGCGCATCCTCGGAGGTCGCGAAGGTCACGGCGCTGGATTCGGTCGAGCCGTAGAACTCGTAGATCACCGGCCCCCACCATTCGATCATGGCGCGCTTGACGTCGGCCGGGCACGGCGCGGCGGCGTGGATGACGTGGCGGAGCGAGGAGACGTCGTACGTCCTGCGCACCTCCTCGGGTAGCTTCATCAGGCGGATGAACATGGTCGGCACCATGAAGATGGTGTCGATCTTGTAGTGCTCGATCGCCTGCAGAAATTCCTCCGCCTCGAAGCGCGGCATCAGCACCAGCACCCCGCCGAGCTTGCCGGCGCGGATGCCGAACGAGTTCGGCGCGGAATGATAGAGCGGCCCCGGCAGCAATGCGCGGGCGCCGGGCTTGAGCCCATAGATCATCGCACGCATGCGCTCACCGGCAGCCTGCTGTTCCGGCGTCGGCGCGTTGCGGCGGACGCCCTTGGGATGGCCTGTCGTGCCCGACGTGTAGATCATGTTCATGGGCTGCGGCACGATCGGGCCGTCATAGGGCGGGTGTTGCGCGAGCCAGACTTCGAAGTCGATCGCGAAGTCCGGCTTCGTCAGATGATCCGGATCGATCTTGTAGTTGGAGCGGATTTCCGGCGGCGTCGGCACGCTGAGCACGGTGACTCCCTCAGGAATCGCATCGCGCAAACCGTGCAGCATGTCGGCATGAGCGATCAGGACGGCGGTGCCGGAATCCTTCAGGATGTAGGTGATCTCCTCCGGTTTGAAGTGCCAGTTGATCGGCACGCCATAGGCGCCCAGCCGCATCGCGGCGTAGGCGGCTTCCAGGAAGGCGATGTCGTTGCGCATCAGCATGCAGACGCAATCG
The DNA here is from genome assembly GCF_020194215.1 of Bradyrhizobium sp. BRP20. Lineage (NCBI taxonomy): Bacteria > Pseudomonadati > Pseudomonadota > Alphaproteobacteria > Hyphomicrobiales > Nitrobacteraceae > Bradyrhizobium > Bradyrhizobium sp. BRP20. The sequence goes on along the minus strand of NZ_JADYVY010000019.1, from coordinate 4,071 downwards.
CCTTGGCGGACGCCGATCTTGGCGAGGCCGGAGGCGATGCGGTCGGCGCGCTCAGTGACCTCGGCGTGAGAGCGGCGGCGCTCGCCGGAGACGATGCCGAGGAAGGGGGGCGTTTGGTTCATTGTTGTTTTTCTTTGTTGTTGTTTGTGCCGTCATTCCGGGTCGATGCGCAGCATCGAACCCGGAATCCATTTCACAGCGAACGATGCGGCTCGATGGATTCCGGGCCTGCGCCTACGGCGCATCCCGGAATGACCCAAAGCTAATCCGCAAAATTCGGCGCGCGCTTTTCCAGATTGGCGCGCACGGCCTCGGTCTGGTTGGGGCTGCCGATCAGCTTCTGCTGCTCGACGGATTCGGCGAGCAGCGCCGGGCCCGGATCGACCGAGAGATTGTTCAGCATCCGCTTGGCCGCGCGGATCGCATCGGGGCTTTTCCCTGCGATCTCGCGCGCGACATCAAGCGCCGCAGCGCGCGGATCGTCGCAGATGCGCGTGGCGAGGCCGTAGGTCATCGCCTCTTGCGCGGAGAAGATGCGCCCGGTGTAGGTGAGATCGCGCAGGATGTCGTCGCGTACCAGCGAGGCCAGGATCGGCGTGCCCGCCATGTCGGGGACGAGGCCCCATTTGATCTCCATGATCGACATGCGCGCATCCGAGCTGAGAAAGCGCATGTCGGCGCCGAGCGAGAGCTGGAAGCCGCCACCGAAGGCGACGCCGTGCACGGCCGCGATCACAGGCATCGGTAGCTGGCGCCAGCCCCACACCGCCTGTTGCGCGAAGTTGGCCTTGCCATAGGTGCGCACCGTGAGATCGCGATTTTCGCCACCCGGAATTCCGTTGCCACCCTTCTCCTTCATGGCGGCAAAACGCCCCATGTCCAGCCCGGCGCAGAAGGCGCGGCCTTCGCCCGAGAGCACGACGGCGCGCACGCCCTTCGCCTTCGACAGCCGGTCGGTTGCGGCGACGAGGGCCTCGAACATGGGCTGATCCAGCGCGTTCATCTTGTCGGCGCGCACCAGGCGCACATCGGCGACGCCTTCCGAGATCGAGATCGAGACGCGATCTTCCATGGACGAATTCTCCCCTAGTTCCTGCCTGTTCTTGTTCAGTGCCGCTTTACAGGACGCCGGCGGCCGGATTTAGTCAATCGACCAATTAACTGACAATCCCTACGGGGGAAACAGCCATGTTCAAGGAAAATCTTCTGGCCGGCCGACGCATTCTCGTGACCGGCGGCGGCACCGGTCTCGGCAAATCGATGGCGGCGCGCTTTCTCCAGCTCGGCGCCGAGGTGCACATTTGCGGTCGGCGCAAGATCGTGTGCGACGAGACCGCAACCGAGCTGATGGATCTGTATGGCGGCCGCGTCACCAGCCACGGCGTCGACATCCGCAACGCGCTTGCGGTCGAGGAGATGATCGAGAGCATCTTCCGCGATGGCCCCCTCACCGACCTCATCAACAATGCCGCGGGCAATTTCATCTCTCGGACCGAGGAGCTCTCGCCGCGCGGCTTCGATGCGGTCGCCAACATCGTCATGCACGGCACGTTCTACGTGACACATGCGGTCGGCAAGCGCTGGATCGCGGACAAGCAACCCGGCAACGTGGTCTCGATTACCGTGACCTGGGTGCGCAACGGCTCGCCCTACGTGGTGCCGTCGGCGATGAGCAAGTCGGCGATCCATGCCATGACGATGTCGCTTGCGACCGAATGGGGCCGCTACGGCATCCGCCTCAACACCATCGCGCCGGGCGAGATCCCGACCGAAGGCATGAGCAAGCGCATCAAGCCCGGTGACGAAGCCGGCGCGCGCACCAGGGCGATGAACCCGATGGGCCGGGTCGGCACCATGGAGGAACTGCAGAACGTCGCGGTGTTCCTGATCTCCGGCGGCTGCGACTGGATCAACGGCGAGACCATCGCCATGGACGGCGCCCAGGCGCTCGCCATGGGCGGCAACTTCTACCAGCTCCGCGACTGGAGCGACGACGACTGGAAGACCGCGCGCGAGAGCATCATGGCGCAGAACGAGAAGGACCGCGCGAAGCGGGGATGACGGCGCATTGCAAATGCGCGGACATGTAAGGGGCTGACGTTTTCACCACGCCCCCAGTTGTCGTCCCCGCCTAGTGCGCAAAGCGCACGGGGGCGGGGACCCATAACCACAGGGAGCAGTCGTGGCGCGAGACAGGTAACTGCGTGTCTTCGCCAAACAACTTCCTGTGGCTATGGGTCCGGATCTGCGCGCGCTTGAGGCGCGCGCTTGTCCGGGACGACAGCGGAGCCCATCTTGTCTTCACCGGCGGATGACGCCACACTCCCGGGCATAAAAACAAACGCCTGCGGGAGAAACATGTCCATACAGAAACTGGCGAACCTCGCCGACATGGTGCGCGAGCGTGCAAAGAGCCGCGGCAGCGCCATCGCCTATGAATTCGAGGGCCGCACCACCAGCTTCGCCGAGTTCGACATCAAGACCAACAAGGTCGCGAACGCGCTCCTCGCAATGGGCGTAAAGAAGGGCGACCGCATCGCCTATCTCGGCAAAAACAGCGACATCTATTTCGAGCTCCTGATGGGGGCGATGAAGACAGGCGTCGTGATGGCGCCGGTGAACTGGCGGCTAGCAGGGCCCGAGGTCGCCTTCATCGTCTCAGATTGCAAGGCGCCGGTGCTGTTCGCCGGGCCGGAGTTCATCACTCAAGTGCGCCAGATCAGGGAGCAGATACCAAGCGTGCGCACCGTCATCACCACCGAGGGCGGCGCGCCGGAATGGCCGGATTTTACGGCATGGCGCGATGCGCAGAGCGGCGATGATCCGAAGGTGCCGATCGACACCACGGACATCGCGATCCAGCTCTACACGTCGGGCACGACGGGCAAGCCGAAGGGCGCGATGTTGTCGCATGCCAACTTCCTCAACCTGGTGCAATCCGGCAATGCCGAGGACAAGCCGGAGTGGAACCGGTGGTCGACCGATGACGTCTCCCTGGTGGCCATGCCGGTGTTCCATATCGGTGGCTCCGGCTGGGGCGTGATGGGACTTTATCACGGCGCCCGCGGGGTGATCGCACGCGAGTTCGACCCGACCAAGGTTTTGGATTTCTTCGAGCAGTCCGCCATCACGAAACTATTCATGGTGCCGGCGGCGATGCAGTTCGTGGTGCGGCAGCCACGCGCCAGGACGGTCGACTTCTCGCGGCTGAAATACATGCTGTACGGCGCCTCGCCGATTCCCGCAGCGCTGCTGAAGGAATGCATCGAGGTCTTCAAATGCGGCTTCGTGCAGCTCTACGGCATGACCGAGACCACCGGCACCATCGTCGCGCTGCCGCCGGAGGATCACGTCGAGGGGCTGGAGCGGATGCGCTCGGCCGGCAAGGCGCTGCCGGGCGTCGAGATCGCGATCCTGGATCCGGACGGCAAGCCGCTGCCGCCGCGGCAGGTCGGCGAAATCGCAACGCGCTCGGGCTCCAACATGGCCGGCTACTGGAACCTGCCGGAGGCGACCGCATCTACGCTGCGCAGCGACGGCTGGCTGCGCACCGGCGATGCCGGCTACATGGACGAGGACGGCTATCTCTACATCCATGACCGCATCAAGGACATGATCATCTCCGGCGGCGAGAACATCTATCCGGCCGAGGTCGAGAGCGCTCTGTGCGACCACCCCGATGTCGCGGAAGCCGCCGTGATCGGCGTGCCTGACGACAAATGGGGCGAAGCCGTGAAGGCGATCGTGGTGATGAAGCCGGGCAAGCAGGCGACTGCCACCGAGATCATCAACTTCACCCGGACGCGCATCGCCGGCTACAAGACGCCGAAGAGCGTGGAATTCCTGCCTGCGCTGCCGCGGAATCCGTCAGGCAAGATCCTGCGGCGGCAGCTGCGCGAGCCGTATTGGGCGGGGAAGGATCGGCGGGTGAATTGATCCGCGGTGCCGTAGGACCTCCTAGCCTTGGTCAAGAGGTTTCATGCCTTAATGCAACAGAGTAGCGCAGTGCTCACCGCTGTCCAGGACGCTTCGCGCCGGCTACGCCGGTGCCGATGGCATCCTGGACAGCGG
>NZ_JADYVY010000018.1:0-129639 GCF_020194215.1 Bradyrhizobium sp. BRP20 | reverse complement strand
GGAGTACGCCGCGCTGCGGGGGCGGGCGGGGCAGCGATCGGGCGAGTCAAGCGAGCAAGGCGACTTTGAGCAGCGGATGGAGGATTTGCATCTCGGTGATCAAAGCAAGTCACCTTCGCCTGATCGGCCTCCCGCAGGAGGTGGTCGAGCAGTCCGGCGGGACGATTTCGGCGGTTCGATGCGGGCGCCGCCGCACTCCGCTTTTAGGGAGGGTGCGCTCGGCGACACGCGCCGGAGCGTAGACATTCTCAGCTTTCAGCTTCCCGCTTCGACGCAAGTGCCGCAGTCTGGTTTGCGAGATGATCTGTTCAGCAGCGCACGCTACAGCTTTCCGGACCCAGAGTCTGCCGCGTCGGCCAAGAGCGGAAAAAGCCGCGGATTATGGTCACGCTTCAAGTCGGGAATCGGCAAGGCGCTTGGCCGGAGTGGCAGCGAAAAGTCGTCGCGCGAGGCGGGGCAATCTGACCTCTTTTCGACGAATTTACGAATTGATTATGCGAGGCAGCCGGGCCGGACGCGCGGGGTCTCTGCGGCCGATGAGGAGCTCATTAGAGATTTCCGAAACAAGGCGGCGGGTAAACTCACCGACGGCACGATCAAGAATGCAGCAACCGATTTGCGCCATTTGAGCGCGCGCTTGAGCACGGCCGGCAGGCCCTCAATTGCGGATCGAATTAGCCGGGAATTGGATAACGCGCAGCAGGACAATCCCGAGGTGGAAAACCACCAGCTGGAAGCTGAGCTCGATGAGGACGTCGACACCTATGCAAAGGACCGCGTCACGCGCATCAAGGCGGCCTTGAAGAAGCTCCGTGAGGTAGGTGCCGGAAACGCCCTGGCGCCTGATCTCCGCCGACTGGCTCCTCACGGAGCGGACGCAACCCTCATCGGCATGTGGGTGGCGGCGGAAAAGGCGACACACAGGATCGAGCCGGCGACAATCGACAGGCAAGCTCGCCGCATGTCTAAGCTGAGTGAGTGGCTGCAGACCCATGACAGGCCACCAATGGCCGGCCGACTTTCCGCCCCCGCGTTTGTCCGGGATCTCGAGGAGTACAGGCTCGAAACCAACGATAAGAAGATCAACGCTGATCTGGTCAAACTTGGCCGATACCAGCAGATCCTGGAGGCGAATAGGGCGCTTGGATTGAGGCCTCCTGAGGATCCGGGCCAGACTTCTCGGGAAGCTGCTCGACAGCCGCATGCAGTGCAGGATCCTCCCGCAACGCCAGGTAGCCCGAGCGCGGGAACCTGGGATTGGCGTCGCGAGCAGGTCCCCGGGCCCAACATATTGATGCCACCGCCGCCCAGCCATTGGCAGGCCGGTTCGTCGCAGCAGCTTCCCGGAACCCCGGCGACGCCGAGCGCCGGAGCCTGGAACTGGCTTGGCGAGCAGATCCACGGACCCAGCTCACCAGAGCCAGCGCCGCACTGGGCCGCGCATGCGCATCCGCCACTCGAGCTTCCTGCTACACCGGCCACCCTCGGCCAGGGAGCCTGGGCCTGGCTTGGGCAACAGATGCAAGACCCCGCATCGCCGTCGTCCGTGAGGCCTCGATCGTCAAACATCTACGGCGGTCTGGACTCCTTCGTTGATCTGGATCCACCCACACCTCACAACTTGCGCGACGATGCGCGCTCTGCGCCAGCATCTGAATTTGCAGACGCCTCGTCGTTCGCGGGACCGCCGGGGGCGGCTCCGGAGGTGCGGGATATTGGCGCGATCGTTGGCACCGGCTGGCGCCACGGCTCCCAGACGGCTTCAGACGTGTTGATCGATGTATTGGGCAATATCCATCTGCTGCCAAACCAGTTCGGGCCAAGTCAGTTTGTGATCAATGGGGAGCGCTATTCGGCGACGCTTGGACCGGGAGGCCGCAGGGATGTTCGCCTGATCCATCATCCCCGCGTGAGCCAGCCGGATGAACCTGGCCCGTCTCAGTCGCTCCATCGTCCCCGGCCGATCGTGTCAGCCGCGCAATCCGGTGAGGGGCCTGTTGATCTTGGGTATCTGATCCGCGGGGGATGGGAGCACCGAGAGCGATTCCTGCCGGATTACCTTATCCGCGTCCTTGAAGGCCAGGGCATCATGCCCGAAGTTGGGCGCCCGACTTATTTCGAGATCCGCGGAGTGCCTTACAAGGGCGAATTGGTGGAAAGCGAAGGCGGCCGCCAGCGCGTACGCATTTATCCTGAACGTGGCTGAAGAGGCAGCAGGGCTGCAATCGGACTTTCGGCGGGGCAGCTCGCGTAAGGCGTTCTATGTTGGCGAGGCTATTGGCAGGCGATGGATCGGTTGCAGGGGCACGGCCTGAACCGTCCCGCCGTCCTGCCTTCTCTTTGCAGAATCTGCCAAGCTCAACGGATTCTACGAATTTGGTGCATGCCCGGACCTGCTTTCTGCATCCCTGATCCTTTCACGTAGTCCGCCAATTCTTGTCTTGAAAACCGCAGCTACTACGGATTGAACGCATTCGTGATTGACGGAGCACCGCGCCGCGTGCTGGCGATGGACAAGTGCCCAAATTCCTCGGCGGGCGCGGTAGTTCGCAACCTGCATAGCTTAAGCCTTCATGCGCAGTTCAGTTATTGCGCCGCTATGCAAAGTCTCCTCGCGCCGCAAACACCGGGTCCGCTCGGGAGCAGAGTGCAAGTGCCCGCTGGACCCGGGAAGCCGATGAAAGCGAGCTTGGTGCGACAAAAATCGATAAACCATCGTATAGCTCGTTTCCCCCTTCCTTTCGGTCTTTATCGCACAGTCAGCTATTGGAGCGTAGACCCTCGGTGACAATTGTCTCCGCTGTCATCGGATATCTCGATTTCCATGCAAAGAGACTACGCAACAGCGACGTGCCATTAACAATAGGTGCTGGCCAACCCCAGCATGTATTCGGCTGGTTGGATAAAGTGTGCCGAGATGTTGATAGATCATGTAACAGGAAAGGTTGTGCCTGAGATAGCGCACGATCGCGATCTCGCTTTGGACTTCACCAAAGGAGTGCTCATCATTTTAGTGATCGCCGGTCACCTGATCCAATATATCCTCTACCAAAATGAAGGATTTTGGGATTCGGCATGCTTCAAATGGATCTACATGTTCCACATGCCCCTCTTTATGGCGATAAGCGGTTATCTTTCTTGCCGAGCGCTACTGGCAAAGTCGTTCACGCAAGCTATCGGCAGTCGTGCGACGCAGCTCCTGGTGCCGATGCTGTTTTGGTGCTCTCTTCTGGAGTCATTAAAGTTTGCCGTGTTTCCCCGATCGGCGGGCGCACCAGACACCGTTTTGCAGTTCCTGAATGAGTTTGTCGGCACATACTGGTTCGTATGGGCCGCGTTCATTTGTTTCATCCTCACTAAAACTATTTCGATCTTCAATCGTTGGTTGCCCTGGGCCTTGTTCGTATCCGTCATTCTGGTCGTGCTTGCGCCTCTGACTTTTTCCATATTCCCTCTTATAAAGTATATGTACCCGTTTTTTTGCCTGGGATTCTTATTTGCGCAGTCGAGAGAAAGGTGGACGAGCATAATGCGCTCTCACAGGGTGTTCTTGATTATGTCTGCCTCAATAGCGGCTATGATGTGCTTTCTGGCCTGGCGCACCGACACTTATGTCTACAACAATCTCGCTGTGGTCCAGGATTTGCAGTCGGCAAAAAATGTGCTTCTGATGTTTCTCGGCTCCGCAGCTGCCTCAGTGGTAATGATTGAGGTCCTGCTTCGATGCTGGAATATTGGTCGCTCAAATCGGGTGGTCCGCTTTATCGCCGAAAAACTGGGGCCGAGCACGCTCGTGCTGTACTTGATTCAGGGTACGGTATTCCGTCTCATGGATTCCATACAGTATGGAGAACTTTGGGACCCCACAATGAGGTCTGCCGTGGCTGCATTTCTCGGGACAACGATTGTTGCCGTCGCGCTAGCGGTTCGCTGGACTGTGCGCGACATTCCTTATCTGTCCCAGCTCATGCTCGGAGTGCCACCCCGCTCAATTCGATAAGTAGCTGTAACCGAGATCTGATTGACCTGCCACTGCGTATTTCCTCCAGAAGGAGTTAGAGTCCGGCCCGAAGAAGGACGGACAGATGAAGCGAGCAAGGTTCACGGAAGAGCAGATTATCGCGGTATTGAAGGAGCATGAGGCTGGGGCGAAGACAGCCGACCTGGCTCGCAAGCACGGTGTTTCCGAGGCGACGATCTACAATTGGAAGGCCAAATTCGGCGGCATGGACGTTTCCGAAGCGAAGCGGCTGAGGGCCTTGGAAGAGGAGAACGCGAAGCTGAAGAAGCTTCTGGCCGAGCAGATGCTCGATGCGGCCGCCCTTCGCGAGCTCCTTTCAAAAAAATGGTAGGGCCCGCCGCCAAGCGCGCTGCGATCGCGCATCTGCAGGCCGTCATGAGCCTGTCGGAACGGCGGGCCTGCTCGATTGTGGGGGCGGATCGGAAGATGATCCGCTATCGCTCCAGCCGCCCGCCGGACGCAGTTCTGCGTGGCCGATTGCGCGATCTCGCCAACGAGCGGCGGCGTTTCGGCTATCGCCGGTTGTTCGTCTTGCTGCGGCGGGAGGGCGAGCCATCGGGGATCAACCGGATCTACCGGCTTTACCGCGAGGAAGGGCTCACCGTCCGCAAACGGCGGGCTCGCCGCAAGGCCGTGGGGACCCGTGCCCCGATCCTGGTCGAGGCGAGGCCGAACGCGCGCTGGTCGCTGGACTTCGTCCACGACCAGTTCGCCAATGGCCGACGCTTTCGCATCCTCAACATCGTCGACGACGTCACCAAGGAATGCCTGGGCGCCATTCCGGAGACGTCGATCTCGGGGCGGCGCGTGGCCCGCGAACTGACGGCAATCGTCCAGCGACGCGGCAAGCCAGGAATGATCGTGTCTGACCATGGCACCGAATTCACCTGCAACGCCATGCTCGCTTGGTGCAAGGACGCAGCCATCGATTGGCACTTCATTGCGCCGGGAAAGCCGATGCAGAACGGCTTCGTCGAGAGTTTCAATGGCCGGATGCGCGATGAGCTACTCAACGAGACCCTGTTCTTCGATCTCGATGACGCCCGCGCCAAGATCGCCAACTGGGTCGCCGACTACAATCTCCAGCGTCCCCACTCGTCGCTGAAATACCTGACCCCCGCGGCCTACGCCGCCCACCTCACCGCAACGGACGATCGGCTGCGCAACCCCGACCAGCTCCGCCGATCGTCCGTTGCTCCATCCGCGCCACTTGGCGTACAAAACCCCGAGACTCTAACTGCCGCTGGATGAAAATGCAGTGGCAGGTCACTCCCAGTCGAGGGATTTACGCCGCGCCAACTCTAGCCAAAAATGGTCCAGTTTGCCGGCCTCAGGTCATGATCAGGAGGCTCTCGCAAATCATCGTAGGTTGCGTGCCTTGCGAACCTGCTGTCTATGCAAGGCGAGACAATCTGGAAAATGTCCTCGAAAATTGGGTCGTTGCTCCACGTAGTTTGCTTCCCTCGAACGGTCTAGCGCAGATGCGGCCGGTCCCTTCAAGGGGATCGCGAAGGTCCGGTCCCATGCGTCACGATAACGTCGGAGCAGAACGGCGCTTGCGATGATCAGAAGAATATCAACGTAGATACCAACAGATTGAGCGCGTGTTCCGTTTGGGGCGTGTGTGTGATGCTTGTCGGGTAATGAATGTATGACAGTCCGACGCTTGCATATATCCCCGGAGCGAGATGCGCGATGTATGTTCCCGTGACTGCTGTGCTATCGCGGTGCGCAAGCTGGCCTTTAGCCAGAGCAGCATCCACTGCAAGCGTACTCCAGGCCGTGTTGGTCGCAACGAGGGCAATCAGATCACTGGGCCGGTTATCAAAAGATCCCTTCGCATAAAGACGAAGCTCGTAATACCGGCTGATCCTGTTGCGCTCAGGTGGAGCTCCCATGATGGAAAAGCCGCCGTAGATGCCGCGAGACGGCGACTCAAGGGCGTCACTCTGCCAGAGCTGCCTGTCCGCAGCGATGTAGTGAAAATTATTTCCGCTCTTCCTTTGTTGCTTGGGATCCGCCAAATCCGTGTAGCGGCTAGTGTTGAAGCCAATGCCCGCCCGCAGCCACGTGTCGGGTAAGCCGGGAGCAGCCTTGCTCTTGTAGCCGGCTTCTTCGACGAAAAGGATGCCTGCATTGGCCGTGCTCCAGTTCAAGCCAGTGGGATTCTCCGTTATGTGGGCATAGGGACCATCGGGACTGATTGAGCGCTGGACGGAGACCTTGTTATACAAGCGATCGTCGAAATTGCACTTCAAGTTGACCGCCGGCGTGGGCGCGGCATTGGTGCTCATCCCTGCCTGGAACAAGGCAGACATGTTCGATCCTGTAATCCCTCCGAACAATGTACCGGTGAATTCATTCTGGTTTCTGAGGTAGCCAATTTTGAGCTCTAGTGTCCTGTCGAAGAAAGTCTGGTAGTAGGCGAGCGTATTGAGTCCCACTCGATCTGGCCCTGGGCGATCCCACGTCCAGTATTGCTGCTCGGCTCCTACGACAATCTGTCCGTCGGCAATGCCGAACCGGCTCAGATCGTAGGTGACGATCATGAGGTTCGCCGACGCGAAAGTCGGATTCTGGCCCATATAGAGCTGGTTTGCGATAGTGCTTCTGGCTGCATGCGGTAGCTGGTTGCTTGCAAAGGAGTTATGTGTCCACCCGATATAGCCGATGCCGACGTCCGCCAGCGCAGATCTAACGCCCCCCTTGTCCTGATCAATCGTATCTGCAGGACCAGGGATGGGGAACCACAACCCTTTTTCACGCAGATTGTCGTACCTTTGGAAGGGATCGATCGTTTTTTGCGGTCTCGTCTGAGCAGCCCTGTCCGCATTGCCGCGCTTCTCCAAAGGCACTCCGGGACCTGCTGCTGGCGCCGGGGCAGGAGGGCGGATTGCCTGACGGACCAGGTCGATCGGGAGCTTTGCGGCCCGGTCGGAAGTCTTTCCTCTTTTGCGGGTCTCATCCACAGGGTGGTTACTAGGATCAAGTCCGCTGGCGGTTTGTGCCCGTACGGAATTGCCGACCAGACAAGCCGCTAGCGAAAGTGCGATAGCAAGCCCAGATTGCTTTCGCCTTAGTCTGAAATTGAAAGAAAGTGCTGACCTAGCCGAGTATGTTCGAGGCGAGGTCGTCGCAAGAAGGCAATCACGCATGGCGTAGTTCGGGTCCATGTCTGCCGGACATGAATAGATTGAACTGCGGCCTGATTGGCCCAGAGTGAGCTCCCGGCGGAGTGTGCCACGCGCCTGCTTCCACATCGTCATTGCGAGCGCAGCGAAGCAATCCAGAATCCCTCCGCGGCGGCAGTCTGGACCGCTTCGTCGCCAGCGCTCCTCAGCAAGCGGCATCGCCGGCGTCCTTTCGCGTCCGAGGGCGAGGGGGACGAGCCAGAACGCGATCTATCCGAACAGAGCCACTCAGGCTTCCTGAACCTCTCAGCTCGCGGCGCGATGATGATCTGGTCCGAAACTTTGCTTGTGCATGACGTCGGTGCGCCGAGAGCCAGCGGAGAGCGCTGGCTCGGCAAATGCTCACGACGAGCGCGCGGGGCTTGCTGTCCTGGCCACCAGAACATTGCGAATGTCCACCTTGCTCACTGCGAGTCAGGCGGTGGCGCGCATCTGCATCGAAGGCGGCTTTCTGGACCAAACGGCAGCTACCCGAAAGCAAGGCTCGCCATGCAAGAGGCGTGGCTTCACGAAGCGCTTCATTGGTATCGTTGTCAGCGAAACACGAGACAATCGGCGGGCTTGAAGGCCGAAGAGCCTTTGAATTTGCGCGCGCGGCAACCACACAACAACATCCAACGTGATGGCCCAGGAGACCGGACGAATCAGCCATCGAGCAGCTCTGGCGGATATCGGCGAGCAGTTGCTGGTTGCCGTCAGCGCGGCAAAACTTGTCTTGCATCCGAATCCTTGATGTGCGCGGCGTTCGTTGGTCACGCTTGGCACGTGCCCGTCATCTCGAACAACCTGCCGGAACTGGTAGTTGATCAGGTGCAATGGTTGCCAGTCCAATCGGCCATTGCGGCTCGGCCGATCAGCCGTTGCGCTTACGTGGCCCGTCCCAGATGAAGTTGCTGGTCAGGCAAGGCGTAAGGCGGGAGTCCATCGAACACACTGCCGGATCAGTGGACGGTTTGCATTCGTGTCGGGGCAAGAAAAGACGATCTGCAAGGTTCTTCTGAATGATGAGAAAATGCTGCGCCATCGCCGACGAAGACGAGAACCATTGCTCGCTGGTGGCGCTATCATGGAGAACGCGCGCAAATTGTCGCGTTGCGTTTAAGAAGGAGCGTTTCATAGGAGCAGGCGCAGCCGATCGGGAAGCTCGCCAAGATTGATTATTGTCGACGCTGGCAGCTCCTGGAGCGCGGGAGCATCGCGGGCGATCGCGTCGACAGAATAAGCCTGCTGGAATGGGATCTTGAGCGAGGAACAATGGACTTGATTGAACATGCGGCCGCTTCAGACTTGCGCCCGCTCTTGCACGGGCCGTCAAGACGGATTCTCCCGGTCTTGGTGCTCCCGCTTGTCCTCGTCGGCTCGTGTGCTGCTGGCGCCTGGCTTTGGGCTAACCTTGAAGAGCCTGTCGAGACGCCGGAAAGCAGGGATGTCGCTTCAACAATGAGCCTGTCACTGGAGGACAGGGCATCCCTATTCGAGATAAAGTGGGCACAGCAGAAAGCTGGCGATCAGATCGCAGAACTCAACCGCCAGATCGATGCCCAGCGGGATGTCCTCAAAGGGATCCTGGATCAGATCACCATGCTGACTTCGCGGATCGATGCGCTGCAGAGTTCAACACCTGTCCCTTCTGCTGCTTCCGAGCCTCCTTTGTCGCCACCCCGGGCTGTTTCGAACGTCGCCAGGAAACGCTTCGGGCGGTCCAAACCACATGGACCTGTTTCCGTCGGAGGCGCGCCAGTGATCGCCGGACCGAAGATAGCCGAGCCTTGAGCCTGAGACGCTGCGGGCATGGTCGAGTGTCCAACTGTGCGCGAGGAGGTGGACCATAGCTTCGCAAAGCTGCCTCCAGCCGTAAAATTCCCGAAGCTGGTGCGGACGCCGGCGTCTCCAACGGCACGTCGCCCTGAGGCAGTCACCATTATCAAGAGCACTCAAGGAGAGGTGGGGCAGAGCCCTTTCGGCATGATCGAGCCGTGGCCCTGAACGGCGGAATCCGCTGCGCTTCTCCTTCAAATCAGCTTCCTTTTAGTCAGCCCTCCCGGTTTGAGGCCATATCTGAAAGATTGTTGTCATGACACCGCCGCTGCATCCTCGAAATCTGGCCTGTCTGCCGGAGGTGCCTCTTCAGATCATTCGGTCGAGAAAAGCTTAGATCTTTGGGATCTGCTCACATGCGCGGCTTAGTTAATAGGGGGTACGGTCGAGATAAGTGTCGAATGCGGCAGCAACAGCACGAATGACAAACCGGTGTTCCTGCTTGACCCGAATGAATCCCTCTTCAATGTCCACTATCCCGTCTTCGGCAAGCATTCCCAGCCGGTCGGCCGAATTGAGAAGAGGAACCGGATCAAATCCGTGAGCAGCACAGATCGCTGGTACGTCGGCCTGCAAATCGCACATCAGACGCTCGATAATTGCGGCGCGGAGCCGATCTTCGGGGGAGAGACAGTAGCCTTTTGAGGTTGCCAGACGACCAGCCTGAATGTGTTGGCCATAGGAAGCGGTTGCGCTCTCGTTCTGGACGTAACCGTCACGCAGACGGCCGATGGCTGACGGACCTAAGCCGATTACGGTTTTGCAGGTATCAGCTGAATAACCCAGGGAGTTGCGGCGCAGCTGACCGGCTTTCTGCGCCAGCGCCAGCTCGTCGTTGGGCAGGGCGAAATGGTCGAGCCCGATCAGGCGGTAGCCGGCCGAGACCAGCGTATCTGCAATAGCCGCGGCTTGCTCGGCGCGGGCGACATTATCCGGCAGCGCCGTCTCATCGATCTGGCGCTGACGTTTCATATAGGAGGGGACGTGAGAATAGCCGAAAACCGCAAGCCGGTCTGGCCGCATGGCCAGGGCCGTCCGCGCGGAGTCCACGCAGGACCGCACCGTCTGATGTGGCAGTCCGAAGAGAAGGTCGAAATTGATGCGCCTTATCCCATGCTGGCGAAGGCTTTCGACGACAGAAGCCGTCTGCACCTCACTCTGGACGCGGTTGACCGCCCTTTGAACCACGGGGTCGAAGCTTTGCACGCCTATGCTCGCGCGACTGATCCCCGCCGCTTCTAACGTTTCGACCATCTCGGCCGTGAACGCACGCGGGTCGATTTCTATGGCGATGGTAGCTGATTTGCTGAACGCGAAGCAGCGACGCAGGAGTTCCATCAAGCCCAGGAAATCAGTCGGCGCAATGGTGGTCGGCGTCCCGCCGCCGAAATGCACGTCGCTCACCGGCAGAGCGGGCGGCGCTTGCTCTGCGACCAAGCGTATTTCATCCCGCACCGCCGCCAAATAATTGCGGATCGGACGCTCGCTGCGAGTGAGGCTTGTAGGGAAGCCGCAATACCAGCAGATCGAGCGACAGAACGGAACGTGGAGGTAGAGCGATACGGGTTCGTTCGGCGGCAGCCGCCTCAACCATGTCTCACAAATCTTGGGACCGACCATCGCGGAGAAATCCGGTACGGTTGGGTAGATGGTGTACCAAGGCAGGCGAGCATCGCAATACTTGTTTATGAGGGAGGTCTGCAAGGCTTAACTTTCCCATGCGCAAACAGCGTGAAACTGACCGGTGCCCTCTCTTGTGTCTTTGCGTTATGTCAAACGCGCCTAACTGTTCTTGAGATTGATCCCGCTCTCGATGTCACTGCCAACCACCTTAGGGCCGGCAGTGGGAGTGAGCGTCGCTCCTTGGCGATTATCTGGAGTCTTGTGGGTAGAATGAACGTGTCTTAGGAGTACGGCCCAAGCGGCTCGACGTCCTCCGACTAAGCTGTGTGCAGTGTCAATCATTCATCCGAGGGCGCGTCGCTTCTGTACTCCCTGACATGCAGCCGTTTTGCGACGAAGACAGGGATCTAAAGGCATCATCAAGAGCGGGCAGGCTGTCCCGAGACGTTCAAACTGGCTTTTCGTGGAAAAATCGATGTGCATGCTCGCAGCATTCGACCGGTGTCTCCCGTCCAAGGCCGGCGTGTCACGGAAAATACGTTGCTTGCTGGATGAAGAGCGCCAAGTTCGCGATCGTACAATGTGACGCTGCGTGCGATTCAAGTCCTTTGCAGCAGCTCACGAAAAACATTTTCGAAGTTCAAGTACAAAACGCAATGAGCCTCAATTCCGCCACGCTACTTGTCTCATTGCCGCGAGCATCATCACGGATGTACTGATGATGTTGGGGCGAGCCCGGCGCACTTTCACACCCGGCAAAGTGCGTCGGGTGCGCCTTGGTTCGGCGGCGTCTCGTTCCGGCTCCAATGCAGCTCGCCAACTCACAACAACTTGCAGGTCCTGCTTATAGCGAACGCGAGCCCGGCCAGAAATCTCACACGTGACACTATCTGCAGTATTCTATTTTGCTTCAGCGCTTGATGTCTTTTGTTTTTTGACATCGCCTTTGCGGCTAGCGGAACCGGCAGAGCGCGCACAATTGCAGTTGCCCCTCATTGGCCTCGCGATCAATCCGGTGCACCAGCAGCAGCTCTCACTGTTTCACATAGCCCGCCTGGTGAAGCGTCGATCATCCCGTCACAAGGAATCGTTCTCGCGCGGCGGCCTGGAGGCCATCTAGGCAGAAGCCAGCTCCGAGATCTTGCACGGGATCATTACACGGCGGGATCGCGCCCTGGCATTCCAGCCCATTCACACTGGATCGAGAAAGTTTACGCTTCATATGCCGATCGGGTCTGAAGATCATCTTCCGCGAATGAGAGCTGATGACGACTCCCCGCAAGACGGTTGGCAGCAACAATCAAGCACAGCGACGGCTACGTACGTCAGTATATGATCTGTGGCGATCATCGCCTTCAGTTCGCTGTTGAAACGTTTGCGGCAAATGTCAATACTTCACGCCCCCAAACCGCCTGACTCTATCAGCAGCCTTTAGCGAGACCGCGTGAGAGGGTCTCGGCGTGTTTCAGATGGAGATGGGATCGAAGAACGACGCGTCGACTCACCATTGCGCCAGCAAGCGCCATTCCTGTTGTAAAACGGCGTCGAACTCATCGGAGAACCGGTGAAGGATGACTCTCTCGGCGTGCTTGATTTCATAGGTGCGGCGCGATGTTGGCAGCTTCGTGGCGGAGGGGGCGCATTGCCGCGCCTCCGCATCCTTGCCCATTTCGAATTGACTGCAACTTTCTGGCGCTCAGCACATCTTCCCTGACAATCTCCATTAGCAGCGCGCTGCAAGGACGGACTTAACCCAACTTTCTCCGAACTTGGACTAAGATGGCTTGCAGACTTAGTCGATGCGCGAGCCGATAACGAGATTGGCGCAGCTTTCCAGAATACTGATAAAGATCTCCTGGCCCCTACTCGTGCTGCGGCTCGCGCAAATGGCGCTGTCGCCTTTGCCTCCCAATGTCATGATTGCTTCAATGCACTTACCTTGCGACCAACCGGCCGCCTTTCAAGCCCTTGTCCCGGCGGTGATTTTCGCGAAATCAGCAGTTGGTATGACACTTGCTGGACTGGTGCGATCCGATCCGGGGTCCTCTCCCTTCTGGAGATGCGCATGCAAAGTGTCCTCTGCATCAAGCGGGTCTCGCGACTGCGAGTATCTCCCATTGCATCTTTGACGTGGCCATTTTCTGCCCCTTCGACTCATTTGCGCCGGACCTGCCGGACGGACCCGCTGAGACGCCGGCGAGGAGTATGGCTTCGGCTGTTCCGTGTTGCTCATCGATCGCGTCCCCGAGGCCGTCATAGGGCGGAGCATCAGCCAACGGTTAGCGATGGCAATTCGCAAGATTGGGAAGAAAAATGACGCTCCTGTTGTCTTCGTCGGCAAGCAGAGAATCGATACCGACAACGCGCAAGTCGAGTCCGGCACCGCCAACCGCATGGGCGTGCTCTACCTTACCTGTATCGCGGAGTTTAGTGCCCAGCATGTCCTCGTGCTTGGCCTCGAGACAAAGCGAACCGTCTTTCGGACAGGACCATGGTTTCTCGCCATCCAATCTAAACAGAGCTGGGCCTGTGACCGCTCGTGCTGTTTGGTTCGTCTCGCCAGCTGAGTCGTCAGGGCCATCGGGCTTTTTATCACTGCCAGGCCATCAACACGGACGACCGCCCGGTGATCTCGATTTCGCCAGTACGCTATCGGCGAGCTCGACCAATCACTTTGCCTGTGCAACGGCGCTTCGATTGCGCCGTGCCGTTCAGCCTCGGACCAGGGATGATGGCGGTATCTCGGCTGTTTGACGGGACGACCATGCCGGCGCAGCCAGCGGCAGGGCACGAATCCGGGAATGGCATCTGACGCAGGGTGTGGCGCTCAGACTTCACGAAGAACAAACCAAAGGGTTCAGGTCATGGATTTGAATTTGGCTCCGCCTGAAACAAACGCAATCGAACACAATGACAGGGAGCTTGATCGAGGTTCTGAGGCGCCCATCATGGATCTCTTTAGCTTCACCGAATGCGCGAAACAGACGCATTCGCTCAGAGCGTTGTTCGAGCTTCTTGTAAGCTGTTCCACCAAGGAAGGGTTCAGTGAAGTCGCTTTCGGCGCTCTCAACTTCGTCGAGCCACTTCGGCTGGCGGAGTATCCACCTCCGGCTGTGGCTGTGAAGTGGCCGCCGGACTGGTGCGACCGATACTTCAAACACAAGTACCATACTATCGATCCGGTGATCCGGAGGACGCCGATGCAATCGCGGCCGTTTTTGTGGGACCAACTCGCCGACCGCTATCAACTTCAACCGGACGAGAGACGCGTATTGGACGAGGCGAGAGAGGCGGGCCTGAAGCATGGCATGAGCGTGCCATTGTTTGGCCCGTTGGGTCGGGTATCCGTGGTGTCGTTTGCATCTGCGTCCGACGATGCTGATCCTCAGGATCACATCGGTCATCTCAACGCGCTGGCCTCGCAGTTTCACACCGCCTATGGCGACATCGCTCGCCCCTGCAATAATGATTGCGAAAGAAAAATTGCACTATCGCAGCGGGAGATCAATTGCTTGCGGTGGGTGGGAGAGGGGAAATCGTCATGGGAAATTGGGAAGATCCTGAATATCAGCGAGAATACAGTCAATTTTCATATCAAAAATGCGATGCGAAAGCTGGGCGCGACCAGCCGGATTCAAGCGGTCCTTATGGCGGTTCGCCTCAATCTTCTTTGAATTCATCAGTCGAATGGAACGAGCACCAAGCGCCAATCTTGCTTCAGCTTCTGGCAGGTTAATCGATGCCCCGCGATAATGATTGCGAAAGAAACGTTGCACTATCGCAGCGGGAAATCAGTTGCTTGAGGTGGCTCGCAAGGGGGGGAAATTGTCTTGGGAAATGGGGAAGATCATGAATATCAGCGAGAATACAGTCAATTTTCATATCAAAAATGCGATGCGAAAGATCGGTGCGACCAGCCGGATTCAGGCGGTCACTATAGTAATTCGCCTCAATCTTCTTTGAATTCATCAGTCGAATGGAACGAGCACCAAGTGCTAAATCTTGCTTCAACTTCTGGCAGGTTAATGGATGCTTATGGAGCTCCGCAACCTCACGCGGCGAGAGGTTTCGGACTTGCCTCAAGGAGTGTTGTACTTGCGGCTTCGCCGAAAGTGCCATCAGATGTTGAATCGACGGACCTCGTCCGCCCGTGTTGAGGTCAGGCGGCGTCGTTCCATCCAGCCGGTGATCCCTGCTTAGACGAACTCGGACCTGGTGCTTCGGAAGGGGAAGCAGCGTGTGAAGAAAGAACCCCGACCGCGGTCGGGGCTCCCGATTCACGCAACCGCGTCGAGATCATTATTTGGCAAACCCAGGGCCGAACTTGTAATTGAGCCGTGCCGTGATGAGATCGACGTCCTGGTGGACGCGATCGGCCGCAACGGCCGCTGGGAAGCTTACGTTGCTGCGCTGCATGAACAAGTGGGAATACTCGACGCCAGCTGACCAGCTGGGCGCGAGGCTGACTTCGGCACCGGCGCCCAGCGCGCCACCCCAACGCACATCATTGTCTACAATCTCGGTGCCAGTAGCCACCGAGTTCAAGTGATAGGTGTTGCTGGTCACCGCAGCACCGCCCTTGGCGTACAGCAGCACGGCATTGAACGTGTAGCCAATATGGCCGGTGAGCAGACCGAACGCATCTGTCTTGGTGCCAATGGTGTTTGCTGGGAAGGCGGCGCTGACATTGGAGCCGCTGAAGTCGGCCCAATTGCCCTGGCCTTCGATCCCGTAGACCATGTTGAAGATGTGCCAACGATAACCAATCTGGCCGCCAACGGTACCGCCAGTCGAATTATGGCAACCCTCGGGAGTGACTCCATTGAAATCCCAGCAGTTGCGGCTCGTTCCCCAGCCGCCATTGACACCGATATAGTAGCCGGACCAATCGATAATCGGGGCTGCGACCCGGAGCGGTGGCGCCTTGACCTGGGCGGGCTGCCCGGCGAGGTCCGTGCCGAATGCGGGAGCGGCCGCACTGAGTGCGCCGATGCTTGCGGTCAGAATCAGAAAATTCTTCATTCGAGTGTTGTTCCTTTCGGTGCCCCCAGCGCCGTGCGTTTAACAACATGATCGCGAATTGCTGTAACTGCCGCACAACATGTCTTCGAAAGAAAAGGGTCAAATCGCACGCCGCGTCAGATTGTGGCGCGCGCAACTTGCCATGCACTGCCTCGGCCGAAATGCTGCGAGGTGTTTGATTCCCTCTCGCTAACTAGCGACAAGGCCAGTCTGCGCCAACACGTCCCGTGCATGCTCGCTGTTCAGAGAGTTCGGCAAATGAAGACCGCTGATCGAAGACGTCTCGGGCGCGCAAAAGCTCATTCTTCCGGCAGGAGGGCCGTGCTGCCGCTTGCAGTCATGGGCGATGCGGCGATGATCGATCACAGGCCTGGATCGCTTTGGCTCCGGACCTATCATAAGTGCAGCACGATTTTCCTCTGCTAAGACCTCGATCGACCATGCCAAGAAGCCGATGCGGCTGTGCCTGACGAGGCTCTCGCTTGAAGTTGAGCAAGCTCGTGCCGAGCCAAGGTCAGGAGAGAAAACGCTAGGGCGTTTCCGCTGGCGCGAGCGAATATTGCGCGGCTGTTCCGTCCCGTCGCCGACTTGCTCTGGGTTCCAGGTTACTGGTCTGGGGTCACTAGAAGAGCTGCATAGGCAACAGTCGTCGCGAACGTGCTTGTCTTCAGCGGGGCTGAACGTGAGTGGAGGAAGGTCAGCTCGAGCACGCTCTGCCCCGGTTGTTTTCCCGCCGCATAAGGTCCCCTTATATGGCAGTAGAGGTTCAAGCGCCTTATTGCTCCGTCGACGGCGCCAGTTCAGCCCGCAAGCTGCGTATCGCCTCATTTGCCAGATTTAAAGTATTCCGTTCGCCTTTCCTTATCGAAGACTCAAGGAAAGTGCGCAACCGGCTGTGGAGGACCGTCTTGAGATTATGCGCCAGCAACGGATCCTTCTCAACAAAGCGCCAGGCCTTATCAAATGCGACGCTCACGATAGCATCTGTCATCTGCACTTGCTCCGGTAAGAACTGATCCATCTCAACACTCCACGACGTCCTGATACAAGGAGGTACTTTGGCAAAGCTAACCGAGAGCCTGTGGCTTGTCCCAGCAAGTAAGACATCAGAGCAGCAGGACGCTCGGACATCGAGCTGCTCTCGGTGCTTCAATGAATCTATAGATGTTTGTTGAAGTTCCGATGACCCCGCAGTCGTATTGCCAGGCGCAATTCGAATAATTCTGAAGCGGCTGAAACGAGCACGCGTCGCGCGACTTCGTTACCGCAGCGCTCTTGTTGCTCGGCATCGGTCAATAACTGCGGCTCTTCCTGCAATCGGAAAATCGGCGCCATGCCAATCACGACTAAAGCCACAATGAAAATGGATCGTTACGCTCCATTCGCAGTCTCAAGCTAAGAAGCGTTTCTGGAAGCGTGTGGCGTTTTCCGAACACTGCTTGTTTGCTTTCTGATACGTGTCCGGGGCCCATCGTCCTTTGCTCTGCCCTGCGCGTGGTCTCCTGCTCTCGGTGCAGGCTCCAGCTTTCGAGCATGGTGGCGAACAGTTGCGATATGGAAAAGCCAGCGGAACCGGCGCGCTTACGGGACGGTGTGCCCATAGACGCCAAGTCGTCGATCCCCGGTACGTACGGCCGCAGCAGTCAGCCCAGGGACGTTCGATAAGCGCGCCATCAACCGCAGAAAAAGGCAAATGAAATCTCAGTCGGCTGCTGCTGAACGTGACAGAATTAGTTTCGCGATCTTCAGTTGATTTGCGGGAGTTCGAAGCACTGCCGGTAATGCTGCCACGGCCTGATCGAGAAGGCGTCCCAAAACCTGAAGGTCTTCTGGGTAGTAAACGCCACGGTCTCGCGACAGTCGCGTCGTTCGCTGGTCGCTGGCGCGGCCCCCGGTACTGGTATCGCCTAGCTGGCCGAGCTCCACTTCCGCCGTAATCATTTGGTTTGTGAGTGCGTTCAGCAGTCGGATCGCATCGAGCTCGTTGCCTTCTTCGCGTATGAGGGCGGCCACGATGTCGAGTTGCAGGTCGATGCGTTCCTCAAGGTCCTCTGCGCGTGAATTGGAAGGGTCAAGTTCCACGGTGTTGCTCCAAAGTGGTTAAATGCAGGCAGCAGGCTGATTAACGGTTGTGGCAGACGGCGATAGAACGAATGGCTGCTGCACAAGGCAAGGTGCGCACGCACGGTCGCCGAAGGGAGAGGATGGCAGGCATGTGCCGCGAAACGACCGCAAAGGCGGAATCGACGGTATAGAGCGCTGCGAACTGCTTGTAGATGGCCCGTCATTTGATTGGATCGTCGAGCCGGTCCAGCGCGTTGGGCCGTGGCAGTGACTCCAGCTAGCGGGGACACCGCTGATGACGGCAAGTCGAGAAGCGAGGCCCGAACTGCTGCGGGATTGCTTGCCGCCTGACATAGCGATCTAGACGTAACCGGAGGCCTCGCCAGACGAGGGATAACCGCGTCGGGATATGGTCGAAGAGCGCCGGCGCATAGAATGAGATAGGGTGGCGTCAGTCTGTAAGCAGTGGATGTGGGGGCGGCCCGCCGACGAGTACTGTGCATGCGAGCGGAGTGAGAATCCGCGATCACACGACGTATGGGCGTGGGCAGCAAGATCGCCAGACTGGTCTCATCACGCCGATCGACATCAGTGCATCGTCCTGGCCGGAGGATATGTCGCTTGCACTTAGCCTGGTCAGATAGCTGATCGCACTGCTTTGCCTGAAGGCCGCGACAGCGGCGGATTGTCGACGCTGCCCGCCTGGTCAGGGCGGAAAGTCCCGCCCGCACCGGTGTAGAGGGCAGTTCGACTGCCCGAATTCTATGCAGCGCACGCATTTGCTTTGGCCAAGCAGTGTGCGCGAGAGCCGATCTTCTTGGAGCGCCTTAGTAAGATTGCAAAGGGGCAGGCGACAGCGCGATACGCTGCGCGCCAGACGTTGCGATTGGCCATCCGACTGGATTTGCGCCGCACGCGTCTCGATTCCAAAGATTGATGGGTGTCGTTAGGGATGCAGCCACGAGAAGCTTGAATCGGCCTGCGACTATGCTGATAGCAAGAAGGATCCATGGTCACACGACATTCGTGAAATGTGCTTTCCGGAAACCGGCGATCGACTTATGGGGTATTTGGCTGAAATTGGTAAAATCGAAAGTGTTGATGGGACGCATCCAGTTCGTGGATCGCGTACACGAGTAATCTCATCGCGTACATCGAAAGTGGGTTATTTAGTGTTTTCCCGCAGTCTTGGTTCAGTGAGTTTGAGGGCCTTTAGGCGAGCCTGCTGATTCGTTGATGACCGGCCATGATAGAGAAGACAAAAAATCGCAGCGAATACGTCTAGATTGGACTCCAGATGTCACGAGGGTCCCACAAAAACTCCACCGATGTGCGTAAGAAGAGAAGGCCGTGGAATCTCGACGGCGACTATCCACCAGCTCCGGCCTCCCGCAGATGCAGGATGACCCTGAGCAATCGCTGGCCTTCATTGAAAAGGCCCGCGAGATCGAAGCGGACGAAGAGCGTCCGCCTGCGGATGAGTTGATAAACGCTCGCAACACTGAAGTGGACCCCGGGAGCAGGAGCACTGACGCCGCCTTCTTAGTTGGAACTCTCGCCGCTCCGATTTTCTGATATCGGGCCGCGAGGGCCTCTGTCTGCGTCTGTTGTTGAGGTTGTGGGCATGTGGGCAACGCCTCTTCGGCGTTGTCCACCATGTCCACAGCCTTGGCTGTAGCGCCGGCGCGCCAGACCGCTATCGGCGTGCGATAGCCGTGTGCCTGGTGCGGGCGCTCCTCGTTATAAAAGGCGATCCAGTCGGCGAGGCCCGCGTGCGACAGGCGGGTCAGATATCGCCGATTTTCTCCAGTATAACGTGTACCGGACTACCTCAACCATGAGCGCCTGTGGCTTCCCATCTGAGAAGTTGGCAGGCCAATCGAGCGTCAGGCTCCATCTGTTGTCTGCCGGTGCTTGAGCGCCAATTGCAAGCGTGCCGCCGGTTGGCGCATATAAGTGACAGTCCCCTTTATGCGGCCGCCTGCTCGATGTAGGTGCCACTATAGCGAAGGTTTCCAACATCGACCCCGACAATCTTGCCGTTGCTGACGTAGACGGCACCGCCGCCAGTTCGCCCATGCAGACAGTCCATTGCGCAAAGCGCGCTCACAACGAAGAATTCTCTTCGAAAGCAGAGTTTCATGTGCCGAAGTAAGAAGAAGCGCAGTCAGAAAAAGTGAATGCTTGATCGCTCCCATTGAGGCTGACGATCGCCTTCGCGCCCAGGGCAAACGACAACCAAAATCGCAACCAGATTCGGACAACCTCAGTGCGCCGGTCTCCTCTGCCAAGCCTATGATTCCCCAATGTAGACATTAACCACCAAAGCTATCGAGAATTTCAGCTTTGATTGCGGTTGCCGTGTACACGGAGACCTCCAGCGGAAGGTTTCCAAATGCAAGCTGGCAAAGCAAGTAGTTGGCACCTGCCTCTTCCATCTGCTGAAGAAGAAGCTGCCGGACGGAAGCTGGCGTTCCAACGACACACAATTCGCTCTCAAGTGCTGCATCGAAGGTCAGCGGAAGGGCGGGCGGCGTCGGAATGGCGTTCAAGTCGTAAAGAAACTTGAAGCTCTCCAGCCATCGTCCATACGCAGTTTTGGCCGCCGCATGAGCGTCCTGGTCAGACTTAGCAATTACGACCATGCGGGCGAGGCCGAGAAATGGCTCGCGGCCATGTGCGGTTGTATTGTGGCCGCGTTGGGAGCGGTAGGCCTCCGTAACTTTCCGGACAACAGAGGCGGGGCCTATGCACGCCAGATTGGCGCCATTTGCAGCGGCCCACTGCGCCGACTCGGCCCGATTGCTGGCGATCCAGGTCGGCGGATATGGACGTTGATGAGGCCTCAAGGTTAAGGGTATTTCGCTCAGCTCAAAGTGGTGTCCCTGATAGGATAGCGTATGTCCCTTCAGTGCAATATTCAGGATTTCGCTGGCTTCAGTATAACGGCCTGGTGCGGTTTCTGCACTGATGCCGAAATAGCCCCATTCAATCGGCTGGGAGCCGCGGCCGATCCCGAGCTCGAGCCTGCCGCCGCTCAACTGGTCAAGCATGCAGATCTCTTCGAATGCGCGCAATGGGTGATAAAGATTGAGCAACAGGACGAGCGGACCAAAGCGCAATTGCCGGGTGCGCTGCGCCAGGCTTGATAGAAACAGGTTCGGCGAGGGCCCTCTGCCATGAGGTGTGCAATGGTGTTCGGCCAGGTGATAAGCGTAGAAGCCCAGAGAATCACAGGCCTCCGCCAGCTTGAGACGATCTTCATATTGTCGTGCGGCATCTCGACCGTCGTCATCCAAATGGTCGAAAATGCCGCACCTTAGTCTTGAAGGAAGGCCACTCTTCACTCGATCAATCTCCGATTATATGGGGCGGCGAGCCCTGGTTGCTTCGTGCCGTCGCGCTCAAAGAGGTGTTGTTCCTCATTTGACGGCTTAGTGCGTTTCTCTTTGGGTGCGTGGATCTGACGTTGCACGTGTGATTGGGTCACGAGAATGCGTAGATGGCGGTCCGGCAGTTACTTTGAAAAAAGGTGGCGAAGCGCCTCCTCACCGAGCATGTGCTCGACCAGAAGCACCGTTAGCTTCGCGTTCTCCTCTTCTTCGCCTGCCCCAACGCTTGGCCGCAGAAATGTCCATGCCACCTAACCTAGCACCATTGTAGATGGCCGCTTCAGAGGTCATGTGCCCGCGAGCCGGATCAGCGCGACAGGCTACTATTTGTCTATGGTCGGACGCAGCGTCTCGTTCAGGTCGACATCAGGTAGCTCTGCGAGGGCTGCAACGAACGCGACGAACGCTACGAAAGCTGCAAGAATAAGAGAGCTTGCGAGTATCGCTGCTCCAACGTCCTGAGGGCGTCTCATCATCCGTGTCACTTTGGGTTTGGGGAGGCGGCGTTGACGCCAATCAGTTCTGCTCGACAGTTTCAACACGGCCGTCGCGCCAGCGGTAAACCAGAAAACCAGGAACCGCATTATCTCCCTTTGTATCGAACCGCACTGGCCCAATCACGGTATCGATCGCCCGTGAATGAAGTGCGCTGGCGACGCGCGCAGCATTGAGCGAGCCGGTCCGGTTCACCGCCTCTGCCCATGCTTGCACGGCAGCATAGGCGTAAAGCGTGTAGCCTTCAGCGGACAGGTTGGAAGCTTTGAGTCCGGCTACCACGCCGGCCGCATTGGCATTCCTGGCGGGATCCGGCATGAAGGTAAACAACGTGCCATTTCCAGCGGTGCTGGTAATGGCCCAGAATTCAGAGGTCATCAACGGATCGTTCGCCATGACGACGAGGCCCGCTCCTGCCTCTGATGCCTGGCGTACAAACAAGCCGATTTCGGTATGATAGCCGCCGATATAGACGACGCGCACCCCATCCTTCTTCATTCTTGAGACCAGGGCCCTGTAATCCTTTTCGCCGGCTACGTAGCTTTGCCGAATGACTTGTTCACCGAACATCTGAAGCTGTGCCTCAACCACGTCGGCAATACCCTTGCCTGCGGTGCTCTTGTCGTCGAGCACTGCGATCTTGGCGTTAGGGTAGTTCCTGTGAATGTACTCAGCGGCAGCGGTGCCCTGTTGGTCGTCGCGGCCGCAGATCCGAAAGACGGTCTGAAGGCCTCGTTCTGTTAGCTGAGGATTTGTCGAGCCAGGGGAGACCTGAACGATGCCTGCTTCGGCATAGATGTCGGAGGCCGCGATCGACGAAGAGGAACAAAAATGACCAATGACCAACCGTACCCGCTCTGTTGTGAGCTTATTCGCGACTGCGACGGCTTGCTTCGGGTCGCAGGCGTCGTCGGCGACACTCATAACCACCCTGGTATCGGGAAGTAGGCCCGAAGCGTTCAACGCCTCGACCGCCGCAGCCGCACCATCGCGCATTTGCAAGCCGAACGCAGCGCTGCTTCCGCTCATTGGCCCAGCCACGGCAATCTTGACTTCGGAGCCGCGCGCAGCCGAAGCGAGGGCGCAGAAGAGAAGCGCTGCACTCGCAGCAGAAGCGTTATGCCCATTTAACATTGTAAAGCTCCCAATGCTCACCTAAAGTGAACCGCCAACAGCTGTGATCAGACGTGGCTGCAGGTCGAGGCCGCCAGCCAAGCGAAGCGTGCGTCAGGTCGGCCAGATTGCGACCACGTAAGAGCCTACAATTTGACGTTACGTGCGGTTCAAGCCCCGTCTGAAGGGAGTCTCGATCAAGGCGTCAGGGAGCCCCGGATCGGCGAGGCCATGACGATCTGTCCGCTCGAACCCGTAAAGCTGTCGGCCAGCATCAGAGTCGCCGATCAGCCAAAGTACGGCTGATCCTCCAACCCGCCAAGGGCGAGATCGAGATATTGCATGAGGCAGGGATCCCAACCAGCCAGACTGCGGGGGGCGCTTAAACGTGCAAGTACCTTCAGGATCATCGAAACGCGTGAATCGGCGCCGGCGATTTCGCTGATCAGCAGGCGGGCTGCAGCTGCGACAGCTTTTGCTCGCTCGCCGCAAGGGGGCTCGCCCCGATCCATACAATCACGCAGGTCGTCGCGGATCTGCCGCCACCGCTCCTCGCGATCTGCAGCTAGCTTGCAGGTGCATCGGGATTTCTGACTACGCGTCTCGACCCGCGACATGGCATTCAAGGTAGCTGGCAGGTCATCCACACTTACCTGGATCTCACTGTCGATGGTCATGTTGCGCAGGCGATCTCGCAACAGAGTTGCCCGAGCGACTTGAAGTTCTATCCGCTCAAGATGTTTGCGCAGCAGGTCCGTGAGTGAGGCCGTGCCCTCCATAGCTTTGCGGATCTCGACAAGCGAGAAGCCAAGCTCACGTAGCGCCCGAATCTGGTTAACCCGTTGCACGGTTTCGCGGTCGTACATCCGGTGGCCGCCGTCAGTACGCTCTGAGGCTGCTAGTAGCCCCGTATGTTCATAATGATGCAGCGTGCGTACCGTTACTCCGGTCGCCTCTGCAAGTTCGCCAATGCGCCATCGACGCCTTCGTGGTGTAGCTTTGCTCATGTTGTTCAATTTCAAAGCCTACAACCTGACGTCACGTGTGATTCAAGCTTTTTCAAAGCTCTAGCTGGATCGTCTTCCATTCCAGCGCGAGAGTGGTGACTATCCTCAGAATGGCGGGGGATCAACCCTGAGGGCAAATGGTGTTCAACAAGTTCGTCAGGCATGCTAGTTGAGCATCGCCAGCCGCTGTACGCTCCAAGATGAGTTTGGCGATTGCAGTGCAATTTTCCGGATTTCGCATCGATGGGGGTAGCGCGATGACCGCACTATCATAAAGGCGTCCCAGGACGGAAAGCTCTTCCGGATCGAACACGCCGCTGCATTGCTCCAACGTCAGCTCCTTGTTTGTCATTGCGTAATGGCAGCGCACGTCGTCAAGACGTTTGGCGCCGATAGGGCCAAAAGAAGTCAGACCCGCGGCACGGAGCGACGAAGATGCGATGTACTCCAGGCTGATGCGATAGGGCAACACGCGTGCGCGATGCTTGCTTCGACAACGCAAGAGATCGTGGTCATGTGCATGATCGATGACCACCACGCTCACTGTGCGTGGTGGTACGACTCGGTAACCGCAAAGAACCGTCTCCGCTCGTCGGGAGCCACTACCGATTCGGAGAGTTGACGACGACAGCCCGGCGCCGATTCTGCTGTATCGAGGCAGGTGCGCCCGACGGCCAGGTGCAACGTGCGTCCCTGTCTCCAAAAGCAGGCCAACGGTCCAGCCGCCGCTCGCACGTCGAGCCTAATGCCAACGTTCGAAAGACCTACACAACGTCGTCATCATAGCCGTCCGCTGCGAGGATCTTTATAGAGCGACCACGAATTCGAGAGAGGCGAGCCTAAATTGTGCGTTGAGACATTCGTTGGGATGTAAGGTTCGCACGATCTTGAGATCGTCCTTACGACAACGGCGAGACGGGTCGTGCGAAATCTCCGGCAGTATCCGGTCGTTCCGAAGTGCAGATGATGGAGGGCTCTTGTCCAGTTGCCATGCGGGTAGCCTCCTGCAACAATATCTCTCGCATCCACTGGCTTTCCGGATCGCTATTGTGAAGCACGGGCCATTGGACCGCCTCAGTGAAGGCGGGGAATGGCTGCGGAAGCTCGGCAATCCGAAGGGGGATCGTTCTTTGGAAATGCCTTACAAGCCCTAATGGCATCGTCCCTATGCGGTTCGTGCCTACCAGCAGGGGCGGGATCATGCTGAAGCTCTGCACGAGAATGTCGATCCGCCGATTGAGACAGAGATCGAGTAGAAAGGATTCCTCGACCAGCGTCTTGCGCGCACCTCCGAGCTTAACCGCAACATGGCCCATCGACATATACCGATCAAATGTAAGCCGCCGTAGTAGTTGGCTGTTCGTGCAGCAACCTACACAAACGAGTCTCTCCTCGAATAGGGCCGCCCTGGGGTGCACGCTGGACATGAATAATTCCGGCAAGATAACAAAATCGACTTCGCCGCGGCGGAGAAGCTCATCGTGCTCATCGGTGAGCGTCACGAGTTCGAAGCTGACAGCAGGCGCTTCTCGCGCGACGCGCTCCACGATATTTCGAAAGAATACGACTGTTATAAAATCAGAAAAGCCGATCCTGAATCGCCGGTTCGATCGAGCTGGGTCGAACGCGTCCCGCGCGATTATTGAGAGCTCAATGCGCGTTAGAGCTTCGCGCACAGGAGCTGCGAGTCCTTCCGCGCGTGAGGTGGGGACAAGTTCCCGCCCCCTCATCCCAAACAGCTCGTCATCGAAATAGGAGCGCAGGCGGGCAACGGCTGCGCTCATGGCCGGCTGACTAAGGTTAATCTTGCGTGCCGCCGCGCTGAGATTGCGCTCAGTCATGAGAGCATCCAGCGCGACGAGAAGATTTAGATCTAGACCTTTGAAACGCATGTCTTCTTATCCGGCAGGAACGTAACTGCGGCGCATACAACGAGCGGTGACGGCTGCGTCTG
This sequence comes from Bradyrhizobium sp. BRP20, assembly GCF_020194215.1. Taxonomy (NCBI): domain Bacteria; kingdom Pseudomonadati; phylum Pseudomonadota; class Alphaproteobacteria; order Hyphomicrobiales; family Nitrobacteraceae; genus Bradyrhizobium; species Bradyrhizobium sp. BRP20. The sequence continues at coordinate 103,939 of NZ_JADYVY010000018.1, read as the reverse complement.
GAGGTCCTATTGGCTCGCCCGAATGGACATCGTTTCCATCCTGCGATCGCGAGAAGACGCTCGTAAAATGACCGCAACATTGGAGAGCAAGGCGGCAGGCCACCCAGCGGCGGCCAGAAACCGTCAGGAGTCCCGAAGCTGATCGGTCTCGCCGTTTCCAGCGAGCCACGCAACAGGGCCCGATCAGTTGGTTAATGGCAGTTCAACCCAGTGTCCCGGCCAGCGCCGTCAGTTCACCAAACCGCCCAGTCGACGGTCGCGTAGCGCAGCGTTAGCACGGCGGCCAACCTACAACCTGACGCGGGGTGCGATTCAAGCGATTTTATCGGGCAAGCCAAACATTGTCGCACTGGTGGAGGCGAGTTCTGACGCGATAGGGCCGGGCGTCGCCGGTTTGAGGTGCAAGCGCACCAAACCTCACCAGCGAGATCACCGCTCGCCACTCGGCAATTCTTCGCAACCGATCGCCATCTCTGGCCGCTTCGCGCCAGAAACGTTGAAGTGACGAAAGCGGCCGAGCATGTCCAAGGGTTCGGAGCGTATTTGGAACTTGCCGAGAGCGGCTTATGATTCTAGCAGCGTCTGCGAGTTGGAGTCTCCTGAGGCCCAGATGCCATGTTGGATGCTTCCTCCAGCAATATCCGCCGCATCCAAATGCTTGCCGGGTCGGTATTGTGGAACGCAGGCCACTGCACAGCCTCGGTGAATGTGGGCAGAGGGAGCGGTGGTTCGACGATCCGCAGTGGCATCCGCTGTTCGAAGTGTTTGGCGAGTCGTAAGGGCATTGTGCCGATACGGCGCGTATCTAACAATATAGGCGGAATCAGGCTAAAGCCCTGCACAACGATCTCAATGCGTCTCTTGACGCCGTGCTCGAGCAAGAACCATTCTTCGAGGTTTGGTCTGAGCGCCCGTCCGAATTTCGCCGTAACGTGGCCCATCGAAATGTATTTCTCGAACGTAAGTTGCCGCGATAGCTGCTTGTTCGTGCGGCATCCCACGCATACGAGGGTCTCGTCGAACAGCGTCGCCTTAGGATGCGCGCTCGACATGAACAGTTCCGGCAGAATGAGAAAGTCGACCTCGCCCCGGCGGAGCAGCTCATCGGGTTCATCGGAAAATGGCAGCAATTCGAAGCGCACCGCGGGAGCTTCCTGTGCAAGACGGTCCACAATCTTGCGCAAAAAGACGATCGTCATGAAATCGGAGAGAATGAACCTGAAGCGTCGGCTCGACTGAGTCGGGTCGAACGCGTCCCGTGATATGATCGAGAGTTGGATGTGCAGCAGCGCCTCGCGAACCGGGCCTGCAAGCGCCTCCGCGCCAGGTGTCGGGACGAGCTCTCGACCTCTCATGGTAAATAGTTCATCGCGGAAATAGGTACGCAGCCGAGCGATGGCAGCGCTCATAGCGGGCTGGCTCAGGTTAATTTTGCGCGCCGCCGCTGTGAGGTTGCGCTCCGTCATCAGAGCATCGAGCGCAACGAGAAGGTTTAGATCAAGTCCCTTGAACCGCATCTTGTAAGTCTATCCATCGTGTGGATGTGTTCCATCGGAACTATCGATTTTACCAAATAGCGGGATGTTGGATAGCAAACATCAGTTTGGAAAAAATAATCGAGCATATCACCATGGCTGCTGCTCGTTCACGCGGACTCAGAGAACAACTCCTGGACGTGCGAGCTGGCGCCGCATGTGTTTCGAGAGCGGCTATGGGCGCGCCGCGCGAGCCGCGTCGCTTCTTCTCTGTGCGAAGCTCGCTCGATCGAGACGTCAGGCGGACCTCGATAAACCTTGGTATGCGTGTTCCATCCCTTTCCATATTGCAGGTTTACCCGCGTACACTTGAGAGCGCGTTCAGCCGCATTCTAGTGTCGCGACATAACGGCAGGCGCAGATTGCGGATGCCAAGAAATTCAGGCGACTCTGCAAATGGCTCGCCTATCCACCGCATTCAGGGCGTGTCGAAGATGGATAAGAACCAGTGTGATTTGATGGCGTTCCGATGCGCCATCGATGAGGCCCCGCGCATCGAAGACCTGCCCTCAGACGTCAAAGCGTCGACAGCGATGCTAGACGAGGCGGCAAAGCTTCGTGGTGCAGACAGGCTCTCGCCAGTCCAATCGCCTCGTCGGCATCTTTCGGCATATCTCGCGCAGGGCTTTGGCCGGATCACGAGCGCGAACCATGCGATATCTTCATCGCGAGCGAAGGCGCACGGCGCGGTGCAGGCGAGGAGTGCCGCGCTCCGACGGGTCATAGCAGCGCATTTCACTGTTGGCGACTAGCGAGTTCAAGTGACCATCTCCGCTCTTCATTCCACTGGCACAAGGAAGCTCGCCATGAACATCGCCGTATCCCGGACTGCGGAAGCTCCTTCTACACGCACTCAAGTGCAGTGGAGCCGTCGCTGGGAAAACGAACTGCGGCTCACCGATCATGCCGAACTCGCCGAGTTCTTCCGCAAGAGCTACGGGCCGACCGGTGCGTTCAATGCGCAGCCATTTGAGGGCAACCGAAGTTGGGCCGGGGCAAGACCTGAGCTCCGCGTAATTGGTTACGACGCGCGCGGGATAGCTGCTCACCTCGGGCTACTACGCCGCTTCATCAAGATTGGTGGGGTCGATCTCCTCGTGGCCGAACTGGGGTTGTATGCGGTGCGTCCGGATCTCGAAGGGCTGGGAATCAGCCACGCAATGCGCGTGATGTATCCCACACTGCAGGAGCTCGGGATTCCATTCGGCTTTGGCACGGTTCGGCCTGCGCTTGAGAAACACATGACTCGACTGGTCGGAAGGCAGGGGCTTGCCACCCTCATGTCCGGCATTCGCGTCCGCTCCACGCATCCGGATGTCTATCCCAATTTGTCGCCGACCCGCATCGAAGACGTGATCGTGGTGGTTTTCCCGGTTGGACGCTCGATAGGCGAGTGGCCGGCCGGGACGGTCATCGATCGGAATGGGCCTGAGTTGTGAAAGAGCATCTCCCCCTATCTGCTGTCCGCTGCGACTATGCTGACGTGGCCGGAAGTCGCCCCGTCTATTTGACGTTCGATGACGGGCCAAATCCATTTTGCACGCCAGAGGTGCTCGATGTGCTGGCGCAACATGGGATTCCGGCGACGTTCTTTGTGATCGGCACGTACGCGGCCGAACAACCTGAACTCATTCGACGAATGATCGCGGAAGGGCACGAGGTTGCGAACCACACGATGACCCATCCGGATCTTTCCAGATGCGGACCAGCGGAGGTACGCGATGAAGTTCTCACGGCGAGCGAGGCGATCCGTTCGGCGTGCCCGCAGGCCTCACCTAGGCACATGCGAGCACCTTACGGCATGTGGACGCAAGAGGTGCTCGCTGTGTCAGCGAGCGCCGGTCTCACAGCTGTGCACTGGTCGGTCGATCCGAGAGATTGGTCCCGCCCCGGGGTCGATAGAATTGTGAATTCAGTACTCGCGAGCGTTCGCCCGGGTGCAATTGTGCTCCTGCACGACGGATATCCTCCTGATGAGGAGCGACCGTGCACTGATGCCACGCTGCGCGATCAGACCACGATGGCCCTGTCACATCTGATCCCGGCACTACAACGGCGCGGGTTTGTAATCCATCCACTCCCTCAACTTCACTGAGCAAAAACTGACACCCTATGGACCTGCTCGCTACAACCAGTGCCGTCGCTGTTTCGTCTTATGCGCTGCTCTCGACGATCTACAAGAGCGCGCAAGCGCTTTATGCTCAACCGGCGATTAACTCATCGCTGCAGCACAACCTGGGACGATCGGAGGTGGTCCTTCCCAGTGTAGACGTCATCGTGCCGTGCTTCAACGAAGATCCAATCACGCTCGCCGAATGTCTGGAGTCGCTTGCGAGTCAAGACTACACCGGAAAGCTACAGGTCTATGTGGTCGACGACGGATCTGCAAATCGCGACCTTGTCGCGCCTGTGCACAAAATCTATGCGAACGATCCGAGGTTCAGCATCATCTTGCTGGCAAACAACGTTGGAAAACGCAAGGCGCAGATCGCTGCGATACGCAGCTCATCCGGTGACCTGGTCCTCAACGTCGACTCGGATACGATACTTGCCGCTGACGTTGTCACGAAGCTGGTATTGAAGATGCATGACCCGCAAATCGGTGCGGCCATGGGTCAATTGATAGCGAGCAATCGCAGCCAAACCTGGCTGACCAGGCTGATCGATATGGAATACTGGTTAGCATGCAACGAAGAGCGCGCGGCGCAGGCGCGTTTCGGTGCGGTCATGTGCTGCTGCGGCCCATGTGCCATGTATCGTCGCTCCGCGCTCGCCTTGCTTCTTGATCAATATGAAGCGCAATTCTTTCGAGGGAAGCCGAGCGATTTCGGCGAGGATCGCCATCTAACGATCCTCATGCTCAAGGCGGGCTTTCGAACCGAATACGTCTCGGACGCGATCGCAGCAACAGTCGTCCCGGACCGCCTTGGGCCATATCTACGTCAGCAACTCCGCTGGGCCCGCAGTACCTTCCGGGACACGTTCCTCGCATTGCGCCTGCTGCCAGAGCTCGATGGCTATCTGACGCTAGACGTTATCGGGCAAAATCTCGGCCCGTTGCTTCTCGCCCTTTCATCACTCGCTGCGCTCGCGCAGCTCCTAATGGCAGGCTCTGTACCCTGGTGGACGGTATTGACGATTGCAGCAATGACAATGGTCCGGTGCAGTGTGGCAGCCATTCGTGCTCGCGAACTGCGGTTTCTCGGCTTCTCGCTCCACACACCGATCAATATCTTTCTCTTACTTCCTTTGAAGGCTTATGCGCTTTGTACATTGAGCAACAGCGATTGGCTCTCGCGCAAGGTCGCCAACGTGCCGGCCGATGGGGAAAAGCAATCTGTCATTCTGCACCCGAACGCTGGACGAAGTGCTGCAAGTAAATGGGGAATGTCTAGTATAATTCGTAAGGCGAGGGTTTCCCAGAGCCCATCGAGCCTGACGGCAACAAAGAGTGTTTGCGGTAGCGATCGTTCGACTGCCTGCAAGTAGGTAATTGGCTCATGACCGTGGACGCAAACCATCAGCAATTAGAGCGAGAGTTGGCTGCCGACGATCCATGGCGTCTCGACAGTAGTGCCTTCGAGCAGGAGCGATACGCTCAAATGCTCCGGATGTCGGGTTGCAACGGAGATGTTTCGTGTGGCCTCGAAGTAGGATGTGCAGCCGGTGCATTCACGGACATGCTGGCTCCGCTATGCGAACGACTCACCGTGGTCGATGTCATGCCGCAGCCGATCGAGCGAGCGCGACTACGGACCAGGAAGTGGTCACATATCACGTGGGTGACCTGCGACATTCAGCGGTTCTCGACCACTGAACAGTTCGATTTGATCGTCGTGGCCGAGGTTCTTTACTACCTCAAGGACATTGTCGAGATGCAAGCGGCTATCCGCAACCTGGTGAGGATCCTAGCACCAAATGGGGCTCTGATATTCGGGTCCGCACCTGATGCCACATGTCAACGGTGGGGGCATGCTGCTGGTGCCGAAACGGCGATCGCCGTCTTCAACGAGAGCCTATCGGAGGTCGAACGTCTGCACTGCCACACCGAGTCAATCAACGAAGACTCCTTGATAGTCCGGTTCCGGAAGCCGGGTCACTCGTCAGAACAATCAAACGTCGGCCACTAGACTAGGGGATCGTATGCGCATCTGCGGCATCAAGTTAACCCATGACGGGGCAATTGCTGTCATCGAGGACGGGCGGCTTGTCTTTTGCACCGAGCAAGAGAAGTGCGGCAACGGTCCACGCTACCAATCCGTCGAGAATCTCGATGCAGTCGTGCTTGCCTTGGCGGAGCATGGCCTGGATCCGCGGGATATCGATCAGTTCGTCATCGACGGCTGGGATGGGGAGATTGAGTCGCAGTTCCAGGTCCTAAGTGGAGCTGTGCCGATCGCGCTGAAGGGGGCGCCATATGTCGAGCGCCATGCTGAGGGCCTTCTTGATTCCGTCGACGGCTTTGGCCTGATCCTCGGAGACAAGGTGTTTCCATATAAGAGCTACCCGCACGTCACAGGCCACGTCGCGTCAGCATATAGCACCAGTCCCTTTGCAGGTGCGGGAAAACCCGCGTTCTGTCTGGTATGGGACGGCTGCATCTTTCCACGTCTTTACTATGTGGAACCTCGGGGGGCACGGCTCATTGCATGCCTGTTTCCGATGATCGGACATGCCTATGCTGCCGCGGGCCTTCACTTCGGCCCATACAGGCAGCCGAACCGCTCCAGCTGGGATTTGGGCATCGCCGGCAAGCTGATGGCTTACATCGCGCTTGGCTCTGTCGATGAAAGCATCGTCGCAGTGTTTCAGGAGCTCTATGAAAAGCGCTTCGCCGCTGACACGGAGCAGGCACGTCGGTACCGCGCTGAGATCAACAATCCGGAAGCGTCTCTTGCAGCTCTGCACGACTTCTTCGAGGCAAGCGCTTTGCGCCTGACGGCCAAGCGAGCGGAGGACGTCCTTGCGTCGTTTCATGTGTTCGTGGAACGTCTTCTTGTCAAGGAAATGGCGATGGTTCTGCTGCAACACTCGTCGCTTCCGGGAGCGCGAAATCTATGTATTGCCGGCGGCTGCGGTCTCAATATCAAGTGGAACAGCGCGCTTCGTGCGACTGGATTGTTCGATAATGTTTGGGTGCCGCCGTTTCCGAATGACAGCGGCTCGGCGATCGGCGCTGCTTGCGGCGCGATGGCGGCGCAAAATGGCTTCGGGCCATTGGAATGGTCAGTCTACAGGGGTCCGGTCCTGCACGACAGCGAGCTTCCGCCGGATTGGGAGGCGGCGCCGTGCAGTCTGCGTGAACTTGCGGCGATTCTCGCGGACGACAAGCCGGTCATCTTCCTTTCCGGGCGCGCCGAACTTGGCCCGCGGGCGTTGGGCGGCAGAAGCATTCTTGCAGCCCCGACCTCCCCGGCAATGAAGGATCATCTCAACGACATCAAGCGTCGCGAGCAGTTCCGACCGGTGGCGCCGATCTGTCTGGAGGATCGGGCGCCGGAGATTTTCACCCCAGGTACGCCAGATCCCTACATGCTGTTCGATCACCAGACCCGCGCGGAATGGCGCGACAAGGTCCCCGCTGTCGTCCATCTCGACGGTTCGGCGCGGCTGCAGACAATCTCCCGCGACTCTCCGCACAAAATCGCCGAGCTTCTCGTCGAATTTGAGAAGCTTACCGGCATTCCGCTGCTCTGCAATACCAGTGCTAACCTCCACGGGCGTGGATTCTTCCCGGATGCTGCCGCGGCCTGCCACTGGGGACGCGTTGAGCATGTGTGGTGCGACGGCCTGCTCTGGACCAAAACGGTGGTAGGGAAGCCATTGTCGGACGAACGACTTCTCTCAGCCTAAGAGTGATCATGTCCACCGTAGCAATCGACCTTGCCGGCGTGAGAAAATCATTTGGCGACAAGGTCATCGTCAATGAGCTGTCGTTCTCGGTCGCGCGCGGAGAGTGCTTTGGCCTTCTCGGGCCGAATGGAGCCGGCAAGAGCACGATCGCGCGCATGCTGCTTGGCATGATCTCGCCGGACGGAGGAAAGATTACGGTGCTCAATGAGCCTGTGCCTGCACGCGCTCGTGTCGCACGTGTGCGTATCGGCGTGGTGCCGCAATTCGATAATCTTGAACTCGAGTTCACCGTGCGAGAGAATTTGCTGGTGTTTGGCCGCTACTTCGGCATGAGCGCTCGCGAGATCGAGGCGGTCGCCCCCTCGCTGCTCGAGTTCGCACGCCTCGAGAGCAAAGCGGACACGCGCGTTGCCGCGCTGTCCGGTGGCATGAAACGGCGGCTGACGCTGGCACGTGCGCTAATCAATGACCCGCATTTGCTCGTGATGGATGAGCCGACGACTGGTTTGGATCCGCACGCCCGCCACCTGATTTGGGAACGTCTGCGAGTTCTGCTTGCGCGGGGCAAGACGATTCTCTTGACCACTCACTTCATGGAAGAGGCCGAACGCTTGTGCGATCGGCTGTGTGTCCTCGAGGGTGGACGCAAGATCGCCGAAGGCAAGCCAGACGACCTGATCGATGAGCATATTGGCTGCAACGTGATCGAAATCTATGGGGGTGATCCACATCACCTCCGCGAGCTGATCAGGCCGTATGCGCGGCGCGTCGAAGTGAGTGGAGAAACGCTCTTTTGTTATGCGCCATATCCGGAGCAGGTGCGCGAGCAACTGCGTGGGCATGCGAGCCTTCGTATTCTGCAGCGCCCCCCGAATCTCGAAGACGTGTTTTTGCGGCTGACCGGGCGCGAGATGGAGAAGTGAGCGATGGGTGAAAGTTATGCGGCGGTGATGCCCGCTAACGCGTACAACTGGATCGCGGTATGGCGTCGGAACTTCCTCGCATGGAAGAAAGTCGCACTTGCATCGATTCTCGGCAACCTCGCAGATCCTCTAACCAATCTGTTTGGCCTCGGCTTTGGCCTTGGACTGATCCTGGGGCGCGTTGAGGGGACTTCGTACATCGCGTTCCTGGCGGCAGGCATGGTCGCGACCAGCGCCATGACGTCGGCGACCTTTGAAACCATGTATGCAGCCTTTGCACGCATGGACGCCAAGCGCACCTGGGAAGCAATTCTCTCTACTCAGCTAACGCTTGGCGATATCGTCCTAGGTGAACTGGTGTGGGCGGCCAGTAAGTCCGTTCTGGCCGGAACAGCGATCGCGATCGTCGCCGCCGCTCTCGGTTACGCATCATGGCTATCCATTCTCTATGCGATGCCAACAATCGCCCTTACTGGCCTTGTCTTCGCCAGCTTGGCGATGGTCGTCATATCACTTGCGCCAAGTTACGATTACTTCGTGTTTTACCAGACACTTGTCCTCACTCCTATGGTGTTTCTGTGCGGCGTGGTCTTTCCGTCAAGCCAACTGCCCGACTCATTTCGGCACTTCGTCGGCTTATTGCCTCTCGCACATTCGGTCGACCTTATTCGCCCAGCGATGCTTGAGCGCGGTGCCGACAGTGCTGCCCTGCACGTAGGTGCGCTCTGCGTTTACGCGGTTTTGCCCTTTTTTGCGTCGACAGCACTATTTCGGCGCCGCCTGCTGCGTTGACGTGAGTTGAGCGAAACGGACAAAGTCAAATCGATGCAGTGTCACGATGCTTCTGCGGTAGCTCGGGGGTGACCTCGTCTATTAGAGCAGCTTCTGCAATGGCCTTAAGAGGCCGCAATCGAGCCGGTTCTACGGTCGCCTGTTCGGTCGATCGGTGTCGGGGGCTAGCAGTCTTGCTTCTGAGCGCCTGTCGCTAGGCGCCGAGATGGACCTAGCAAAGTTGTGTTGTGCTGTCTGGCACGCGCGCCCGGCGGGGCGCGACTGTACAGATTAGATCGGTGGGGCGGCAGTTAGCCTTCCTGTCATGTTCAAATGGAGAACGGGATGTTGTGCCTGGGAGTGAGTGGCGGTCTTGATAAAGTCTATGAGAGCTCTCCGGAGCTGCCGACTACATTTCTTCACGATGGCGCTGCGGTTCTTGTGCAGGATGGCCGCGTAATTGCTGCTGTCGAAGAGGAGCGCCTCAACCGCGTCAAGCACTCCAACAAGTTCCCGAGCAATTCGATCCGATACTGCGTTTCTACCGCAGGAGTCTCGCTCGGCGAGATCGACCGTATCGCGTTCTACGCGACTGAAGCCTACTGCAAAACCATGCTCGAGCGTCTTTCTGTTTCTCAGCCCGTTCCCTTGGACCCCAAACTGTTGCTGCGGCAGCTGCTGGCACGGGAGTTCGGCGCCGAGATCGATCCGTCTCGGCTTTCCTTCGTGAATCACCACGAGGCACATGCCGTGAGCGCGTTTGCCATGTCCGGGTTCGAGCAAAGTCTCGTTTTTACGATCGACGGCGGTGGCGATTTTCTCTCGGGCTTATTGGCGGCGGGGTCTGGCACTGAAATTGCGCAACTTGCAAGCTTCCCGGAACATAACTCCCTGGGACTGTTCTATCTCGAGACGATTCGATATCTCGGCTACGGGTTGTTCGATGAGTACAAAGTGATGGGACTTGCCCCATACGGTGATCCCACTCCCTATCGCGAACTCTTCGCGCAGTTCTACGAATTGTTGGACAGCGGTGGCTATCGCGTTCACCTGGATCGAATCGGTCCGGCCCTGGTCCGCAACATCGATGTTCGGCGAAAAGGAATGCCATTCACCCAACAGCATCGAGATGTCAGCGCTTCGCTGCAGGAAGCGCTTGAGCGGATCGTGTTTCACATCCTGCGGCACCATCGTGAAGCGACGGGCATGACACGCTTGTGCCTGGCTGGCGGGGTAGCCCATAATTGCACGCTGAACGGTAAGCTGCTTTATTCCGGGCTATTTGATGACATCTTTGTTCAACCCGCGGCGCACGACGCCGGTTGCGCGCTCGGCGCTGCATTGATGGTCTCAAACGAACTGGGGAGGCCAGCGCCGCGCGAGCGACTGCCGGACGTTTATTGGGGGCCTGATCTCGGGAGCGAGCAAGCCGTAGAGCATGAGCTCAACGCATGGTCAGGCCACCTCGACATTCAACGAAGTGATGACATAGCATCCAGTGCGGCAGACTGGATGGCAAATGGTGCTGTAATCGGCTGGGTGCAGGGCCGCTCTGAGTTCGGCCCACGTGCGCTTGGTAACCGCAGCATTCTTGCGGATCCGAGGCCTGCGGAAAACAAGGACCGCATCAACGCCATTGTCAAGAAGCGCGAGGGCTATCGCCCCTTTGCGCCATCTGTACTGGAGGAGGATGCGAGCGAGTTCTTTGAGCTGCCGGACGGCACGCGGCAGCTCCCCTTCATGAATTTCGTGGTTCGTGTGCGTGAAGCCAAGCGTAACGTGCTCGGTGCGATTACCCACGTTGATGGGACCGCTCGGCTGCAGACAGTATCGCGAAGGACAAACCCCACCTATTGGGATGTAATTAGTGCGTTCAAGAAGCGAACGGGCATTCCGATACTTCTAAATACCTCGTTTAACAACAATGCCGAGCCGATCGTGCAGTCCGTGTCAGATGCGATCACCACGTTCTTGACGACTGACCTGGACGGACTTGTTGTTGGCCCTTTCCTCGTCAGGAAGCGGCCAGCATCACTGCAGGATTGGTGTGCACTGGGCGTGTCATTGCCGCCGTATGCATCCCTTCATCGTGTTCGATCCTACACAGCGCCAGATCGCCAGGAAACGGTGTGCGAGATCCGCACGGGACATTCCGCCCACAATAGTATGCGTATCTCACATGAGCTTTTCGAGATCTTGATGCGGATCGAGGGCGAGGCGTCGCTCAGCTGTCTTTTCGACGCAACCATGCTGGACCAGGCCAAGCGTGAAGATCTCGTGAAGGAATTGCGGCTCGTGTGGGAGGTGCGGGGCGTTTGCCTGCATCCTCCGCGCGCTCGAGGGCACAATAAAGTGCAAAACGAAACATTGCCCGAACTCATGAGCAATGGCCATGGCTATACCAGCATGTGAGGGGGCCAGGCTATCCAGCGCAGAGGGTGGCATCGGGCGTCCGCCTGAAATCGGGTACGTCGACGCAACACCGCTGAAGAAAATACGCAAACTGTTGAAAAAACGCGGCTCACCAGGGATAGCGCTGCTATGAAGTTCTACCGACGCAGCTCGCCGGCACCGCGATTTCAGGCCATGGCCTCGGACGAGATGATACGTGAGATGTCTGCGATGACGTCTATTGTCCAACCAGGAGCCCGGGAAGAGAAAATGCAGATGCTTAGCGGTTCGAGGAATGACCGGTTCGTAGTTTCCCGGCGACGTACGGGGTTCGGCGATTGCCTGTGGTCACTGGCGGCAGCCTGGCGTTTTGCAAAGCAGACGGGACGGACGCTAGCCATTGATTGGCGGGGATCTTGTTATCTCGATGAGCCATTCACCAATGCTTTTTCAGTCTTCTTCGAACCGGTTCAAGACATTGCTGGCGTGCGGGTGATTTGCGGTGACGAGATTAACCAGTGTTCATTTCCGGGACCATTCTTCCCGGCATGGTGGAACAAGCCGTCAATCGATTGCGTCTATCGCCCGGACGAGCAGATTTTCCGGGAACGCGACGAACTCGATCAACTGTTCCAAAATCAGAAAGATAGTGAGGCTAACACGGTTGTGTGTGACGCCTGCCTGATGTGGCGCTGTGATCAGGAGGCCGAACGAGAAATCTTTCGAAGCATCAAGCCACGACCTGAAATTCAGGCTCGGATTGATGCTATCTACCGCGAGAACTTTGAATCGTACAGCGTAATCGGCATCCATGTCCGGCATGGCAACGGCGAGGATATCATGGGGCATGCTCCCTACTGGGCTGACCCGGAGCGCGCCTTGCGACAGGTCTGTAACGCCATTGATAAGGCCATGGGGTTACCCCACGCAAAACCCGTGAGGGCTTTCCTGTGCACGGACAGCGCGCTCGTCCTTGAGAAGGTTTCGACTATATTCCCTGATGTTTTCACGATCCCAAAACGATTCCAGGCGCCTCAGGCTGGCCCATTGCACAACGCGGCGCTCGGAGCCGAGGGCGGCTTTTCCGCTCTCATCGAAATGTATCTCCTTGCGTGCTGCGACACCGTGATCCGTTTTCCCCCGACGAGCGCCTTCACGCGCTATGCGCGTCTCTTTGCCCCACGCGTTATAGAATTCGATTTGAATGATCCGAGCCGATTGATCTTGATTGAAGAAGAATCGAAAGATCTCGTAGCTTCATGAAAGTCGTAGCTCGATTGATCGATCTGATAGCCGCTCTTTGCATCCAGCAGTACTGGCAGTTCTTTTCGGGGCGGCAATTGTCTGTCCAAACGGATGCGCTGCCGCGAACCTCCAGCGGAGAACAGAACGATGCGGCGGGCGAATGCCTTCCGCAGAAGCTCGACGTCGATAAGAATGGCGCCAACGCGCTGCAGCCGCGTTAAACAAGTGGAACACATCTCGTCTTCGCCTCGGGCGGACCCGCAAATCGAAGCTGATCGGTGGTCGATCGCGGATGAACATATCGAAAGATTCGCCGTTCAGCCGGCGAGTTCCGTCGTGGCGGTCGGGCGCTCGCAGGTGCGACGGGCGCTCTCGAGATCCACTATTTTGGGGAAACATTCAGCACGCCAGGTCGTGGTCCGGAATCAATCCGCCCGGCGATGTGCCAGTGTTTGGACACAGCAGAGCAGGGCGCTATGAAGTCAGCATCAGCTGCCGGCAAATCTAACGTACGAAGCTTGTAACGTCAGTTTTCGAGTTGACGCGGCTACTGGCCGTGGCCGCTATCCTGATCGATCGTTGCTTCGACAAGAGGCGCTGGCCTCCGCTGGCTCTTCCGCCTGTGCAATCAGGAGAGAACGTGCGGCTTGCAACCTTGTCTTGACGCAGGCGAGTGTGCTCGTGACATTACGTAGCTGATGCACCATCACTGTCACAAAGCAAACGCACCGTGTCTTGAACCCGCCAAGCATTCCGCGTGCGCGACATTAGGACGCAAAACGGAGGCGGATTTACCTGCATCGCGGTGGCCCAAATCCTGCTACGCGTGCGGCGCGCAACAGGAGAGGAGGCGGGCGTGGGTCTCGATCTGCCAAATGACGATCTGATCACAGGCTCGTTGCCCGAAACACATTTGGGTTGCCCCTTTCACGCCGATAAAGCCCGCGTTCATGGCGGAGAACAGAAGGCGATGTTGCTCACCGGAGCATCGCGCGGAATTGGTCATGCCACTGCCAAGCTGTTCTCGGAGGCGGGCTGGCGCATCATTTCTTGCGCGCGTCAACCGTTCGACGGCGAGCGATGTCCCTGGCACGCAGGGGACGAGGATCATGTCCAGATCGACCTCAGCAATCATCGAATGCTGCCGCGCGCGATCACTGAGGTCAAGAAGCGCTTGGCCGGTGCACCTTTGCACGCGCTAGTGAACAATGCCGGTGTCTCGCCGAAAACGCCCGCTGGCGATCGGATGACGTCGTTGACGACGTCAACCGAGACTTGGATGAGGGTGTTCCATCTCAATTTGGTGGCCCCGATCCTGCTGGCGCAGGGTTTGTTTGACGAGCTAAGAGCCGCGTCAGGATCGATCGTGAACGTGACTTCGATCGCGGGCTCGCGGGTGCACCCGTTTGCCGGCAGTGCCTATGCGACGTCGAAAGCTGCGCTTGCGAGCCTCACACGCGAAATGGCGCACGATTATGCGCCGCATGGCATTCGTGTGAATGCGATCGCGCCCGGCGAAATCAGGACGGACATGTTATCGCCCGACACAGAAGCGCGTCTCGTGCCAAGCATCCCGCTGCGCAGAGTGGGAACCCCGGACGAAGTGGCCAAGGTCATCTTCTTCCTGTGCTCGGATGCGGCGAGCTATGTCACGGGGGCCGAGGTGCCGGTCAATGGTGGGCAACATCTGTGAATCGGCCGGCCTTGGCGACACAGCTAACTTGAGCTGCAGCAGCGGCGCTTATGGTCTCCGCTGACGATGCGCACGCAATCCGCAAAAATGAATGAAGGCACACTGTAAGTTTATCGTCGTGCCATGAAAAGGTGTCACGGTTCTATGTCATCTCGTCAACACTTGGCGTTAGATCGAGAGTGACATGCAAAACGAAGCTCGCCAACCAGGACAAGGTACCAGGGAGGATGATCAAGACAACGGAGGCCGCCTCATGCTGGATATCCCTTTCTCACACGAAAGATCTGCCTCGCAACCTGAGCCGGAGGGTAAGCCCCCGGGGGAGCCGTTGCGTGAGAGCGCGCTCACCGGCATCTTCGAAATATCGAAAATTCTTGCCGCTCCTTGTCGGCTCGAAGTCACGTTGGCCAACGTTGTTGGTCTTTTGCAATCGTTTGTGCAGATGCGACACGGCATCGTCTCACTGTTCGACGAGGACGGCATGCCGGATATTACGGTGGGCGCCGGCTGGAACGAAGGCAGCGACGAAAGTTACCGGATGCGACTGCCGCGGAACGCAATCGACCAGATCATCGCGACGGACAGGCCTCTTGTCGCCGAGAACGTGGCCGCCGAGCTGGTATTCAGCGCTGCCGACCGGGAAGTGCTCGGCGCCTCCGATAGTATGCCAGTGTCGTTCATCGGGGTTCCCATTCGCATTGACCGTAAGGTCGTGGGCACGCTGACGGTCGACCGCATCCGGGACGATAGGTCGAGTCTCCGGCTCGAGTACGATGCGCGACTGCTCGCCATGATCGCCAACCTGGTGGGTCAAACAGTGAAGTTACACCGCTTGTTCGCCTGCGATCGCGAACGACTGATGGCGGAGAAAGACCGGCTACAAAAGGAGGTATTAGAGCTCAGGCAACCCTCTCGGGAGCGCAAGAAGCTACACGCCCATGGGATCATTGGCGACAGTCCGGCGCTGCGCGGGCTGCTCGAGAAGATTGCCGTTGTAGCCAGATCGAACAGCACGGTTCTGCTGCGTGGTGAATCCGGCACCGGAAAGGAACTCGTAGCCAAGGCCATTCACGAATCATCGTCCCGCGCCAAGCGCCCGTTCGTTAAGCTGAATTGCGCGGCGCTTCCTGAGACCGTCCTGGAATCCGAATTATTTGGTCATGAGAAAGGCGCCTTTACCGGTGCGTTTAGCTCGCGCAAGGGACGCTTCGAACTTGCTGACAAGGGAACGCTTTTTCTTGACGAGATCGGCGAGATCTCAGCTCCGTTCCAGGCGAAGTTGCTGCGCGTTTTGCAAGAGCAGGAGTTCGAGCGCGTCGGGAGCAACCAGACTATTAAGGTCGATGTTCGAGTGATAGCTGCGACCAACAAGAACCTCGAAGAGGCTGTCGCAAAGAGCGAGTTCCGGGCGGACCTTTACTATCGCATCAGCGTAGTTCCCTTACTGTTGCCACCGCTACGCGAAAGACGCAGTGATATTCCTCCGCTTGCCAGGGAGTTCCTCAGAAATTTCAATAACGAGAATGGCCGTACTCTGACTTTGGAGCCGAGTGCGATCGATGTACTGATGAACTGCGGCTTTCCGGGAAATGTCCGCGAACTCGAAAACTGCATCGAGCGAACAGCGACGCTGTGCGCCGGATCATCGATCGTGAGAAGTGACTTTGCATGCTGCCACGGCCAGTGCCTTTCCGCGATGCTGTGGAAAAGCACGTCGGACGAGAGGAAAGAGCAGCCCGTACCCATGCCAGCGGTGCCGGCAAAGCCCATCATTCCGCTAGCTGAAGCGAGCCAGCCGGTCCAGTCTGTCGGCGACGAACTGGCCTCACTGGGGCCTCCCGGCACAGTTCTCGTTAGTGGCGCGAAGATGGCCGATCGCGAACGGGTCGTTGCGGCCATGGAAAAATCTGGCTGGGTGCAGGCAAAAGCAGCGCGCCTGCTCGGACTAACGCCGCGCCAGATTGGCTACGCGCTGAGGAAATATGGGATCGAGATAAAGCGGTTCTGAACGACGACATCGGCCGGAACTGCTACTCCCAAATAGCTATATGAGGACGATCTCCGATAGGCAATCTCATCGCAATCTGAACGGAATGGTCCGCCCTGGGCGGCAACTTGGCCCCGAGCGAAACCACCCGCCCGCTTGCGGGACTGCTGTCGAAAGGCGGGTTTACCTGGTTCGGTGAGAGATGGACTCGCGCGCCATGACATACCGAGCGTCACCTGTGGGCCATGCAATCGCGAATCGTCGGTTGCTCACCTCTAACAAGCTATGATGCCTATCCGCCGATCCCCGGAAAAGTGTGAAGCGTTTTCCGAAAAGATCATGCTCAAACAAAGATCTAAAGCGCGATGATGATTCATCTTAATCTCATCGCGCTTTAGTGAGCGGCAATGCTCAATAAACGTCAATCGGTCCGCCGCCCGCTGGTGATTAGCGACCGCAATCTGTCAAAAGGCTGGCCTCACTCAGCTGGCGCGCCGTGCGGAACAGCGCTGTCGCAGCCCTGACTTATGTTGGCATTGTTCGTTGGGAAGAGCGAGCTAGAGGGGCGCATCACCTGATCTAAGCCTGTGTGATAGCAAGCCGATTCCAAAGGGGCGGGTGATGGTACAACACTTGCTCTGCTCTTCGCAGCTGTCGCAATTGTTGGAGCAACACCGTGCACAATGTCGTCTGCATCAAACAGGTTCCGGACTCGGCGCAGATCCGCGTGCACCCCGTGACCAATACAATCATGCGTCAGGGGGTGCCGACCATCATCAACCCATATGACCTCTTCGCGCTCGAGGCCGCGCTCGAGCTGCGCGATCGGTTCGGCGGCGAAATTACCGTGCTTACAATGGGACCGCCATCGGCGGAAGAGTCTTTGCGAAAGGCGCTGACTTATGGCGCCGATCGCGCCGTCCTACTCACCGATCGCTGCTTTGCGGGCTCCGACACCCTGGCAACAACGTATGCACTTGCAACAGCCATCCGAAAAATTGATAAGGAATATGGCCCGACAAAGCTCATCTTCACGGGAAAGCAGACCATCGACGGCGATACGGCGCAGGTTGGGCCCGGCATCGCAAAGCGGCTGGGCGTAATGCAGCTAACTTACGTTGCGAAGGTCAGATCCTTAGATCTCGCCAACCATACAATTGAAGCGGAACGACGCTCCGAAGGTGGTGTCCAGGTGCTGCACACGAGGCTGCCCTGTCTCATCACCATGCTGGAGGCAACGAATCAGATTCGGCGCGGCGCGATGGTGGATGCCTTGCGTGCCGCGCGTGCCAAAATTGTGAAATGGAGCGCGCACGATGCCGGTATCGAAGACGTCTCCAAATGCGGCCTCAAGGGATCGCCGACCGTCGTCAAGCGAGTGTTCGCCCCCTCTGCGCGGGCTGAGAAGGCGGCGTTGGTTGAGGCCGCCGAACAACCGGCGCAAGCGCTGATAGACGCGATTTTCAAGCGTGAACCGAAGCTCGAAGCCGATCTTAAGGCACTTGTCCGTGACGCTTGATCTGGAGAGTCCTGGCAACGACAGATTGAAACGGTCCAAGGATGTGCCAACGCCAAGAGGCACCGGAGTCAAGTGAGCGCGCAAGATGTAGCTAGGCATCGCGGCCCGCGACCAGCGCATTCGGGGTGCATGCCGTTCTCGATTGCTCGCGATCACCTGGGACCGCATGTTCCGTAGACCACGGTTATGGCCTCGATCGATGTCCGGAGTTGGCCGCGATTGTCAGGCAGATCGACAAAAGGGCTGCGCATGCGTCCAGATCCCACTGCATGGTCGTGTTCGACGGCGTTGAGGCGACTGTTTCGCGCGTAGTTGTCACGAGCAAAGACGGAATACGTCCGCGACCGGGACCACCATACTAGCGCCCGAACGCCCAAAGCACTGTCGCGCTGTTGAGGGTGCGAAGCCCACCTATGTGGCATCTTTTGGCCAATCTCCGCGATTCAACAGCCCTATACCCATTGTGAGTGGCGGCTGGCTCTTCGCCGTTTGGTTTTTGACGGCCGTGCAAGCGCTATCAGGTTCAATACACTTGCAATGAGAAATCGGTCGCCAGCGCTTTGTTTCAATGTATTCAGAACCTGTGGGGTGAGTGCAAGAGTTGGCACGGTGATTGCTGTAAGCATGCAAGAAAGCGGCGGGGCGGTGCTCGCGAAGCGCGAAACCTAGCGGCGGTCTCTTTGAGAAGCTCGTGCCGGCCAGCAGCCGGCATTCGCGCGGCTTGCGGCCGAAGGCCCCAAGAGTCAGGTGGATGCGGATAGTCCTTGTAATGCTGTACGAAGATCATAGCGGTTTGACCAACTGGCAGGAGCAGAAATCGAGAGGGCCTGCGCGGCGCAAATCTCGCCATGGCTCTGCAAGCGAATGCTGGCCGTGTCGGGAATTCGCGGCATCGGACTTTTCGTGGACCGGAATTCGTCTGGATCGCCGCCGCTCAGCTGATGAACGCGTTCCCTTCCATGCGCGCGAACAGGACTGAACATGCCGCCGTCTGCTAACGCGAAGGTGGCCACCAAGAATTTCGCCTGGATGGTAAACGCGATCACAAGCCCATCGAAACCAACGAAATGGCGGTAGCCAATAGTTGGCCCGGATACGAAGTTGCTCCGTCAAGGACCGTTCTCTCCTCATCGCCAGGGGTCAAATGGCATCTCAAGCGTCTCGATTTACACCCGGTCAGCCTCCGCAGATATGCTGCGAGTATTTGACCGAGCAAGCGCGAGCCCTGTTCGGCCCGCACCCGTTCGCTGCGGAGATGTCCCAGGACCAGGTTGCTAGCCTGCTGCCTGAATATCTGGCGATGTCACAGGCGTTCCCGTACCTGCAGGCGGGCTCGCAAAAGGATCTCATATTCGATGCAATGAATCACAATCGAGATCTTGCGAGGGACGTTGAACTAACCAGCGTGGTCGCAAATTTCATCTGTTGGGATGAGATGGGTGGTTATGGCCAAATTCTCCAGGGCGGAAAGGCGGCGCTACCCGGTATTCTGGTGACTGAAAACTTCCACTCGAACCTGTTTAGAAAGGATGCGTCGCAACTACTCGGCCGAGCAATACGGCCCAACTACAGCGCCACGACGAAGCGGTACCTGCATTCTCTCTATGCGGGATTGTCATCGAAAGACCCCTTGGTGCGTTGCGCCTCCATGGTCGCTTTTGAGCTACATGCTGCGGACATGATCCAGTCGCTATGGACCACTCTGGTCAAAACCTTTAAGGCGCGGCCTGACGATCTTGAGTACTTCCGCAGCCATGTCGGCGGAGAAGATCCCGCGGAGAAGTATCATGGAGAAATGACAAGCCGGCTGATTGGCGAACTTGTCCCGGCTGACCGTAATAATCGCTTTTTGGATGAATTCGATCGAGCCTATCGGCTCAGCTTACAGTGGTGCCGCGATCTGCTCCGAATTGTCTCACTTTATGATGATCAGTCGGAGATCGAACACCATGGCCGTTGTCATTGTGGCTCTGTCAAGTTCTACGTCCAAGCGCCGCGAGAGCTCTCTGCAGTTCGATGCAATTGCTCAATCTGTCAAATGTCTGGATTTCTGCACTTGCTCGTACCTGGCAAAAAGCTTGGCATTGAGTGCGGCGAAGAATTCCTCACGGCGTACCAGTTCAACAAGAACATCGCTCGGCACACGTTTTGCCGGGTTTGTGGCGTAAAGCCATTCTATAGGCCGCGGTCGAACCCGTCCGGATTCAGCGTAAATATTCGATGTCTGGATAACAGGACCATCGAACGCATAACAATAAGCGACTTCGATGGCGAGCATTGGGACCAAGCATTCCGCTCGATGCACCAGGACCTGGAGTCCTGCGTCGAAGATAAAACACTGGAGTGAACTCGAATGGCGCGCGCAATAAATCATAAATCCCGTCTGCTTTCAGAAGAGGCTTTGACAAAATACCGCATAGAGCTGTTGGTGAAGGGGACGGTCGTGATTGGCCCCCAGATATTGTTCACCCAAGATGACTTGGCCAAGATCGATCAGCTGCAGGCTGAGATTCCCGAAGAAGAAGTGAGGGAGGGAGATGCCGGCGACTCGCACAATGTTTTCGTCAAACGCGTGAGGATAGACCCGCCCGGCCGCGCTCCTAGCGACGCGAGTGGTGCAGCTCCAAGGCAGATCATGGAACTACTTGAAAGGAAAGACCGCACCTTCGCGCTAAGAAAGATTTTGGGAGCCACGTCAGATTACGTGATTCGCCGATGCCAAATGCATCGGATGCCCCCTGGCTCCTTTGTTGGCATTCATCTGGATGCTGCGAGCGACCCGGATTTCGAGTACTCGGTGATTGTGCAGCTGGCGAGAGACTTTGAGGGGGGTGAGTTCGTGGTATATCCAAGCGGGTACGAACAGCAGGTGTTCCAACCGCCATTTGGTGCGGTACTTGTCACCACATGTAAGCTCCGGCATGAGGTGATGCCTGTGCTGACCGGCGAGCGCCGATCGCTGGTCTACTTCTGTTCAAAGCGCAGCGGCGCGAACCGCCGGATCATCGAAAGCTCTACCAAGGGCCCTTGATTGAGGTGGCTGAAATGGCTTCGAATGAGTTGGGTAACGGGTGAGCTCTCAGGAGAGATTGGTAGCTTGGCCATGTTGTGGTCAGACTGTCGCTCGCAAAGGCTGCCACAATGCAGGTCAGAAGCCACAGCTAGTTTTGCTGCCTGTATAAAGGTCACCATAATCCGAGCAAAAGGTTTGCTCAGGGTAGTTGTGGTAAGTCATCGTCGCGGCCTCGAACCGAGAGGCGTGTCGGCGCGTGATGGTGTAATCGCGCTGCGCGCGGGAAGGCCCTGTTGTCGTCAGGTTCTCGACGGCTACACACCTAGCAAACAGCCGAATGCTCGGGCTAATTTGCGACGGATGTGCGGGGACTGGGCCTTTGCAGGGTCCATCAGAAGAGAAGTCTCGTCTAAAGCCCCTAATCGCGCGCGGTCTTTTGCTCGATCGTCCTGCATTAGCCGAGTCCTGAGTATTCATTTCGAAAGAGAACGGATGGACTTTACCTCAACTCGAGGGAGGCTCCATGAGTCGGGCAGCGCGGGCCAGCAAAGAGAACTTGTCGGTTTCCCCGTCGCCAGACGCCCGGCCGGCCGCCCTCGTGGACGAGTTGCACAGGAACGATCCGGATCTCGCCGCCCAGACCGGATTCGTTCAACCCGAGCAAGCCCACCTGGTGCGCTTAATCCGGAGCCGGAGCGACGACGCACAAACCTTCCGGCAGATTGTCAATGATCAGGATGACAAAGGTACCGCCAACTTCCTGTTCGTGACTGTGAACGATGGTGGTGTTACTGGCGGCGGCGCCGACTGGTCGCTGCTGCTGGTTGATCGCCGCGTGCCCGCCGCCCCCGTTGCCTATCACTATGACTCCGCTGGGTCTCACAACAGCACCGCGCAGAGCAGCTCGCAGCACGTCTCGGCTCCCGTCTGCAAGCGGCCGGCATGGCCCGGCAGCGGAACGGCCTAATTGCGGAGTACTTTGTGGTAGACGCGAACCGAGCGCTGATTAGACGATTGTCGCGAGGGGCGAGCGGCCAGACGAAGCCGCTGCACATCGAGCACCTCATCCGCCGAACCTGCCCATACGGTACAAATGGTTACCGATGTTCTGCTCCTATGCAGCAAGCAGCCAAAAGACTCCCGTTGTGTTCCTTCCAGGCCGCCTAGATTGCCTCGTGAGGCCACTCGTTCAGCGCTGAAATCGTAGCGCTCAATGCTCAATGAAAACCGACCAATGCAACAAATCCCGCATGGGCGCCTAAATTCGGCATTCCATCGCCTTCTTTCGTGGTTTTGCTGCGCGTATTATCGGTTTGTCCGGCAGAGCGCGATGTTTGATCACTGCGCCTGCTGTGATCATCGATGAAAGCCCGCCATGTAGCGGATTACTAGAAAGTCACGGCGACGACGGCGGACGCTACAGCGAGTGAAAACGCTACTCGCGCGAAGAACTGGCCACGGCTAAGCCCGTCCGATGAACTCATTTTCGTGCTTGCCTTACGACTCGGATTTGCGCCTGCAGGATGATCGTACCAGACGCACTTTGCGAGTAATCAGCGGAATTCGGTTTGTGCGCGCCGCGAATCGTCGCGCCCCTTGAGGCAGTCACTCTGGAACCCTAAGCTCCATTAGGGTACAAAATTCCACTGCTGAGCAACTGACCCGTTGAATTGGTAGAGCCAAGTAGGATTGCCATCTTTCGTGACGCGATTTTGTTGTCGATGCACAGCTTATTGTCGGCGATACTCAGAATAAAACCTGGACTCTTGAGTAATTCCCATCGCTGCTTGGGATCGGCAGGGTGTAGATTGCAAGCGTCAGCGCTACTTCCGGAGCGATGAGATCGCCCTTGTGCGATTGCGAGCTTACCTGCGCTTGAGTTCAACGTTGACACGCGAATGTCGGGTTGCAAACATTTTGCGTCCTAATGGACTATGGGACAGAACAAAATAGGACAAACTCGACAAGTACACACAGCCAGGCGAGGTACAGCAGCCTTTTGAAAAAAGGCACGTTGCTTGCTTGGGTGCAGTGAGCGTCACCGGTCTTACAGGGGCTGTGATGCTGGGGCGGGCCTGACATGTTTCAGTGCCATTTCGGGTCCGCCCCGCTATTGCTCGCGAGGCAACATGGAGCAACGTATTCGAGCGGCTTCAGCGGCTATCGCGTTCGCTCATGCGTTCGGTCGTGAAGTCCTCAGCGTGTACGAACATGAAGGCCGCAGGTACAACAGAATCAGAACCCGCGTAACCGGGAGCGTAACAAACGGTTACGACTTCGAAAGTGAATGTCCCATGGCCGGTGCGCTACCGAGTATATATCACTTCGGTGCGGAGCCGCATTGGCTACCGGGGCCCAAGTGCCCACGACTCTACAGCGGCCTTGATTATTGCACCTCAACCCACTTCTCCGTGAGAGTGACGGACAATGGTGTCCAGATAGTCGATTGGCGGAGGAGTTCCTTCACATACACCGTCTGGTGGGTGGTCCGCGCAATAGAAGGAAGCCGACGATGGAAATTGCGCTAGCAATTGGCGCTGTGTTCGTTTTCACCGCAATCACGGTCGCTTGCCTGTGGGCGCTTGGAGCCTGGGGTGGCTGAGTATCATTGATGAATGAGGCCGATGGAGAAAAGCGTTTGCTACCATGCCGCCCCTTCTCGTTGAACTTCCGTGCGGTCCTACTGGATTGGCCTGACGGCCCCCCTAGCGGTCGTGCTGTTGTGGATGTTGATTGTGTGCGAATGCCGCCCGAACAAACGGGTGCGGACTGCTCGAAAGCCATACGGGTGCGGTGGTCTAACTCGCCAGTTGCGGCCGCCTGAGCTACTCAAGTTCCAGCTCCAATTGATCGAGCAGTCGCGCCGACCGCTCCGAGCGCGTTCCATAAAATGTCCGCCGCAGCTTCTCAATCTCGAGCTTGAGGTGGGAGATCAGCGCTTGCTGCTCGATTGCTTTGCTTGGGCATTAGCCGCTTCAGCAAGTTTCGCCTCCGCCGCAAGCCTGGCCGCACGCTCGGCCAGGATCTTTGCATGCGCGGCAGCGAGATCGGGCGGCAGTCCGCCGCCGGCGGAGTCCATGACAAAATGGAATCATGTTCGCCGCCAGATTCAAATGACAAACTCTCAGCCCACGCTGGTTGGACGCAAGGACTCCTGGGGATTGCGCCAATCGATGCCGGACAAAAGATAGCTCATCTGTGCCTGCGAGATCGACACCACGCCGTCCGCCAGCGACGGCCATATAGGACGACCTCTCTCCAACTTCTTTGTAAACAGGCATGCTCCCTGGCCATTATGCCAGATCACCTTCAATAGATCGCCCCGGCACCCGCGGAAGCAGAACAAACGACCGCTCAGGGGATCACGGCGCAGCACCTCTTGGACCTGCAACGAAATTGAGACGAAGCCTTTGCGCATGTCGGTGTGGCCCGTCGCCAGCCACACCCGAACTCCCGTAGGGATTGGAATCATCCTGGATCCGGAGCCTCGATAGTCCGACAAAGCGCCTCAACGTCGAGCCCCGCATCGACAATGACGCGCCGCCCGCCAGCCAGCTCTATCTCAATCCGATGCTCCGTCCAATGTGCTGTCGCGCTCTCCGATGAGGCCGCCACCGGGACCATGCCCCACCCTCGGCCACAACTGCCCTGACAAAGCTAGCCTCGGATTTGCTCCGGTCTGCCGCGACGGCCCTTCGCCAAGTCACCAGCAGAGAACGCGACAAGCCATATCTCCGCGCTGTCGCCGCAACCAGGCGTGGCTCGGACATGCTTTCCGAAGCAATCCGAGCCTTATCCTCTCAGACCAGCGCCGCCGCCGGCCTGTTTCCACCACCTCAAGTCGATTCAGCGCACTGATCATATGGCTGTCCATACGTACAGTTCTCAACTATCAGGCCAGTCCGCTGCAAGGCGTCTCTTCTCGGAGGCTTACCGCCGATCGGCACGCACTTCACGAGCGACTTAAGGGTAGCCGCGATTAGGGCTGACAGAGCCAGAGCGAGACGGAGCAGACATTCACGTCACGTCCTCAGGTGCGGGTTTCAAGGTGCGATCGAAAGCAGGAGCAAGTTCGGATCAATTGAACGGTCCAAGATATGGTCGATGGGATCTCAATCAAGCAATTCTCAGTAGGCGGTGCTGCAGATCGCGGGCCGCGGGCCTGTCGCGCGCGATCACAAGGCACTCCACCGTGCCAGCCTCTTCGTCGGCAGCAAGCGGGATCACGCCCTCCTTGCGTGTGCGGTCGAATAGAAATCCTTCCTTGCCGAAACGATCATGCGCTGTTTGGAGGGATCGTGATCGAACATTTCTCACGGATAAAATAACGTTGCAACCGGAATAGTCGAAGCCCAGCAGTCGGACCGCAATACTGTGTAACACCGAGCCGCCACCCCAGCGGCCGTTCGCTTCATTAAACAGCAACCGACCGTGATTCGCGAAAATGGCATCAATGTTGATCATTCCGCGATATCCCAGGTCTCGCGCAAGTGCCACAAATCGGTAGGCGTGTGCCTGGGCGGTCAACCATTGCTCGTTCATCAGGTCACTTGGAAGCTCAAGTCCTGTCCAGATCAGAGCTCTTTCGGATCGATCTGTGCTTTTACGCAGACGTATGTTTCCACTGTTGATGAAAACGATTGAACCATCATCCTCGATTTCATACTCGAGATAGAACAAAGACCGGGCCAGGTGGTACGACTCCACGACCAGCGTCTTACACGACGCTGTTGTCATCTCAGACCAAAGCGCGTCAGGATCAAACGACGGCCATGAAATTCGCCGGGTATCTCTTGCCCCAGGTAGTGGATCGCTTTCTTTGCCGGTCAGGATGACATTTCCGACCCCACCGGCTCCATTGTCCAGCTTTACAATGACTCTGCCAGTCTCGGATCTGAGGGAAGTGACCGCTCTGAATAGTTCGTTTGAGTCCGTCGTGACAGATCCATTGGGCAGCGGAAGTGCGACGCTTGTCGCCAATTGACGGAAGTGGCTCTTGCGGTTCAACAGATCAGGCCCTCGCTGCAGAGCGAAGTCGTCGCCGGTCTGCGGTATGCCCAGCATGGCCGCCAGGCGTGCGACGCCTTCAGTAGAGTAGCAGGGACGCAATCGCCAGTTTGATTTCTGACGAATATGGCGGTTGATCCGCTCAACGACAGTCTTGGACAGCAATGTGCAGTCATCAAGGACCGGCGATTGGCGGCCGCCTTCAGGTACAAGCAGAAAAAGACTCGATGCGTCGAAATCGAGCGTCGCGCCAATGAAGGATAGCAGATCCGCCGGGATGACTACCGGGGAGACTATTAGGTCGCCGTGCTGGGCAAACCACGCTGAACGGTATGCCGAGTTGGCGGCCAGCGAAAGTTGAGCTGGTGTCAGATCGGCGCCCGACATTTGAGCCGTACCGGCATTCATGATCAAGATCCGCGGCATCCGCGACCTCCGGGCATCTGGACGCGATCAGACAGGGATCGTCAGGCCACAATGTTGAACTTGCTGCGCCGTGGTGAGGCACTGAGCGAAGGTTGATTTCGCGCCGTCTCGATATCACCTGCGATGTAGCGGGAGAGTAGGGCGCGCCTCCAATCTGCCGATCTCAATTGATAGCTCCTTTCGGGCTGATCACGTGGCGATCCTTCAGCAAAAAATGCTGGATCTTGCCCAACGCGGTTTTCGGTAGTTCTTGTGTGAAAATGATTTCGCGCGGCACCTTAAAACGGGCGAGCTGTGACTGGACATGTGCCGTCAGCGCTTCCGCCTCGACCCGGGCGCCCGGTCGCTTGATCACATAAGCGACCGGTACTTCTTCCCAGCGCGCATCGGGTCGACCGACCACGGCGCATTCCGCGACATCCGGATGGTCCGCAAGCACACGCTCTACTTCTGCCGGATAGATATTCTCTCCGCCCGAAATGATCAGGTTTTTCTTGCGGTCGTGGACCCAAATATATCCATCTGCGTCGCAGCGGCCAATGTCCCCAGTGCGATACCAACCATTGCTCAGAGCCTCACGCGTTGCCTGTTGATTGCCCCAATATCCGCAGAAAACGTTGGGTCCACGGACTGCGATTTCGCCTGGGTTACCGGGCGGCAACTTGCGGCCCGAATCATCGAGGATCGCCGCTTCGCAGCAGAGACCTGCCAAGCCGCTTGAGCCCTCAGGCACGAGATTTCCGCCGAGCTTCGTATACACAGCGATCGGGCAGGTCTCCGTTGAACCGTAAACCTGCAGGACTGGAACGCCGCGCGCGACAAAGCGCTCGACAAGGTGCTGAGGCACCATCGTCGATCCGGTACAGATTGCTCTGAGCGAGGATAGGTCGGTGCTTTCCCATCGACCATTGCTGGCCAGGGCTTGCATCATGGCTGGCACGAGGGCTGCCAGGCTCGGCCGGTCACGCTCGAACGCATCAAGCATGGTCTCCGCCCCAAAGCGGGTGTGGATACTCACCGTCGCGCCGTGATGCAAAGTCGGCGTCGTCTGGATGTTCAAGCCACCAACGTGGAAGAACGGCAAAACAGCCAGCGTGTGATCGGCCGAGGTGAGGTCATGCATGTGCTGACTCATGATGCCGTTCCACAGCAATGCTTCCTGACGCAGCACGGCGCCTTTCGGTCGCCCTGTGGTGCCCGAAGTATAGACGATCAGAAGCGGGCAAGACGGCTCCGCGCGAGGATTGCGTCCGTCGCCACAGTCTCCCTCCAGGAGATCGTCCAACTTGCAGCCGCCGAGAGGCGTAAAGTCCAACCCGACAAGAGAGGCATGGCGCACTTGCTTCGTCAGGACAGGCAAAGCTGCGCCGAAGCACTGCTCAAGAACGAGCACTTTTGCCCCGGAGTCCGACAAAATGAAAGCGTGCTCGGCGGCCGCAAGACGCCAATTCAATGGTACGAGGATTGCGCCGAGCCTCGCGCACGCATAGAGCAGCGCCAGATAATCAGGCCTGTTGAGGCTGAGGATCGCGATCCGGTCTCCCCTTTGGACGCCGAGCTGGCTCTTGAAGGCGCGAGCGATCCGCTCGATCCGTCGATTGAGGCTGGCGTAGCTGAGACTCTGCCCTTCGAAATGGATCGCGGTTTTGCCGGGAGTATACGCAGCGTTTCGCTCGATCAGTGTGCAGAGATCCAACTTGTTATCCATGCGCCTCAGGCTCGCAAATTACGTTTGTCCCGATGCGCTTCAGCCGCAACCCGGAATTGCTTGGCGAGGCTCCGATCACATGCTTCGGTTTGCCTTTGTACAGGCTATGATCACACGGCCTAGGCCTTCTTGATGGATGTCATGGGTTGCGAACAATGGATATTGCTTGAGGGATCTCGGGCGATTGATCACTCACTCTCTGCTCGGCGGCGGTCGTGTGCATCTGTCGGTAGTGATAGGCACACCACGAAGATAGTTTCTTGCCGCGTCTTTGATATACAGGCTCGCCGCACATATAGGCCGCTCTGGCATCTCCATCTTTGAAGCCGATGATGCAACGGCATTGGCCTTCAATATGGTCGATTAACAGGACCTTCTTGACGTCGTCGGGCGCTTTCAACTTGCTGCTCCAGAATGCAAATATCTGCGATGCCGGGTGGTTGCGCGGAGCGGCACTTGCAGCTCAGGCTCTTTGAAAACCTGCGCAGGCCCGCCGTCTGCCTTGCCAGCCATGGGAAAGCAGTTTGAACAGAGCGGAAAGCCGGTTCGGCCAACTGATTTTGGCGCGGTGTCGCGCCAGAGGAGGGGTTTGGTTCAGATTCAGGAAGCAGCGACCCTCCGCAGGGGCTTCGGATGGAGGTCTACGTCCATCAATCCTGACCTCAACGCCTGTCTCGTGGCCCGGCCCAGCACAGTCACATAGTCTCGGTTCCGGAATGCCGAACCATTCAAAGCTACGTGCGAGCAGTAGCTCCGCAACCGGCACTCGCTGCATAGCCCTTCCGACCGACCCAGCATCGGGGATGAGGATCACGACCGACCATGGGGGCTTGGATCTGACCAGCTGAGACATTCTCAATCCTTCACAATCCCGGCGACAGACCGAGATAGGTGCTAACCTCAAGACCGTACAACTTAACGTTACGTGAGATTCAAGCCCTTTTTGGGAGCCTGTGACAACATGGCCAAGCTCTCAGGCTGCCGGAAAAGGGCCGCCGGCCGGTGTGCTGTCGCAAGCATTCAGCGCTGCGATGTGAGCCAAGAAAGTTCGTCTCCCGTCGAGATCAGGGTCGCCTGCCGATGAGCCCATTGCCGGAAACGCTTGCCCTTCGACCAGGCGCTCGCTGCCCTTGCAGCCGATTGCGCGCGTGAAGTCCGCTGCGCCGTCATTGAATAGCTCAGTCACGTCTATCTGGCGCCGACCGTGCGATGCCAAATGCGGCCGACCGATAGTTTTCGATGAGGTCGGCCTGATAGGGGCACCAGCCTATAGCCCTTGCGGCGTTGGAGAAACGATCCCGCGAATGTGCCGGCGGGCGTCATCCAACGTACCTCGTGGTCACTGACTTCGCGATTATCGCAGTGTCTGATAGAGGCGGTACAGCAGCCGCGCGCGAGGTTCAATCGACGAGATGTAGAGTTGCTCATAATGCGTATGCGCGCCCTTGCCATCGACGCCAAGGCCGTCAAGGGTCGCGGTATGCGGCGCGGTGAAATTGCTATCGGAGCCGCCGCCGCTGAACGCGTCGAGCAGCTCGAATCCAAGCTCGGCAGCAAGCTGTTTGGCGTGTGCGTAAAGCGCGGCGCCGGCGCTGGTCTTCTCATATGGCGGACGGTTCAATTCGCCTGATACCTTCACCTTGACGCCCTCGGTGCGCGAGCTGATGCCCAGAATCTTCGGCACCAGCTCGTCGGCATGGGCCATGGTCGGGACGCGCATGTCGACTTGCGCGTAGGCCAGTTCCGCGATCACGTTTGGCCTGGTGCCGCCGCGGACGACGCCGACATTGACGGTGATACCGCGCGTGAGATCGTTCATCGCCTCCAGCGTCTGGATCACATGGCCGAGTTCCCGAATCGCGCTGCGGCCGTCCTCGGGGCGCGTGCCGGCATGCGCGGCCGCACCCTTTATGAATACCTCGAAGCGCGCAACGCCCTTGCGCCCGGTGATGACCTTGCCGCCGTCGCGCGCCGGCTCGGTCACGAGCACGTATTTGGCCTTGCGGCCCTCGGCCTCGATCAGCGCGCGCGAGGTTGGGCTGCCAATCTCTTCGTCCGAGACGTAGAGCTGGGTGATGCCGAGCGGCGGGCGTGCGTCATCGGCGCAGATCTGCCGGAATGCGTGATAGGCGAGGTAGGCGCCGCCCTTCATGTCGTAGATGCCAGGGCCGAACGCAC
Source organism: Bradyrhizobium sp. BRP20 (assembly GCF_020194215.1). Classification (NCBI taxonomy): domain Bacteria; kingdom Pseudomonadati; phylum Pseudomonadota; class Alphaproteobacteria; order Hyphomicrobiales; family Nitrobacteraceae; genus Bradyrhizobium; species Bradyrhizobium sp. BRP20. Next base: position 73,690 of record NZ_JADYVY010000018.1, on the reverse strand, counting down.
TGTCGCCGTCGATCTTGAAGGGTAGCCGTTCGATGGATCCCATCGGATGGACGGTGTCGAGATGGCTCAAGATTAGAAGGCCCGGTACGCCCTGCCCCCAAGAAGAGCGGATAACCAAATGATCGCCGCAGCCGTCATGCCCCGCAACGCGCTCGACGCTGGCGGGCAGGTCGCGATAGCCTGCTGCGACGACATCAGCCAGTTTGTTGATCTGATCCGGCCGCTCCGTCGGAGATTCGATCATGACCCAGCGGCGAATGCCCTCGAGAATCGGGGCGATTTCGAACGCGTTGCTGGACATAGTTGTCTGACGCCTTTGAATTCGATTGTTATCGTTCTGCAAGATCATGACATCAACCATGTACTCACATCAGAATCGAGGCCGAACATCTAAAGGGTCGCCAGCCATTGTGACCCAGGCGTGCCTCTGGATCCGATCTTGCTGCGGCAACGATGTACGCGCCTGTCGATCTTAACTTGAGCTACCAAAGCTGGTAGTTTTCGACGGGATTATGCGGCCCTAAGAAGAAGGCCCTTCTGGAGTTGGTCGTTCTGGTGAGCTGTAATTATTCTGATCAGGACCTTCCTGCGAGATCCGCGCAAATCGCATTGTCCTGACCAGGTGACCCCCACGCCTCTCAACGCGGAAGGTCGCCGGCCAGCGGCAGCATCGTACGAGCGGCGAAGCGCCGAAATCGCCGGAGCTGAGGGGACGGACCTCTCAATACGAGCTCTAATCTGTGAAAGAGTTGCAGCCCGGTCGATTGTTCGACGACTGTCGCTGGAAGCGGCCAGGGATCGATGCCATCCATCGTTCTGCTCTCCCGACGGCATCTGCGCAACCCGCGCTCAGTCAAGCAGTAGGGTTCCGCGCCCCGGAAGTTGATCAATGGATTGCCACGGCCTTGTCGGGTCGCGATAAATTCATCCGATAAAGATGGTATGTGTGCCAAGCACCTTGTGGTCATACAAAACGCATTCGAGCGCGCAAAATGCGTTCGGCAATAGCGGTGGGCGCTGTATCGAAGCGTTGAACACCCTTGGGCCCCTCCCGACCGCCAAAATGCAGGGCAAGGTCTTCCTGGTCACTGCGGAGAAGACTGACTCCAAAGCTGCCGCTGGCGAGGATCTGATCATGTGCCTCGCAGCGGGCATTGATGCCAACGACCAGGCACGGCGGCTCCATGCAGATGGACGTCAAAGAACTCACCGCCAGTCCACGTCGTCCGGCTGCCGTTCCGCTCGTCACGATGGCGACACCCGCTGGCCAGATTGCGCATGGTCTGACGGAACTCTGTCGGTCGGATAGACGGCATTTCAAACTGGTGGCTCATGATCTGCCTCCGGACTTGTACCCGATTCCGACTTTTATCCGTATTGGGCGGCCCCTAATAAGGTATCCGGTGTCGGAATTACGTGACGAGCAAGCTCAGGTCGAGCTCGGCTATGACTTCGATGTCCTCTGGATTAGCTGAAGTCATGACCAGACGGACGTGCAGTATCTCACCTTGTTACCGGGATCGGCGATTGCAGCGGCAGAACTGAGAATTGCCGCCGCCAGGAGTTTCAATAGGACCCTTCTCAAGCAGAACCGCGCTGAGCGGCCGCCGACGCGCCAGCGCACACAGAGTTGTGGTCGCGATCCGACCAGCTGGGCTGGAACCTCGCTGGGCCGCCGCGCGGAGGGGATGATGCCGATTTCGGTACCGGCGCGCCTACCAGAGTTTCTCCGCATGTAGACGGCATCGGCGTACCTAAAGCGCCTTTAGGAGAATACGTTTTTTTGCCTCGAGAAGATGCTTATCCAGCGTCGCGTGCAGCGCTCCCCGCAACTGCGGCGGGATCGAGCCATCTGTATCGATCAATTCTCGGAACTTCCGAATGATGTGTTCTAACACTGCAATAGATCCTTGTGCTTCAACCTTCAGCCAGGACATCATCGATTTTCTCCTTTGGCGCGCGGCGCGCTTCCTCGTGGGTCCTCACCTCGGCAACTCTGGCTGCAACAGACTCTCGTCGAAAAAAAGTTGGCGCTCGGGCCGCGTGCTCAGCGCGACTTGCTTTGATGAGGGCGAGCGCAGGCGGCGCACGCTCCTTGAAATCCCGCAGAAGTGACGCGCATTCGCGCCTGCAATACTTTCGCGCTCGTGAGCAACAGTCTTGGTCGGAATACTGGAACATCGGCCAGCTCGGCTGTCACGCGTTCGAAACCGCGATCAGGCGCTTCAGTCGAGCGGCTGCGGCGCCGCCATCAAGTGATACTTGTCCAAGTGCTACGCCTTCCCGCAGGGTCGAGGCCCGCCCGGCCACGACCAATGCCGCCGCCGCGTTCAAAAGCGCAGCGTCGCGAAATCGACCTGGTACGCCATCAAGCACATTTTGCAGCGCAACGGCATTAGCCTCTGCATCGCCGCTCTCCAGCGCGTCGCGGCAGCGGGGGAGCCCGGCTTCTTCCGGCGTCACTTCGAAGGTGCGGACTATACCCGCCTCAAGCGCAGCAACAAAGGTTGGACCGGTAAGGGTTATTTCGTCGAGCCCGTCCGAGCCATGAACAACCCATACCGACTCGGCACCGAGGTTCTTCAAGACGTACGCCAGAGGCTGGACCCATTCGGGAGATAATACCCCAACGATCTGCCGCTTGACCCTGGCCGGATTGGACAGAGGCTCGATTAGATTGAAGATCGTGTGGATTCCAAGTGCTGTCCGGATCTGGCCGACGCGCTGCATCGCCGGATAATGGGCCGAGGCAAACATGAAGCCGATGTTGGCTTCCTGTACACAACGTGCAATAGCTTCAGGCTTGAGATCGACCTTCACGCCGAGGCGCGCCAACACGTCTGCGACGCTTGAACCCGAAGACGCAGCGCGGTTGGCATGCCTGGCGACAGGAATGCCGACCCCGGCGACGATGAAGGAAGCACACGTCGACACGTTGACCGAATATATAGGGGTGTCGTTCGTGCCAGCGATACCGACGGGGTCGCATGCCGCCTCCACGCGCAGCATTCTATTCCGCATCGCGGAGGCGGCCCCGGTGACTTCTTCGACCGTCTCGCCCCGGACCCGCATCCCCATCAACAAGCCACCGATTTGCGAGGGAGTCGCGTAACCCGACATCACGCTGTCGAAGGCTGACGCAGTTTCCTCGCGCGTCAGAGTGGCGCCGCTGGCAACTTTGCCAATGATTGATCTAAGCTCTTCCATCGAACTTTACACGTTCCTTGTTCAAACCTCGATCTCTTCCGCGACGTTTGAGGCGGCAGTCGGTTGAGTGTGGGCGCCCTCGGCGAGGCTACAACCTGACGCTACGTGAGGGTCAAGCTCTCCATTTCGTGCCGTCGAGAGGAGGTCGTCGGCCAGTAGAACACTGTAGTTTCTTGATGCCAGGACCGATGGCACTCTCTCGCGCCCGCTTGCCACGCCCGCAGCGGCCTCTTTACCGCGGTGTTCCGACCGGATCACCGCCAAAGCCTTTTAGCGTCGGGCGCCGCCGTCGTGGAGCATTGAAGCGGCTTCCTCGACCTGCTTCGCGAGTATTGGTGCTGGGGAGATGGAGCCCGATCTCAGCTGGGCTCTACAAAATAACGCCACCTGATTGTAAATGAAGGTGCGCAGGACAGCCTTCATAGAGCGATCGACGCGTCCCGTTGATCCGCGCGCATGAAGCGGTGAGCCAGCCGTGTTCGGTCCTGCCTTACAGTCGGAATACGCCGCATTGCGGCGCATCGATCGGCGCATTGAGCGAAGCGCTCAATGCGATTGCGAGGGCAGTTCTGGTATCGACAGGATCAAGAATGCCGTCGTCCCAGATTTCCGAGGTCGCATAATAGGCACTTGACCGCTCGCGATATTCTTCAAGAATTGGTGCTCGAATGGCTGCCAATTCCTGCTCCGAGAGGCGCCCTCCGGCGCGAGCCAATTGTCTCGCCTTGACGTGTGTGAGAACTCCGGCGGCCTGCTCGGCGCCCATCGCAGATATCTGAGAATTCGGCCAGCTGAACACGAATCGAGGATCAAACGCGCGTCCCGACATAGCGTAAGTTCCTGCGCCGTGCGAGCTATTGCAAACGATCGTAAACTTCGGCACGGACGCTCCGGACACCGCCATGATCAGCTTGGCGCCGTCCTTGGTGATCCCACGCCGTTCATATTCGCGGCCAACCATAAAGCCAGTTACGTTCTGCAGGAAGAGCAGGGGCGTCCTGTTCTTGTCGCACAGTTGAATGAAATGAGCCCCCTTTAGCGCGCTGTCGCCGAACAGCACGCCATTATTGGCAATGATCCCGATTTGATATCCATAAAGCCGCGCAAAGCCGCACACGAGTGATGTCGCATACCGCGGCTGGTATTCTTGAAATCGGCTGCCATCGACCAGACGAGCGATGATCTCTCGCATGTCGAACTGCGCTCGCGCGTCCTTTGGAATGATACCGTAGAGTTCGGACGCACTATAGGCGGGCGGCTCGGGGGCCACTCGATCGATCGAGGTCTTCGCCGGTTGGTGGAAGCGAGCAACGACGTCGCGGGCAATCGCAATCGCATGGATTTCGGAGCTTGCAAAGTAATCACAGGTGCCCGACACGCTGGTATGCATGAGAGCGCCGCCAAGTTCGTCGGCGGACACTTGTTCGCCGGTGGCAGCCTTCACGACCGGAGGGCCGCCGAGAAAAATCGCTCCAGTGCCTTCGACGATAATGTTGTATTCACTAAGCGCAGGGACGTAGGCCCCTGCCGCGGTGCAGTGGCCCATGACGATGGCGACCTGCGGCACCCCCATCTTCGAGAGAACGGATTGATTGCGGAGAATTCGACCGGCATGGTAGCGATCAGCAAAGAATTCCGCCTGCAAAGGCAGAAATCCGCCGGCGCAGTCGCACAGGTGAACCACCGGCAGACGGTTTTCGATGGCTATATCCAGTGTCCGCACGATCTTCTTGACCGAGAGTGGATACCATGCGCCGCTCTTCACGCTGGCATCGTCGGCATGAACAATAACCTCTCGCCCCGCCACAATGCCGATGCCGACAACCTGGGCGGCGCCGGGCACCTCGCCGTCGTATGCCTTGTTAGCGGCCAGCGTCGAAAGCTCTAGGAACGGAGTTTCCGGATCGAGCAAGGCCGCGAGCCGCTCACGAACAAAAAGTTTATTCTGCCGACGCAGCCGCTCGAAGTCCCGCTCAGGCCTGTGGAAGCGGGCAACGCGTTGGCGCTCTTTCAATTCGGCGGCAAGTTGTCTGTTGTGCAGGTCGTTGCGACGAAATTCCTGCGAGTTCACGTTCGCCACGGAACCGATCCGCTGCATTTCAGCGCCCTTCTTTAGAGAGCGTGACCAGCACAGCGTCGTGCTCGAAGCTCTCACCTTCCTTGACGTGAATTCGATGGACGATGCCATCCTGTGGTGAGCGTATGATCGTTTCCAGCTTCATGCTTTCAATCGTCATCAGTGCCATTCCCGCCGAGACCGATTGACCGGACGAAACTGTGATCGCAACAACAAAGCCGGGCATCGGCGCCCGGGCCTCCAAAGCGTGAGTCTCGTTATTGCCGGATGCGCACGCTCGCAACGGGTCGTTGTAGCGCAAAATGCGCGTCCTGCCGCGGATGTGGAGGTGAATTAGCTCCCCCTCGATGGCGAACCTGACCGGTTCGCTCTGGCCCGCAATGGTCAAGATGCCGCTACTGTCATTGCAATGGCTGAACGCGACAGGGGTAATCACCTGGTCTCGAAGATGGAGCCTGTAGTCTTGCTGGTTGGGTGAAAGCCACAATTCATGATATACGCCGTCGACCTCGAATGAGTGATACACGTCAATTTCTCCAACTACCGAGCGCTGCGTGAAACTCGGGCACGGCATCGGCCGACTCGCGGACCGGTCTTGTCAGGAGAGCCGCAGATGCCAGGAACGCAGACATTTCGGCAGCAAAGTTGTCGGCTGCGAGATGTGGATTTTCTTCTAGGTATCCCGTATGGAACTGACCGCCAAGAAATGCCTCGTCGCAAAGAATCCGGGCGAGCAAGCTCGCGTTGGTCTCGCACCCAAGTAGAACCAGTTCGCGAACGGCGCGGTAGGCTTTCAGAGCAGCCTCTATGCGGCTCGGTGAATGCACAATGATCTTGGCGAGCATGGGATCGAATGCCGCCGTGATGTGCTGGCCTTGCATGATGCCGCTGTCGATTCGTGCGCCATCCGGATACTCGAGAAGAAGTACTTTGCCGGTGGTCGGGACGTATCCGCGTTCGGGAGCCTCGGCGCAAAGCCTGAGCTCGATTGCATGCCCATTTGAAAGAATGTCGGACTGCGAAAGTGCAAGTTTTCGGCCCGCTGCCGCATAGACTTGTTCGGCGATCAGGTCGACGCCGGTGATCATCTCGGTCACCGGATGTTCGACCTGAAGGCGTGTATTCATTTCTAGAAAGTAGAACTCTCCGCCGCTGAAAATGAACTCGACCGTTCCTGCATTCTGATAGTTCGCTGCACGGGCGATGCCGACGGCGGTTTCGCAAATCCGGGTCCGCAATTCTGGTGATAGCGCTGGCGAGGGCGTTTCCTCGATGATCTTCTGGAAACGGCGCTGCACCGAGCATTCGCGCTCGAAGAGATGGACCAGGTTACCGAAGGCGTCACCGAGCACCTGTACTTCAATGTGTCTCGGTCTTTCGAGATATCGTTCAACATAAAGTCGGCCATCTCCAAAGTAGCGACGCGCTTCACTGCTCGCCTGCTCAATGGCTGCCTCCAACGTAGCGAGGTCGCGTACAATCCGCATTCCCTTGCCGCCACCGCCAGATGATGGCTTCACGAGCAAAGGAACTCCAATAGCCCGCGCTCTCGAAACGAATGTGGCCGGATCATCTTCCTCGATGGCGCAGGGTGCGACTGGAAAGCCGTTGCCTTGAACGAACTTACGGGCGCGGATCTTATCGCCCATTAGCTCGATCGCTTCTGGAGCGGGTCCGATGAATACAATACCGGCCTTTGTCACTCTACTGGCGAATTCCGCATTCTCGGAAAGCATTCCATAACCCGGATGTATCGCGCCGGCGTTCGCCTTGCGCGCGGCCGCGATGATCTGCTCGATGTCCAGATAGCTTGCGATCGGCGTGCGGCCGCTGATCGGAATAGCCAGGCCGGCCATTGAGACGGCCGGGGTTCCCGCGTCAACCTCATGGTAGGCAATTGCAGACCGAAGCCCAAGCTTGTTCAAGGTTTTGATGATACGTGCGGCTATCTCACCCCTATTGGCGATCAGAACGGTATCGAAGGGTAATTTATGCATTCGCCTATCCGGACAAGCGCGATTGAACCAGAGCGTCGGTCAATTGTAGGCGAGCCATGCTCGTCATCTGACCTCGGGTGACCGTCCTGCAGGTCAGGCTTGGACCACTTCTGTGGATGAGGCAAACGAACAGGCAGCACATCTTCACTTCGAGTCGCTGCTTTTTTTGCCAGTGTCGCGCACGGAGATCACGTAGCGACATTGCTGACTGAGGCTCGCTTGCTTGGATCTGAGGCAGGCAGTGATAGCGGTGCGATCTGGTATGTGGCTGCTACAAAGGCGGAACACGTCCTCCATGCAAGCCTCTTTCTCCTCTGCGGTCGGCGCTTGATCGCGCGCGTTGACCAGCCTGGGTATTAGAGCTGTCATTGCGACGGCAAGAGCGACGGCGCAGTAGTAGAGTGTGAGGCGCGAAGGCAGCTGAGTTCGTTGATTTTGAGTCATGATATCCCTTTAGGTCGGTCGGGCTGCGGTATTGTTCTTCCTGCGCGAAGCGCCAACATGACCTGTCAACCGCGAAACAAGCCGGAACTGCTTAAGTGCGGTGCCGGCAAGCTCGTCCTTTCTCTTTTGCGGTCTGACTGTACGGTGCTGGTCATCTGTCCGGCACGACGAAACGACACCTGCCCTAGTGGTGGAGCTCCGCGAAGAGGGGAAGCACTGGCGGGTGAGCTGGCCAAACAAGTGATCATTTCGGAGCTTTCGGTGATTGTGCGGTTGTGCATGCTTGGATGTCGCGAGGCATTGCTTGGGCGTGATATGTGCTTAGGTACTCTGGCTGAGCCTATCCGCCAGGCGACTAATGACGCCGTAGCCGGCCACGGGTTGAAGGGCCCGGGCCAGCTATCGCGAGGCAGAGAGATCAGGCAAAAGCCAGGTGCGCTCAAGCCACGGTTGATGATGCATTCGATCGTTCAGAGCGACCCATGATGGCGCGGGCCGAGACTGTGTTTGGTGTAGTCGCGCCTGTGTTCGTTGGGTGGGGTATCTGGGGCGGAGCCTCCGTCTTGCGTCCGTTCCGGTGAGGCTACGGTGATGGAAGCGCCTGCCGTGCAGATCTCGAAACGTGCGATTTCGTCCAGCCGCGACAGGAACAGCTCCGACGAAGCGCGGACAAGGATGCGCCTGGAAGATCTTATCGTTCTGATCGAGTCGCGCCAGGTGAGTTTAGGTGTTTGAAACATTCGCAATTCTCATGACGTGTCCGGACCGCTGGATTGTCGGACGTGGTTCCCACTTGTCCAGGATCGTACAATCTAACGCTAGGTCCGATTCAAGCCCCTTGTGCATCCCATCGTCTGAGGATGTCGGGGCTGTGCATTCTTCGTACGAGCCTCGGCTGCAAGGCGCACTTTTGTGTTTCAGAATAGCAGCTGTGCATGGCGACTGCCCGCTTCGGCAACCGCGGCCACGAGCGTCGCTGTTACGTGATTATACGGAGCGCCGGTGTCGCATTTCTTTGATCTGCCAATTGCATGCTCTCGGCATGAATCCGAAAAGTAAACTCTACCAGCCCGACCACTGGCGAGGCCGTGCGGAAGCAACGCGAAAGAAAGCGGAAGCGCTCGCTGACGGAAAAGCCAAAGACAGGCTGCTTAAAATTGCCGTGGAATACGACAAGCTGGCTCGGCGTGCCCACGTGTGGCGGATGCACAAAAACGAGGACGATACGTGGCCTGAGGAAGAGCTGTAAAGCGTCGCTGCGGATCATCAAAAGGCCCCCAGCCCGTTGATCGCTACCCGACCTAATGGCCCGCGCAAAATGTCGCTCAGCTGCAAGTTAGTGCCTGGAAGGGACGTTGAGGGGCACCGTGGGCCAAGGCATCCTGACGGTCCTGTGGCGCGCTCCTGATCGCGACACGTAGGTGAAGGCGGAGCAGGCCGCCTGCCCAACGCTCCTTCAAGTCTACTTGTTTAGTCAGCTTCTCGAAAGCTAATTCTCATATGACGAAAAATGCGGGATCCAGACCTCAATTTGAGTCAATGCGTCGCAGTTAAAGCGGAAGCCCGGATGACATCCGCGCGGGGACATGTTGAGCTGTTACAGGTCAGTGTTTGGCACTTCGTCGCGGCTGCAATGGCATATCAGTTTCGCCAATTCGAGATTTCTGCGGCATCGGTCAATATTTACTTTGCGCTCGTCGGAGGGGCGGATTTCCAGGTAGTCGCGCGAAGTGTGTCACTGGAACCAAGTCTGTGAAGAGGTCTCCACGTCCGATTGATGGTGCGCATACGGTGCGGCCGCGGCATGCGAGAGGCGTCGGTAAGCTCCGCGCGCCTTGGCATCCGCGAGATTATTTCAGAAGAGCGCTGCGATGATCCAGTAGATACCGGCCCAAAGCAGCGCATTTATGAGGAGTGCAGCCAGGAGCCAAAGGTTCCACCTCCTTTGCACCTGCCGAAAGCGACAATCGGCGCCGTAATGCTTGATCGGTTGTTGCTTTGGTGCGCGCCAATGCGTCATTTCATCAGACGTCGCGCTGGTCCACGGAAAAATGCCGGATTTTGCCTGCCTCGTACTACTCATAAGTTCGCGGTCCTCTTTCATAAGGAGAAGTCAGAATCGTTGTCTGAGCGCGGCGAGCATCCGGCCGATGGTATGCTCGTCGTATCGTCGGTGCATTTAAGGTCGGCGTTCCGTTGCCACAGCAATCTACATGCCACGACGGAGAAGTGTCGGCACCGCTTTGATGTAAGCAAAAACGCCTCTGTCGGGCGTTGGCGACACGGAACCGCTGTCCAAGGTCGGATTCGCGACGTCCATGTCTGAAAGACAACACCCGCATTAGCAGCAAAAGCGTGAGCGCTTCGCGAGCGTCATACCGTGAGAAATGCGTAAGAGCTGTATCGTAGTAGCGCGGGAAGAAGGCCGACGGTCGCACTCATAGAGATCGATTAATCATTGTTTCTGACCATCACCTTACGAGGAGACACCGAGATGGCAGGCGATCCGCTGGATGCTATCAGCTCGAAAACAGTTCTTGCTCGGCGTCAGCGGCTCTGGTGCAGGCCCGTTTGATTTGGTCCCGTACAATTCAATCGTGCTTACGTAGATGGCGCATTGGCACCGTTCAGACTCGACCGAAAGCTGCGAATGGCCAAGTACTGCGATCTCACCAAGCAGTAAGATCGCCGCGAAGCATCAACTGGTGCCAGCAGTGGTTTTGCGAGTCATCATGGAATGTGGATGTCAAACGCCACCATAGGGAGCATGCCATGATGACGACCAATTCATTGAAGAGGAGGTGACGGCCAAGAGCCGACAAGTTCTTGTGAAGAAGGTCACCATGAAACATGAATGGGCGCTAACGCTTGCTTGAAGCGGGCAAGAGCGATGGCGGACATTGCTGTTGCTGATGCGCGATCTGTTCGGCGACGTGCGACCAATACTGGCTGGCATCGATAAGTAAGATGATTCGCATGAGAGGGGCTTGATGGCACAGCTGCCTTACGAGCGGGAAGGTGCAATCGGCGGACTGATTCGCCATCGCGCAGATCGTGCTATCGCGCATGCTCAGGCAATCAATGGCCCTTGAGAGCGACCTTCGCCCACAATGCGAGTGTTAGAAGACTATAACAGGAGAACGAGTGATGATGAACATCTGCGGCTTTCTCAGATGGTGCGCTGAAAAGGGGTATAGGAGCGCTGGGCCGAGGATCGAGCCGGTTGACGAGTTGCGAGACAACGTCATCTGCGTCGAGTTCAAGGCCATCCGAGAGGCAAAGGAGCGGGCGTGCGGGCGCAGATGATAGAGAAGCTGGAGGCCGGCCGCGTGCAACACGGCCGGTTCGCTACCGTTCCGGGATCAGGCCCTTGCGGCGTGTTCCTCGTGCAGGGGCCTTGCGGGTGTGAACTAAAGATAAGTGGATTCGTCCGTCCTGGCTGGGAGCATGTCGCTGTCTCGACGCCGCGGCGCTGTCCGAATTGGGACGAGATGTGCTTTGTCAAAGACCTGTTCTGGGATGAAGAGGAGTGTGTCATGCAACTGCATCCGCCACATTCGCAGTATGTGAATAACAGCCGATATTGCCTGCACCTGTGGAGACCCACTCATCGCGGCATCCCAATGCCGCCGCCGAGCTTTGTGGGCATCGTTGGGCTAGGGCCATCAGAAGCCGCAATGTTGTTCGCCCAGATGAGCGCGACAGCATGATGAGCTGAGTTAAAAGGATATCTGAGCGGAAGATGAGGCCGAGCGGGTGCAGAAGCACCGGTTCGGCGCCGCCGGAACGCGGCGTCGCAAGCGGATATAGTCGCCGATCGCCTGTTGCACTGTGCAGGGGTGCTGAGCCTGAAATCGCTGTTTTCAAAGGAGCTGCTGATGGTGCACTGATCCGGTTCAAGAGATGTCTCGTATGCGCTTGGGACCAATTATTATCGAAGGAACGAATTGGAGTTCGGGTCTTGGTGGCATTCAAACCAGTGTTTGCAGTACCGTGCTGAACGCCGGTTCGGCAGCAACAAGGACGTCTCACCGGGCAGACGACTTGTCACGAGTCAATCACTGGACGATCCGACGAAGCGAAAAGCATGTGCCGACCGAATGGCATAACGCGAAATGCTGAGACCGAAGCCAAAGCGAAGGCCGAATTCAGTTTGACGAAGGCGCTGTCCAGGCGCCGCCTACGCCACGAGCCGGGGTCCGGTCACCCTGACGGCAGCGGAATTGCTCAAGCTAGGCCTACCGGTCGCTCTGCAAGAGCCGGTAGCTCGTCGGCACTACTCCTCATCTGAAGCGGGGCTGATGAGCAGAGACGGTCGAGTCGCCAAATAGCCAACTCGGGCGGTAGCTTCTCCAAGCCTATTTGGTTGTCAGCTCGTCGTCAGCTTGCCGCAATAGCATTCGCAGGCAGGGCGTAAGCAGCCCGCCCTCGCTCTGAGGAAACGTACGCTGAAGAGGCAGGCGAGCCGCCATGTATAATCGAGTTAGTGGTCAATCGACACGCCCTAATCAAACTAACGAACCGAGTCAGCCGGCAGACAGCAGCGAATTTGCGCAAACACTGATGGATCTCGCTCGACGGGAGAGCTCGTCACCTGGGGAATTGCCCGACAAAATGGGGCTCTGCTGCAGCAGGCCACATACCTCCGATGCAAACATTTACAGTCCAAGCACCTCAGATTCCAGCATAACCTCTCTGTCCTCCAGCTCAAGTCCATCCTCTCCAGCGAGGCCTATCCCTCCTCTGTTCGGTTACAGGACTGCTGAATTGTCCGAGGCCAATGTCAACGGCATCTGCGTTGGATTGGCAGCGGAGTGGATCCGCAATCTCCCAAGCAGTCCTTCATCCCGGATGAGGGCGCTGCGCCCGGGTACTGAAACTCACAGCTCAGCCGCAGTGCTGCAGCAGCGGTATGAACGCCTCAAGGCGGCGGAAAGTTCTCACAATTCTCAGGCAAGAAGCACGATGTTACGCGAAGCTGGCCTAGAGCCGTCCGCCGAACAAAAGCGATATAGGTTTGGTACATCTTCGCGCATTGGCCAGATCGTGAGCGAGGTCACCCACGATCCATCGATCTATTTGGTCAGCTTGCGATTCGCCGAAGGTGACGCCCACATGATCGCAACGTCTACATCGAATGGAATGACGACCCTCTTTGATCCTAACTATGGAGAGTTTACAGTTCGGTCAAATCAGATGGGTGAGTTGTTCAAAAGTCTTGCCGACCGCTACCGCAACCCGCCGAACGAACTTGATATATCGATGGTCGTCACACAGAGGATGACGTGAGTGTTGCGGAGGTTCCAAAACGGACCTTGCCGATCCCACGCGCGGATGCTTTCGCGATTAATGCCGGACAGCCGCGTCGCGTCCGACAGTGCAACACCAGGGCACGGAAGACGGATTGTGGCACCCTGAACGTGCGCCCGACGTGGTAGCGGAGCTCACCGGCGCCCTTCGGACGTTGGAGGGGCACGCTCGACGGAAGCTCTCTGGAAGTAGTGCAGCGAGGGGGAGAATATTCAGAGAGAGGCTGGCCGGTCACTCGGGTTCATGAGCTCGTGCCCTCGCGCGTCAAAGACTGAATGGGCTTCGCTTGCACGGAAGCAGGACCGTTGGCCCGTTAGAGCTTGCATGAAAGCTGGTTAGCTCCTCGCGTGGGGTTCGGCGCTTTTCGTCCTTGCGCTCAGGGCCAAGGGCGAGCATCACGCATCCAACACAGGCGGCACAAGCTGTATTTCGTCGGCTTCGGAATCGTCGCCGGCCACTTCTCTACTGACCTCGCCAGCCAAACAGCTGCTGTGGACGACAATGCATGCCGTCGCACCAGCGCACGACCGAGTCGACGCTCGCCACGAGCTCCGCAACAATCCGCGCCTTGTCCTCGTCGCTGCACTTCCGCTGACGTTCGGCTCTGGAGAAGACCTCAGCCCCGGAACCGACGCAGGTTCGTTCCAAGCCTGACGGTCAAACTTTGCATCGAGCTGGGCTAGAAGGTCATTTGACACTTCCCGAACAATGCCAGGTGACATGCGACCCGGAGCCCTCTCCGCGGAATGCGCGCAAGCTGGCTATTAGCTTGATCTGGAAGACGTCGCCCCGTGGTTTAGATATGATCCCAGTCTCACACCGGAAGCAGCGCGGGCGCGACTCGGCGCTGGTCGGGCTGGATGGATCAGACGCTGTCCCTGCCACGCCCGCACTGGTTGAAGTTAGCAGAAACGTGACTCGGCGCCCAAAAGCCCCACGCATACACGGAGCAAGCGCTGTCCCTACCACGCGCCGCTAACTTCAACGGCATTGTACACGGACTAGCTTTCCGAAAGCTGACGAACCCGACGCGATCAATAAAACGAAAGCGGCCGGTGTGGGTCGATGCTCCTGTCTGGAACCCCGCGTCTGTCCAGCGGACGTCCGACTTAAGGGTATGGTCAAGCATAGACACAAGCCGATCTCTTCAAAGAGGTCGTGAAACTCGCATGTGCCATGTGCCGCAGAAAGTGTCATCAGAAGCCCATCGATGTTTGCAAGGCGCGGCTCTGCGACATCATTCACGAAAGACGATCCATTATCTCTGCGACTTCGACGACAGCTGGGCCCATCCGATCAAGTGCGAAAAGTGATCCGACAACAGGCGAACGAACGGCCTTCCACTCTTACTCGATGCCGCCGGTCGTTGTCCTGATGTCTGCGGTGTGCCGGACTATGTCGGAATACCTCGATGTCATAGGTGACCCCTCTCGTCCCGAGCACGGACATATGCGTCCGTGCGGCCCAGAGAGATTCGATCGCCGCTTCATCGACCGGATAGCGCTCGAGGCCGCTGTCTCCGCATTGTCCGGAAAATGGAAGGCGCATAAGCGCTTCACGCGGGCCAAAATAGCCGTGAACGGCCAGTCAAAACGGGATCCGATCTACGCTTGCCTTTCACGGACCCCTCTTTCTCGACATTGTGGTCGGGTGTCACGTAGATGATACGATGCGATCGTGTCCCATGTCATAGTGCAACGGGCGGCGGGTCACGGCGTCCCGCGGCTGGAGCCGGGAGGTCAGTTGGCGATCGCCGGTAGGCTTGACGGTGGGATCATCGCTCAACGTTGCGATGGCTTCCAGTGTCATGTAACGGGCGCGCTGGACGGCCCATTCGTGGTTCTGCTCGGGCAGGAATTGCATCGATGAGGCGGACGATGGCGTCCTCGTTGGGGAAGATGCCGACCACCTCGGTCCGCCCGTTGATCTCGCCGTTGAGTCTTCGGCTTTCCGGAGTTGCATAGTCGCGCGCGGGACCACCAGGTGGAAAGAGGTCCGGCATCCGCTAGTTCTCAGACATACTGCACTAGCTTAAGGTAATCGTCAGTGAGAACAGGTGAGCGAATAGAACAAGCCGCGTCTTGAAGGAAGGTGGTCAGAGTCCGACTGGCCCGATTGCGGACTTCGACAGATTGCCGTGCCGGCGCGCGAGTACGGAGAGTTGCTAGCTCGGAACTGACCAGGTCAGCCGCTGCTGCGGCGCAATCTGAGATAGAAAAGCAACCAGCAGACATGACAGCTTTTGCCAAGCCCAATGTGGTGAGCCAACCCGCATAGATCAGCACGGCACCGTCTGTCTCATCGAGCCCAGAGAGTTCCTCAATTGCAGCGGCATGGACTGAAGCCGTACCAACTGACCGAAACAGATCGGCTATTTCGTCACGGGTGGCTTTAGAGAGGAGGCAGCGGCCGAGGTGTGATAAGAGCGCCTCAGTCGGACCTTCGAAGATGCGGAGGATGCGAGCGTCTCGATAGATTTTAGCTAAAGGCGTTCCCTCATCGTAACCACGGCCACCTAACAGCTGGACGCATTGATCAGCGACAAGACCGCACCACTCCGAGGACAAAACCTTCGTTGCCGACGCAAGGTGGACGTTGGGCGCGCCCTGCGCTGAAACAAGCCGGCAGGATGCTGCCAGCATCGCCTTCACGACTTCACGCCGCAGCACCATCTGCCCAAATAACTGCTCGATGTAGCTGTTCTCGATCATACGCAGTTTACCGAGTCGACGATGGCTTGCATAAGAGGCTGCGAGCTGGATAGCGCGCTCAAGCGCTCCAAGACCCATAGCAGCCACACCGATGCGGCCGCGGTTCATACTAGATGACGCCGCGCCCCAGCCGTCTTGATCGCGAGAGAGCACGTAAGCACGCGGCACCTCGACATCCTGAAACTCCAGAGTATTCTGAATAATGCCACGTAGCCCGAGTGTGCGATGCTCGTGCGTGACCTTTAGCCCTGGAGCCTGCCTGTCAACGAGTACACCAACGAGCCGACCTTTCGCATCGGGACCAGACGCGCGAGCAAAGCAAACGATCCAGCGAGCCCAGTCAGCGAGGCCGATCCAGATCTTGCGGCCAGAGATCCGAACTTTATCTTCGCGCATGAGAGCCGAAGCTTCTATATGCCTCGGGGCAGAGCCAGCTCCAGGCTCGGTCAAAGCGAAAGCGCAGAGATCGCCGCGTGTTGCACCCCGAATGATATGCTTTTGTTCGGGGATGTGCGGTGCCGCTTCGATGCAGGGCAAGGCTAGGAAGTTATGGATGACGAGGGTGGAGGCAGCGGAGACGTCGAAGGATGCAGTGGCGGAGATGAGGTCGATGGCCTCTTGCAAGGGAAGAGCTAATCCGCCGTGCTCTGCTGGTGTGGTGAGCCCGAACAGTCCATGCCTTGCCAAGATGCTGTGTAGGGTTGGAGGGAATGCTCGGCGGTCATCAGCGTCTGCGAAATTCAGCTGACTGAGGTCAGCGATCAAACTGGAGAAAAGTGCAGCTGCACGGCCCTCAGCTGTGCGTTCCTGCGCCTCACCGAATTGGGCGTTAACCTGAGTATACATAGCCATAAGGCCCATAATGATCCCGGCCCCGCTTCGGGCCAATTCATCCGCGTGGCTAGCTTGGCTACACATTGGTATAGTGTGGATGCAAGCGCAGTATAAGCACGTTGTCGGGGACGGGGGTTTATTGCGTCTACCGCTTCCGGGCCGATCTCAGCGCCGATCAGTTCCTCAGCCATGCAGACGCCCAGGAAACGTGGGGATTTGGCGCAAATTCTACAACAAAGAATGCTCCCGGAGGGCAATCGGCAATAGATCGCCGATTTTGCTGCGAACTCACGTGGCGCAACCAGCCCGCCAAAGTGTTCAGAGTCGTAAAACTCTACTTCTGGGTAGTCCAAAGTTTCGGTCCCGCTGCATCCTCAAAAGTCATTCCCCGTGATTTGCCTGGCCGTATGCTCAACAGCCTCAATTGAGCAACCTGCTGACACACACTCTCTCTAAAACAGATATCATGGTAGGACCCTGCGGCGGAGTTCAGGGCCCGGTAGGCGAAGCGGAGCCCATCCGCGAGGACAAAAATGAAGCGCACGCTAAATCATGGCACTTCCACGGGACATCTTGTGGCTCTTGACAATGAGCATTCTCGCTGAGGGGTTTCAAACAAGCGCTCTCGCCATGAGATGTAAGTGCGAAACTGCAGGAAAGGGTATTTGGGCGCTTGGGACCACGCGTCAGGACAGGAAAGTAGGCAAGAAGGTCGAAAGCGGGTAGGCGGCGCCGGATAAGCCCCAGACGAAGGGTTCAAACACTCAGCAGAGGTAGTTTCGTGAGACTGAAATAGCGACAGGCCCACTTCCATCGCAGTGCTGGACCCGTTTAACGTCGACCGAGGCCATGTCCCCGAAGGAAAAGTCACAAGCAAATTAAGTCTGGGCCCTACCGCCGTTCATACGGATGGGTTGGGCCTTTGGCGCGGCTTGCAAGGGCTACGTTGCAAGCTCGCCCGAGCAAAACCCTGGCATTCGTGCCAGGGTTTTTCATGTCATCGATACTTTGAGAGAGTGGATCAGAAGTCCATACCGCCCATGCCGGCGCCTGGAGGCATTGCTGGACCAGCCCCGGCCTTTTTCGGCAGCTCGGCAACCATCGCTTCCGTCGTAATCAGCAGCGCCGCCACCGAGGAGGCGTTCTGGACTGCGATGCGCACGACCTTGGTCGGGTCAATGATGCCTTTGGAGACAAGGTTGCTATACTCGCCTGTCTGCGCATCGAAGCCATAAGAGTACTGCTCGTTGTCGAGGACTTTGCCGACCACGATCGAACCGTCTTCACCGGCGTTGATCGCGATCTGGCGGGCCGGCCAGGACAGCGCCTTGCGGACGATCTCGACGCCGGTCTTCTGGTCGTCGTTCTTGGTGCGCAGACCCTTGAGCTGCTCGGAAGCCCGGAGCAGGGCGACGCCGCCGCCCGGCAGGATGCCTTCCTCGACTGCCGCGCGGGTCGCGTGCATCGCGTCATCAACGCGATCCTTGCGCTCCTTCACCTCGACCTCGGTCGCGCCGCCGACGCGGATCACCGCGACGCCGCCCGCGAGCTTGGCCAGACGCTCCTGGAGCTTCTCACGGTCGTATTCCGAGGTGGTCTCCTCGATCTGCGCCTTGATCTGGGCCACGCGCGCCTCGATGTCGGCCTTCTTGCCGGCGCCGTTGACGATCGTGGTGTTCTCCTTGTCGATCGTCACCTTCTTGGCGCGACCGAGCATGTTGAGCGTAACGTTCTCGAGCTTGATGCCGAGGTCTTCCGAGATCGCCTGGCCGCCGGTCAGGATCGCGATGTCCTGCAGCATGGCCTTGCGGCGATCGCCGAAGCCCGGAGCCTTGACGGCCGCGACCTTCAGACCACCACGGAGACGGTTCACCACAAGCGTGGCCAAGGCCTCGCCTTCGACGTCCTCGGCGACGATGACCAGCGGCTTGCCACTCTGCACCACGGCCTCGAGCAGCGGCAGCAGCTCGTTCAGCGAGGAGAGCTTCTTCTCGTATATCAGGATGTAAGGGTCCTCCATTTCAACCCGCATCTTGTCGGCGTTGGTGACGAAGTAGGGCGAGATGTAGCCGCGGTCGAACTGCATGCCCTCGACGACGTCGAGCTCGGTCTCGAGCGACTTGGCCTCTTCGACCGTGATCACGCCTTCGTTGCCGATCTTCTTCATGGCGTCGGCGAGGAACTTGCCGATCTCCTGGTCGCCGTTGGCCGAAATGGTGCCGACCTGGGCGATCTCCTCGTTCGAGGTGACCTTCTTGGAGTTCTTCTGCAGGTCCGCAACGACGGCCTCGACCGCGAGGTCGATACCGCGCTTGAGGTCCATCGGGTTCATGCCGGCGGCAACCGACTTGGCGCCCTCGCGGACAATCGCGGCGGCCAGGACGGTCGCGGTGGTGGTGCCGTCGCCGGCAGCATCCGCCGCCTTCGAAGCCACCTCGCGCACCATTTGGGCGCCCATGTTCTCGAACTTGTCGTCGAGTTCGATGTCCTTGGCGACGGCAACGCCGTCCTTGGTGATGCGAGGCGCGCCGAACGACTTGTCGAGCACTACGTTGCGGCCCTTCGGACCAAGCGTGACCTGCACGGCATTGGCGAGGATGTCGACGCCGCGCAGCATGCGGTCCCGCGCGTCTACTCCGAATTTGACTTCTTTGGCTGACATAAAGAATTCCTCAGTTCTTATTTTCTCTTCCTTCAGCGCGCCCGCCGGGCGCTCGTCAGGGGGTGGGCTGTGCGAGCGCTGGGTTAGGCGGCTTTCTTCGTGGAAAACACATCGGTGAGAACGCCCATCACGTCGCTCTCCTTCATGATCAGCAGGTCCTGGCCGTCGATTTTGACCTCGGTGCCGGACCACTTGCCGAACAGCACGCGGTCGCCGACCTCGATGTCGATCGGAATCAGCTTGCCGGTCTCATCGCGGCCGCCCGGGCCGATTGCAATGACTTCGCCCTGCGAAGGCTTTTCCTTGGCTGTGTCGGGAATGATAATGCCGCCAGCGGTCTTCTCATCGGCGTCGATGCGCTTGACCACGACGCGGTCGTGAAGCGGACGGAAATTCATACAAGTCTCCTGAGCGTCTGAACAAGTTGGAGATAGTCACATTGTGACGAGCCCAATTACAGCAAGAGTCAGGCCAAAAATGAGCTGAACGATCATGCCTGCAGTTCTGCTGAATCGTTGCCTGGTCTGCGCGTGTCTTTGTCCGGAAGCAAACGCCCTCAGGTACACAGTCCGCCAAGCTGTTGCGAAAATGACATTGCGTTGCGTCGGAACACCCGGTTGGTCCCAGGGTTCCTCAACTTGGCGGCCCTTACACCGATCGAAGCGCCGGCGTATTTCGACGGCGGCGGCCTGGCTGCACATAATTGGTTCGTCTTACAGCAGCATCTAGGAGCCGGGGAAACGTGCGGCGCACAAGATTCATCAAAGGGCGGGTTCGAACAATATGAGATCCTCGCGCATAATAACGTTATGCCAACTATCTTGAGCGCGGGACCTTCAAGAATTGATCTGGACCGAGCTCGATAAGGTCATTGCACGCTGCAGTACGAACCCAGCAGAGGCCCGCCATGAGGAAGGCGCACGGCGGTCTCCAGACAGCGAGAGGTTGCAGGGCAGTCGCTGCACCTGTCGGTCCGAGAGGTTTCCCTTTTTATGTCGATGGCATCCAAATAGCCGTCATGGATCAAGGGGACTGAGGGGCATATGAATAATATACGTTGATATGCGTTGTGCCGGCGCATCTGGCGTGTGATTGCAGCTTCGAAGTTCGAAATTCACGCGATCTCCGCGCCCAATGGGAAAAGCACCTGTGTCCTCTGTAGAAGTCCACCAGTACATCGTCTCACTTCTTCAGAAGCCGAATCCAGTCATCCTGGATATCGGCTGCAATGACGGGACCGATACGCAACAGTTTCTCAACCTCTGCCCGCAAGCTCAGCTCTACTGCTTTGAGCCGGACCCCAGAGCGATCGCGCGCTTCAAGAAAAAGCTGGGCTCGTCCCTCAATAAGGTGAAGCTGCTTGAAATCGCGATCAGTGATCGAAACGGGATGATCGACTTCCATCCAAGCAATGCAGATGGTGATGCGAAGGAATGGGACCTCTCCGGCTCAATACGCCGCCCAAAGAATCATCTCACTGAGTATGATTGGGTCCGATTCGATCGCCCTGTCTCCGTTGAAACGCGGCGGCTGGACGACTGGTGCGGCGAGGCGGAGCTGAACACGGTCGATTTCATCTGGATGGATGTCCAGGGAGCCGAAGCCGATGTTATTGCCGGCGGCATGCGGACCTTGAGCAACACGCGCTTCATCTACACGGAATATAGCGACCGTGAGCTCTACGAAGGGCAGTTGTCCCTGCAAGCCATTCTGGACCTGCTACCATCATTCGAAGTGGCGGCCCATTATCCGCGCACAGTGGAAGGTGATGTATTGCTCAAAAATACGCGCTTCTAGTGGCTGCTCGTATCGAGCGCCTCATTCATTGCTGGGAGACCTGACCAGCGCGCTCCATGCCACCCAAAGCTGCACAACTGGCGTCATGAAGGCGAGGGGATGTCAGTAGCCGAGCGGGCACTCCGGTTTCCGGCTGCCATTGCAGACCACACGCATCACGTCGGCGTCGGGCGGGTGGTGGGTCTCTGACAATCATTTATTTGGCGAGCCGGCACGACCGAGGACTTTGCAGCCAGCAGGCCGAGCCGTTTCATATGTTTGAATCAACACTGCCAGCTGGGGCTCGAAGCGTGGAACATCTGAACGGCTGCTGATGGTCTGAACCTCTGGTAAGCTGGTGCACTGCTTCGAAGCAACTGCATCGGTTCTCGTAGTTCCTTGTCTCAATCGGAAAGCGAGCTGAAGCATGTGTTTATGCCATATGAAGGTCGCCGTGAGGCGTCCAGCATAACTGCAGCAGCCGATTCTCCAGCAAAGCGTGCGGCGCAGGAGAAGGGGCCGCGATCATCAGCGGCCGATCTCGTGCCGGATCGGATCAAGACCGCCATCGTAATCGCGGTTACTTGCTGCTCATGTGTCGCAAGCGGAGTTGATCATCGAATCTGCGAGCACGCTCGGCCCGTGCGGCTGCGGCGCGATGACGAAGATCGGCGAGGATGTCAGGAAACGCCTTGACGTAATGCTGGCGCGATGGCCGAAGAGTCTCCTAGCCGCGCCGCCCGATCACCCGCAATTCGAGATCGGCCCGATCGGCGTCCGCGTCCAGCACGGCCCGAAACCGCCGCCATTGTAGCGGCCGCCGGCGGAAGCCGGGGCGGGCCGAAATAGTGCCATTCGCCATCCCAACCGTAGTGCTGATGAACCGG
Source organism: Bradyrhizobium sp. BRP20 (assembly GCF_020194215.1). Lineage (NCBI taxonomy): Bacteria > Pseudomonadati > Pseudomonadota > Alphaproteobacteria > Hyphomicrobiales > Nitrobacteraceae > Bradyrhizobium > Bradyrhizobium sp. BRP20. The sequence goes on along the minus strand of NZ_JADYVY010000018.1, from coordinate 51,785 downwards.
GTCAATATACCAGTGGCGCCGGTCGGCGCGCGAGAGCCGGCGCATCGCGTCCTTATGCCCGTAGAGCGGAATGCTGTTGCTGGGCGGCTGGCGATAGCCGCGCAGGAAGCCGTAACTTTGCCAGACCGGCTTGGGCCGCTTTTGAATTGGCGCAGCGTTCGCGACGACCGACAGCAGCGACAGGATGATAGTAGCAGTTAGACACACAAGGCGCGCGACATGGATCGACAATAGTCGGTCTGTTGCGCGGAGGCTATTCAAATTTGGGGGCAGAGTCCTGCGCAATCTTGCGCAGAATTGTTCTCTCAGCTGATCACGCCCTTCCTGATCAGAAAGCACGCATATCCGGTGCTGTCACCCACCTGCACCGCGCCAGCCCTAAGCCTTAGCGCGAGAAGATCCGGACGTGAGAGCTTGCTGCGACTGATGGGGCGACCGACCGAGCGCTCGATCTCGGTCTGCACCGTGCGTACGTCCGGGTACACGGTCGAGATCGTCGACCGGCATCATCACGAGCGCGGATCGACGAAATCTCAAGCGGGTAGAAGGGTTAGGATGGCAGTCTTCTCCATACTCATGCCCGGGAGCTGGATCAGGCGCTCCGAGCAGAGTCGTGGGTGGCCGGGCCGCGAGGGTGGTCGCCATGGCCCATGGAGGCGAGCAGCCAGAGCAGCTCGGGCACTAGGATCGGATCAACCGGCTTCAGGATGTGATGAACTATCCCCTCGATCATTCTGACGTTTGTCTCTGTCTTCCCAAGCTTCGCAATCATCAGATACCACGGGCCAGAACAGTCCAAACTGTCGTCGATCGGTGGCAAAAAAAAGCCCGGCCTCATTTCGATAGCCGGGCCGAAGTCAGTCGTCGACAGAGGGAGAACTGTCGACGGTTATTTGCGGCAAAACGTTCACCGCAAATTCTAATTACGAAAGGATTAATGACCGGAGAAATCTCGCGCCTTTTCCTTTCTATCAGACGATATTGACCGAATGCGGCTCAACGCTGGCTCGCACAAACCTTGAAGGGTGTATTGTCCGTTATCCTGAGGATCGTCGAGCCATGGTGATAAAGTGAGCGTTGCCGAACAGAGACGATCCGCAGCTGAATGGCGTCAATGTGTCGGCCGCAGAGCGCAGCAACCCAGCTTCCCCTGGGCTGGGACGAAGTACGTTATTTTTCGCATGCGAGCACTCGTTGCCCGTTCGCGCGATCCCGCACGCGAGGGCCCTCTGCTGCACACACAACGACCGCATTGGCATCATCGTCTCACCGATGGCAGGAAGCCGCAGGCCGCTCCGATTTTCCGGGCATCCTCGTCATCTATTTCTCATGGTACACCGTGACGTCGCGTGCGATTCAAGGCCTTTTAGCCTGACGATGCAGATGTTCTGGAGCGTGCTGGCGCGTATCCGGAATGTGCGGGCCGGTTGATCTCCGGGCCGATAGCCGCCGAGCGGTCGTATGAGGAAATGGGGCAAGTGCGGCGGGGAGGGGATGCTCTATGGAGATGCGGTGGTGTTTTTGAGAAGCGCCTGACCGCAAGGGTCTCTCTCTCTCTCTCTCTCTCTCTCTCTCTCTCTTTCTTGTCCTTTAAACAAGGCCGGCAGGCCGCCAAGTCCTTGCAACCGCAGGCCGCATCATATCGCAGGCTCTGCAATTCGTAGCTGCAGAGCGTGGGGGGACGTGGGTGAACCACTTCATGGAAAGCCCGGCTGTGCTGCACTTCCGAGCAGGAGTCGGCCGGCGCTCTGGAGCGTTCCCTCGTTTAGAGCTGCGTGTTGGGCAACCACGAAGCTGTCGCACATGGCGCGCGCCAGATTGCTGGTGGTATAGAGCGAGGTACTTCCAGCGAGACCGCTCGCAATCCTACAGACCTCAGCGCTCTGCCGCGCGGCGTTCGTTGCGGCGAGTCGCACCAGCGTCGCCGTGCTCCGGTTTACCGCACCCTTGAGCGCTTCCTTCCACAGCTCCTCGGTGGCCTCATAGAAGAAGGAACGGGCGGAACGCAGCATGGCTTCGGCTCTGGCCATCTCCAGTTGGACATAGCCGCGCTCCGCCATCACGGGCGCTCCAGTGATCGAGGCGCGGCTTCCGGCCATGGCGACCACCTCGTCTAGCGCCGAGCGCGCAATACCGATGCCGACAATTGCATGCACCTGCGCAGCGAAAGCCACGGACGGATAACGATAGACCGGCCCGTCGAGTGTCGGCGGACCGCCGCGGATCAAGGTCCATTCCTCCGGCACAATGACATCGTTGACAACGACGTCGTGGCTGCCGGTGCCTTGCAGGCCGATGACGTCCCAATTGGGGCGGATTGTCACCTTCTCGGCCGGCATTACGGCTACACGCACAAGGTCACCGGTCGAATCGTCTTCCACAGTGATGCCAACGCCTATCAGGTCCGCGCCCGGTGAGCCGCTGGCGAATGGCCACACGCCGTTCACGACAAATCCGTCGGTGCTTCGCCTGGCGGGCTGGAGTGGGAAAACCGCACCTGCCAACACCACATCAGGTCCATTCGCGTATACCTTGCGAAGCGTGTCGTCCGGAAGAGCAGCGAGGTAGCGAGCCCCATCGCCGAAGCTGGCGACCCAACCGGCGGAGCCGTCGGCTTCAGAAATGCGCTCGATCAGGCGACAAAAATCGGCCGGCGTTCGCTCCTCACCGCCGAATCGCCTGGCCGCCATAGCCCGATAGACGCCAACGCGCTTGAAGCCCTCGATGATCTCGTCGGGAATCTTCTGCGCTCGGGCGAACTCGTCTCGACGCGCGCGGATATCGACCAGTAGCGGCGACAGATTATCCCAGGTCGCAGCCGTAGCGTCGGCTTCTGCAGTGATCTTCTCTGGTGGAGCGTTCATAAACTTTCCTCGGGTGTTGAGCCGATCGACGGCGCGTGTCATTGATATGGATTGCGCGCGCATGGCGAAGCTGGCCGGATTGATACCCAGCCGGAGGGATCGTCGAAACTGTCGCAGTTGATAATCGGCTGTGATGCGATTGCAGGCGGTTGCCAGTCCAAACCGCACCCCGAGCGGATTGGCTCAAAGAAAAGGTGTTGAGGGCCAGGAAGGCTGATCGAGATGTGGCCTCGATGTTGCCATTGAGGCTGAACTGGCAAGGCAACCGATATGAGGCGGCGAGATCGATCCGCCTCTGCTGCACTATGTTTCGGACGGCTGACGGCAGCGCTCGTTTTGTCATGTCTTATCCAACGGACAGGTTGTCACAATTGGGGCTCGGCCGGCGCGAACCACGTTGTGAATACCTGACTTGGCGACCGGTACCCCAAGCCTGCGGCTCGTTTCCATATCCCCAGCAATCGACGTGCCATCAATCATGTCTGCCGGTCGTGTCTGAATCGAGCGAGATCACGTGACCCGTGCCGCGCCAGGAGGATGCTCGCGCCTCCCGTGTCTGATACCAGGCACAAGAAGTCATCAACCGAACAAGGCGGGAGGAGAACGACTGAAGTGGACCTCGGCCGCGGACCAGTCGGGCTCGGCTTGCCTGCTGGAGTTTCAGGCCCGCTGCGATCTCCTGAGACTACCAACAGCGCAATTTACCGTGGTCGCGGAGCCTGAGCGGCGGCAACGCCTGATCAATCCGGTCGACGATGCGTTGGTTGAAGAGACTATGGACGACGTGCGATGACCGCGCGAGTCGCGATCATCAAGCTGATGTCCGCATTGGAAAAACGCACTTCAAAGGTGCACGCCGGCCGCGAAGATGCTCCTTTCCGATGCGCCACTTCGGAACTTCCAATGACAAGACCCGCCTGCGCAGAGCCACGAGTGCCTTTTAGATGGCACGTCAACGCGTCTGTCGATAGTTGACCGTCAGGCTTCACGAACTCCGGCGCGGGCATAAAAGATTGTTCTCCGCTCGAGCCGATGGTCGCCATCGTCGTGCGCGCGGCAAGTTTCTGTTTATGCTGATCCAAGCTAGGCCCAAGACAGATGCGACAAGGCTGCTTTCCGACACTTGTGGTCTCCCAAATGGCTGATGCAGAGAGACGTCCGATGCCTACGCGAGTAGCTATTTTCTTTACGTCAGTCGGCTGGTTAGTCATGGCGGTCGTAATCCTGCTCTATTTGATCTTCCGGCCCTGCCTGAGCCTGGTGATCATAAGCAGGACCATAGATGCCTTGCCGGATCGGGAGTGAGAGTCTGCCGGAATTGTCGCTTGTTCCGGGGGCCGAGAGCTCAGACCCTGCATGCCTCGCACCGCGATCTGCCGCTTGACCCCCCTCGGCCCGCCTCGCGCATTAAGGTGCAGGCTTGAATACTGTTGGCCGCGATATGAGTGTTTCTTGGTGCTGGCCTCGCGTTGCCAACATGAGCGCGTAGAACACAAGGAGGATTAAGAGGCCGCGCATACCATAAAGCTTCCCGAAGCTATAACAATTGTGGAGCTGATTGTACTCGGTGCAGTTGATGCAGCCGATGCACGAGCGAATTGCGCGGGACTCGACGAAGCCCTGTATCAGGCGGCAAACGACCAGCTGGCCGCGCGAAGGTGCCAGCGTCAGCTCAGCAATTCGACCCTGCCGGTGTCGAGCCGATATAGCCCCCCGACGACCTTCAGTCTGTTCTGCTCAACTGCCGCGTTGAGAATCGGCCCCGTCGATCTGAGTTTGTTGACATTATCGACTACATTTTGTCGGGTTGCTTCTGCGAACGTGTCACCTGTTTGCTGGCGAGATGCTGTTACTGCAGGCGCAAGCGCAGCGATGAGGGATGAAATGTGCCCCGGCGGCGGCTTATCGTCGTGGAGCGACTTGATCGTGGCGTCTATCGCACCGCAATGATCGTGGCCAAGTACCAGGATCAGCGGCGTATTCAGCACGGCGACCGCATATTCCATACTGGCAAGCGTGTCATCGTTGGCGAAGTTGCCGGCGAGGCGGCAGACAAACAGATCACCGAGTCCGCTGCCGAAGACAAGTTCAGGCGCCACGCGAGAATCGGCGCAGCTCAGAACTGCGGCATATGGATTTTGCCCATCCACCAAAACAGAGCGCTCGCGCTTGAAATCGTCGCCTCGTGATACGCCATGGACATAACGATCGTTACCTTCCATCAGCCGCTTCAGGGCAGCATCCGGCGAGAGCAGGTTATCCGGCTTGGGCGGCGTTTTTGCTTCCTTCGCATCGACAATGTTGTTGTCAAGCCGCAGGCAAGCCGCCGAAACAGCGAACAGCAACAGCGAGCGGCGTGAAGGCGCGATCTTGGTCAGATAGGACATATTCGGATAATGGCCTGCATGCATGCATCTCACCTCATCGCGCGGCTTTGCGCCACCCGGTCGCTTCGGCTTCCGATTCGCTGCAGAGCCAGCGTTCACCGGACTTCTTCGTCATGTCGATTTGTTCGTAACCGAATTGCCCGGGCAAGTGATAAAGTCGCTCGCCGTTGTGGCCCACGGTGCCTTTTATCATACACTCTGACGAGGGCGGGTCCGATAGCAAAGCGGATCCGAGCAGGAGCTCCTGAGCGTCGATCGGAACCGAGCTCGCGCCGATGATGATCGTCCCCTTGTTGCGGCGACGCCAGTCCCAGGGCGCGATGAACGCCCCCGACCACAGCCCCGCATAGGCGTTGCTCGCCACAACCTCATAGATAACGTACGTATTGGCAGAAGGGGACGATAGTGCCCAGCCGGAGCGTACCATCCAGGCGTTCACGTCCTCGCCTTCGATGAAGCAACGGCCACGCGACCTGCCGTATTCATCAACTCCTGTGGTATGACAATCCCACGTTCGTCCGTTCGAATGCTTGATAAGCTCGTCGCGAGCAGCCACGCCGCAAGCCCATTTCCGGCCGTGGGCGTCGAGGCAAATCTGGTCAGTCTCAGGAGCGTCGATGTCTGAGAGCCGAAGCGTGGTTTTCTCGAGCTCGATCGTATTGCCGTCGAGGATGCGCGGAGGGCCGCTGAGCTTCGCCGCGCAGACCGGAGATGTGATGACAGCGAACAATGCGACCATCATTATGCGGTGTTTCATTCCGACAATAGCCTTTCGCTCTTGATTCATGTTCACGTGCGATCCGGCGCCGCGTTCGACGCTTAAACGCACTATGTCCGTTATCGGGCCGCATCTTTCGACGTTTGCTTTATGAAAGCTTGGCCCTCATTTCCAAGCTACGACCTGACGCTGCGTGAGGTTCAAGCGATTTCTTCCGGTGTGCGTATCGCGGTATCCTTCGAGCCTCGCCGGTCTCACTCAGTGGGCGCGCACTGCACCCTCTCTCGGCCTAAGGAGGAGATCCCCATCGCTCAGCCGCCAACTCGGCATGCGGGAGAAAGCCGAGCCTCGGAACGCTGTTTCTCACGCGATTGAAGAAGAAAAGCGCCTGTGAATTGTGACAGTCGAGTGGGAGTCAGGCGTGGAGGAGCAACCTGGCTATGCTTTGTGCCAACCCCCATCGGCAGACAGAAGGCGCTGCCAACGGTTTCGGCGAGAGCGATGACATTTTAAGTTCTTGCCACCGAAAGACCGACGTTCGAAAGAAATCTGGTCTCGCGTCCTATCTGAGATTTGGACGAAAGGCGCCACGGAGTCCAGCTCAACGCTCGCAGCGCAACTGAATCGGTATCGTTTGCGCAAACCGCAGAAAACCAGGAGCTCTCTTGAGAGCCAGCCGGGATGGTCGGGTAGTGCCGCGGCCCCGTTCGGAGAAGGCCCGGGTTTTTCATGACCCGGTCGGCGCGACTGGCGGCCGGCTCTTTCGTTGTACGCTTCCCCGTACTCTCGTGTGGAGAGTTACCCAGCAAGCCCGGCATGAGGGCATGCGTTTGCGCCAGGGAAATTTAAGGACAACCATGTGGAGCCGTGGCTTCTTCGTATACGCACCGGCGAGGGGTAAGCCGCCCGCGTGTTCGGACGATCGCGAGTGCCGTCCTGATGCCATTCGGTGCGAGGCGTCAATCCACAAATGGGTAGGCCCATCGCGGCATCCGAGCAGGTAGCTCTGGTGTGGTATGGCCGACTCAAGCTACACATCATTCTGAGCCACCTCACTACCCAATGGAAATGAAATGGTTTCAGCCCCCCGGGAATTGCCCGTCTCTTCTTACGCGCTTGAAGTGGATGGCCGACTCAGAGCTGAATTCGCAACCAAAGACGGCGCCAGGGCAGGTGGAGCAGAACTAAAGAAGCGTTTTCCCATGCTTCAAATCCGGATCTACGATGCGCAGACGAATGCGTGCGAGGAAATCTAGCGGGCGACTCAGTCCGGTCTTCGATGCCTCGCGCACGGCTCCGGCTCCTCGTTGAGGGCACTCGAAGGACCGGTGGTCAAGCCGGGGCCGCTAACACTGCCCCATTACCCTATTAACCGGTTTCGTCGCAGCAGTCGATCCCGCGTGCCACCTCGGCCTCGGAATGGTCACGCTCTTGCGGGTGCCAGTCAGTCGCGTGATGCGCGGTTCGCACGCCGGATGGCCCAGTCCCGTGAAGAATGGCGTAGAGAGCTGGTTCTCTCGCAAATGGTGTCCTTCCACTGCGTGGGGTGCGCCGAGGTCAAGCCGCTTCTCGCAAGGCGCACGCGCCGCTGAGCTCGACTCCTCGCAGAAAGAGTCGGAGGTAATCGTGCTGCCCCATTTTCTCGATGGCCGGCTGAAGGCCGCGGGAAAGCTCGCGACTGTTCAAGGTGTAAACACCGGTAAGTTTAGAGCTGATAGTCTTGCCGTTGCTCTGAGGCGTTCGGCCCTGCAGGAGCTACGGCGCGATCTTGCTCTGCGCGATCATTTACCGAGGCCTTTCGCTCCCTTCTAATCCTCCCGTTCCTTTGGCTCCATGCGAGCGAACCAGGAGCCAGGAGGAAAAGCCGCGATACGCTTGGCAAAGGAGGATTGCGGCTCCCAATCTTGTCCTTCACTCTTCTCGAAAGTGATGACCCCGTTGTATGTAAAATAGCGGGGCCCTGGGATATTACAGTTCACCACAAGCAAAACGCGCCACAGATCACCTTTCTCGGTCGGCTTGTCATTCTGCTTCGGCAAGTAGTCCACTCCAACAGGATCTACGATAGTGCAGCTGCCCTGCCGCAGAAGATCACCGAGCCGACCTTGCATGGTCGTCACAAAGTTGAAGTTGGCCGGGTCATGCAGAAAGCCAACATTTGCGTCCCTTTCGCCATCCTTGACTTCACTGGCGATCAACGAGAGCGCGAAGGCGCGCCAGCCCAATTCCATTGGCTTCGCATAGGACGACGCAAGTTCAATCGTCCCGTCGAGCGCGGCCTTCCAGGTGATAACGTACTCTTCGTCTGATTTATCATCCCGGTGCCTGGTCCAAGAAACAAAAACATATTCATTTTGGTCAAGTTCAGCGACGCCCCACATCCGAGGGACGAACTGTGCCACCTTCGAGACGTTGGAGATAACTTGTTCTATTGTCTCACCGTCTTGCGCTCGCCACGTTGACTTGACTCTTTCGACAAGGGGGCTGTCGTTAGCGCGAACAGTGTTGCTCGTCGCAGCCAGCCCGGCCAGGCAGATCAGGGATCGACTGAGCCAAAGCCATAGCGCGCGTCTTCCTGACGTTTTCTTCATAACCGTCGGCCTATCCGGTCTCATCCACACGCAATTCTAGAGCGGGCAACCTTCAACCTGTTATGCGCGAGCGCAAGAAGTTAGCGGCGACGCGACGGGGCGACCACTGGTTTTCCCGTGCGAGCAGGCGCTCCCCTCTATGTCACGCGCCGCTAACTTCACTGCCACCGACAGCCTCAATTTGCTGTGCTGGACATGCCCAGCAGGAGGACTGGGCATGCAGAGGACGTGCATTCTTCGTGCCAGATAATAGACGGCAATTCGCACCGGTTTTGCGTCCTCTTTGTCGACTTTCCGACTGGCGCATGTCTCGATGTTTCCGTTCAACCTCTCCAGCGCGGCTTATGCATCCCGTCACGCACCGGATGTTCGACGACACAGCGGAACGCCTCGGTGCCAAGTTCCTGATGAGAAGTGGCAGCACGTTTGCCGTCATTGAACCGTGTGGTTCGGTTATCGTTGCCGGAATGTGGGCTTTCGATCTCTGCCATGCCTTCGGGCACTTTCGGCCAAGGGGCCATGGCGCGTTTGGCGCTCCTTTCGAGACGTGCGGCGCTCCGGAGGTCGAGAACAGCCTCAGGCAGCGCGCTTTGTACTCGATGGCGAACGGCGCCAAGCCGATCTTCGCCGAGCATTTGGGGTGTGGCTGGCACCGCAAATCAAAGGTGCTGCCCGGGTATGTTGCTGGCTTAGCCAGGTGTCTTGGGCCTATTCAACACGGATCTGTTGGTCGAGAAGGTGGCTGGATGGCGCACGTGCTCGAACCGCTGGGAAGCCGGGACTGGCGACAAATGCGTTCTGCTCGAGGCAGCAATCCCGACCGCACAAGCCGCATTTGTCCCTTCCACCGATCTGCCATGCGCCCTGCGATGCTCATTGCGATATCGCTGATTGGAGGGCACTTCTACATCAGCTCAATGGTAGAGATGCACGGTCATTCGCGTAGCAGATGTCGCAGCATCAGCTTGAGACATAATCTGAGAGGTTGACGGAAGACTTCTCTTGCCGATAATCCAAGTCGTCGAGGTTCTCCGGTTTCCATTTGATCCGGAGCTAAGAGGGAAGCCGGTGAATATGCCGGCGCTGCCCCCGCAACTGTGAGCGGCGAGCCGCTGTCCAACGATGTCACTGAAGCCTGCGCGGCTTCGGGAAGGCCGGACAGCAGCGATGACCTGCGAGCCAGGAGACCTGCCCCGACACTATATTCGTCCACGGGCGGGGTGTCCCGGTGGTGCGCCAAGCAGCCGTCGCACCGCGCGACTTCCGCTGCCTGCGTCCGCCATGGCCTTTGCCCCCAACATGGGGTTAACGCTATGTCTCTTCTCTCCCTTCCTGTTGCCACGCTCGGAACGCCACGCATCGGTCCAAGGCGCGAGCTCAAATTCGCTCTAGAAAGCTACTGGGCCGGAAAAAGCAGCGAACAGCAGTTGCTCGAGGACGCAGCTGGCCTGCGTGCCGCGAACTGGGCCCGTCAGAAATCTATCGGCGTCACGGTCATTCCATCGAACGATTTCTCGCTGTATGACCAGGTGCTCGACACAAGTGTCATGGTTGGCGCCATCCCGGAGATCTACGCCTCGAAAGCCGAATCCGTTTCGCTCAAGACGTACTTCGCCATGGCCCGCGGTTCACAATGCGACGACCAGGATGCGAGTTGCGGTCACGGACCGCGCGGATTTGGCGCACCCGCGCAGGAGATGACCAAGTGGTTCGACACCAACTATCACTATATGGTCCCCGAGTTTCACAGGGGACAGACTTTCAGGCTATGCTCTCGCAAGCCGATCGAGGAGTATGAGGAAGCCAAGGCCCTTGGCTTTCAGACCCGCCCCGTCCTGATCGGGCCGGTCACATTCCTAAAGCTCGGCAAGAGTCCCGATCCCACGTTCCAGCCACTCTCACTACTGGATGAACTGATACCGCCCTATATCGAGGTTATGCAGGAATTGGCCAAACGTGGGGCAAATTGGGTTCAGTTCGACGAGCCCAGCCTAGTTCTTGATCTGGATGAGGGGACGCGAAAATCTTTGCGACATGCCTATGACCGGCTCGCCAAGGAGGGGCCGGCGATCAAGATCATGGTTGCCAGCTATTTCGGCGACCTCGGCGACAATCTGGACACCGCCTTGAGCCTGCCAGTTGCCGGGCTGCACCTCGATCTGGTTCGAGCGCCACAGTTGTTGCACCAGATCATCGCTGGCGGCCGAAGTGATCTCGTCATGTCGCTCGGTGTCGTCGACGGTCGGAATGTATGGCGGTCGAATTTGTCGTCGCTGCGCCAGCGGCTCGAACCCGCGATTGCGAAGCTCGGCAAGGATCGTGTACAGATCGCCCCATCCTGCTCGCTGCTTCATGTGCCGGTCGATGTTGAACTCGAGACCGGGCTCGCTTCCGACGTCAAGAGCTGGCTTGCTTTCTCGGTCCAGAAGATGCGGGAGCTTGCGATCCTAGCGCGTGCACTCGCAGGCGACCAGAATGTTGCGTTAGCTCTTGCCGAGTCGGAAGGTGCCGCGACTGTTCGCCGGACTTCGCCGAAAATCCGTGATGCCAATGTCGCTGTCCGGATGAGAGCGATCGACCAGACCATGTGTCGGCGCGCGAGCCCATTTGCCCGTCGGGCCGAGATCCAAAGCAATCGATTCGGACTACCGGCTTTTCCTACCACGACGATCGGATCATTTCCGCAGACCACAGAGATCCGGAATGCCCGTGCGGCGCATGCGCGAGGTGCGATAAGCGACGAGCAATACGACAAGTTCCTCAAGGAGGAGACTGCGCGCGCCGTACGTTGGCAGGAGGACATCGGTCTTGACGTCCTCGTGCACGGCGAGTTTGAGCGCAATGACATGGTGCAGTACTTCGGCGAGCAACTCGCCGGCTTCGTATTTACCAAGAGCGGATGGGTGCAGTCCTACGGCTCGCGCTGCGTCAGGCCACCGATCCTGTTTGGCGATGTAGCACGGCCGAAGCCTATCACCGTGGACTGGTGGCGCTACGCGCAATCACTAACAAGGAAGCCGATGAAAGCGATGTTGACCGGACCGGTGACGATCTTGAACTGGTCCTTTGTTCGTGATGATATTCCCAGAAGCGAGGTCTGCCGCCAGATTGCGCTCGCGATCCGAGACGAAGTCCGCGATCTCGAGAATGCTGGTGCGACCATGATCCAGATCGACGAAGCTGCAGTCCGCGAAGGATTGCCGTTGCGTCGATCGGAGTGGGCGGCTTATCTCGACTGGGCCGTCGATTGCTTCCGCATCTGTTCATCGGGCGTCGCCGATCAAACGCAAATTCATACGCATATGTGCTACTCGGAGTTCAACGACATCATTGGTGCGATCGCTGCAATGGACGCGGATGTCATCTCGATCGAGACATCGCGCTCGAAAATGGAACTACTCGACGCGTTCAGGAACTACGAATATCCAAATCAGATCGGGCCGGGCGTGTACGACATCCACTCTCCACGCGTTCCCGAGACAGGCGAAATGAAGGAGCTGATGGTGTTGGCTCGGACGCGGCTGCAGGATTCGCAGCTCTGGATCAATCCAGACTGCGGCCTGAAGACGCGCAAATGGGAGGAGGTTCGGCCAGCACTAGCGAACATGGTCGCTGCCGCCCGCGAACTGCGCGCTGCATTCGATCCGCGAGGCCGTTGATCCGGGCTTCGGTCTCTTTTCGACAAAGCTGATCCGCTTGTGGTCATTTGCGCGGGAGCCTTAGGAACATAAAAAATGCCCCGCCCCGCTTAGCGGGCCGGGCGAAAGTCTGGGAGGAGCGACGCTGACGCATTCGCGCGGACTTCCATCGGCGAAGCCGCCAGTTCGATCACGGCGAGGACATTCGCCGAAAATCTGAGCCGAGTTGAAGCACAAGCTCAGCGTAGCTCAATTATGCCGTGGTATGCGACCGTATAGCCTGAGAGTTAGAATCTACACCAAGGTTTGTCGCTCATGAGCACGTCGGCACGATTACGATAGCAGCGAGGGGGCATGCCGGGCGGTCGCCGCAGGACACCAACAGCAAACTCGGTGCGCTTTCCTGCCTGGAGCCTTATGTTCGATTAGGGCGACGTAAGCCCGGCTCCATGGATCTCGCAAGCTTATCCAATGCATAAGCGGTTGCTAAATTTGAACCTTGCTTAAGGCAGTCCTTGGTCGACCGGTTCCACCCGATAGTCGGGTTTCGGCTTGGGCGCTGAGGAGCACCCTATCGGCACCGCGGCATCATCAAGCTCGTGACACCCTCCGCATGGTCCGCTCATAGATCTCAAACAGAGGTTTCTGGACCTAATTACCGGAGCGTCGCCGATGCCTATGGCCGCTCCAAGGCCAATGGGAGGGCATGCTGCACGCCGCATACACGTATGTAGGATCGCGATGAAGCGGACACGCGTCAGGAACGAGCATTATTTACGATGCGGATCCCCATAGCTTGTTGAAATCCAATTGCGCCAGAACTGGTCGTGGCGATCCACGTCCAGCGCCTTGCTGTTGGTGCTGAACGTACCCGGGACTGGCAGTGCCTCGCATTTCGCGTGCAGTGAGTAGGACCGGCTGCGGCCGGATGTCTCAGAGCGTATGGGGCGGGGCTCAAGGAGTGCTTCGCCGCACCCGCGCGGCGGCAATCGTCCGTCCTCATCGGTCGGCGGACATGAGAGGCGTCCGTTTCGCGCGATATCACTGCGCAACTGACAGACCTGCGAGGTTTACATTGTGGTGCCGGAACCAGAGCTCAGCTAGGCTCGGCCATGCTGTTTGCGCCGGTGGTCGAGGAAGCGATCACATTGCGCAGAAGCCATTTTGGGGGTGCGGCAGCCTACGTGCCCGCGAGCACCCCCATTTTCTTTCGACAGAATGAGCATGAGGTCCACTTCCTGCTGTCAAACGGCCGCGATCAATACGGCCCGTCCGTCTCGGCGCTGTGTCACGGATTGCCGGCCTTGGCGGACGACAACGCGACCGAGCTCCGTTCGGCCTCAGCTTCTTGCTCCAATTGCAGAATATGCGCTCTTAGCGCATCGGAAGTCGCTGCTGCTGTCTCGCTGAACAGCGGATCTCCATCATTCGTGAGGGCGGAAGCGATTTCGGTCCAATCCTTAGCCGAGAGAGCCTTCAGAGCGGCGGGAAAGAAATCTCGTTCTTCCCACATCATGTGGTGCCGCTCGCGTACTATAAAGTCGCGTATGATATTGCCGACGTCTTGCCGAAAGAGGTCACGATCGGCGAGAATAGCGTCAATAGCTCGCGCGAAGTGGTGCAAACGGTCGACGACTTCCTGGTGTTCAAGCGCGAGATCGCCCACGATTGCAGCTGCCTCCGGATCGCGAGACTTGAGCTTGAAAAAAATCAAGTCTTCCTGTGGATGATGGTACACCTCGGGGTAAACCTCGAAATAGCTGATAATCGCGCGAATGACCTCATAATCGGGGCGGATCCCCTTCTCAAAAATCTCCAATTCGCGTTGAAGAGCGACCAGAAGAAGATCAATGTTGCGATGCTCTCGAAGCAGAAGATCGATTATCATTGCGGTGTTCCTGGAGGCACAATCTAGGCTGGAAGCGATTCTGCCATTTGCAAGACTGCCCAAGCCGAATTCGGTGTCCTTCGCGGGGCTGCGATTTGTCCGCGCCATTCGACGCAAAAAGTAGCGCGCTTCAATTTGAGCTGGCGTAAATCAACTTAGCTGAAGTGTTGCACAAAGCTCCTGGGCAGTCCGTCGTTACGCAGCACGACCGCACAGCGCACGAAACCACCTGATAGAGGTATTGGGCTGCCTCGTCCTCGCGGTAGATCTCGCTATTGGGAGTGAGACGCTTCGGTCTCGGAATTATGCCAAATGGTCCACGACGATGAGGTCGCCCACGCAAGACGCTGGTCGGATGGCGTCTCATCTCGCTAGAACTGGCGGCCTGGGCGTGCATGGCGGACCTATCTTACCAACGTCGATTCGACGCAGATTGGCTGCTCCTGACGAATTGGGAAATTTGGATGTTTTCCCTAGGTAGAAGCCCCTAAGTATTTACACGTAAGTCCATGAGCGGGGCGTCTTGTATGGGGCGGCGCGGTCACTTGGTTGCTCAAACATGCTCAAATCGGATTAGGAAGCTGCATGCTGGCTTCGTCGGCCGCGCACTGCCGTACCCCTGAAGAGCTCCAGCCAGCCGAAACGTTATCGTCCATCGCCACTTTCGGCTCGCCGCAGGAAGTCTTGTTCGGCGCCTTGACTTTGATCCTCGTCAGCATCGGTCGGCCGCGGAGGTGACGGGGCCGATGTTGACGGCATCCTGATCGATGTACGCTGGCGTGGTGACGTGCTTGATGATCATGCGATAAGTACGCATGTGGACCGAGTTGGGGTCTAGCCCGGATCATAGGTCTCGGCTCGCGTGACATATTGACCTGGCGCAACGGCCGGCCTGGGTGTGTTGCATCGGCAGGCGTCACCGAAAACATGATCGGCTCGGTGCGCGCGAAACCCGCCGTTCGTCAGCTTGATGCATGAATAAGCCATTCACGCTATTTTGCGCTGCTGCTAGAGTCCCGCGGTAATGGCGATCCGCATCAACTCGGACATGCTGCGGACATTAGTCTTGGCCATCAGGTTCGCACGGTAAAGCTCGACTGTCCGCGGACTGATGCCGAGATCATGGGCTATCACTTTGTTAATCTTGCCGGCTAATAGTCCCTGCAGGACGTCGCGTTCGCGCGACGAGAGATCCGCGAGGCGGGCTTCCGCCTGCAGTTTCGCTGCGTCGGCTGGCTTTGTTGGCCGCGCTTCCAAAGCACTTCGCACGCAATAGCACCTCCTCCTCGAACGGCTTCTCGATGAAGTCGACCGCACCCGCTTTCATCGCTTCGACTGCGAGCGATACGTCGCCTTGACCAGTTATTAAGAGGACGGGGCAGTCGGCGCGATCGGCTTTCACTTTTCTGACGAGTTCGAGACCGCTCATAGCCGGCAGACAGATGTCTGACACAATGCAGTCAACCGGACCGCTTGCGACGTCATTGAGAAACGCGGTCGCCGTCTCATAGGTTGCTACGTAGAAACCATTAACATCAAGCAGAAACGCGAGCGAGTCCCGCATAGCGGCGTCATCGTCGATCACGAGAATGCGCCGCCCAGTCATGTGTCTTCACTAAGCTCCGCAATCGCGCGGTGAACTGAAAGATCCTGTCGCCGCCCGGATTCCTCGTGGCTCGATGATCGTCCAGCAGATCGATAGCCCCACACCCATGCCATGCGTGTTAGACGTGACAATGGGCTGGAACCGGCCGTCGCTGATGCAGAGCAGGGTAGCGAAGCTCCCCCAGTCCGCGGCCGCGGCGAAAGCGGGAAAAACGACCGGAAGGTAGATGATCGTGCCCGTGCGGTCCTGAAGATGCGGACTAACGCCCGTCGCAGCACGAGAGCCAACGCGGCGTCTGCCGCGCCAGGCCAATAGCCGTACCTGATGTGGTCCGACATGTTTCTGGCAGGCCCTCTCATTGATCAACTCTACATTGTTTACCACGAGAGGCCACCCCGAGGCAGTCCCGGCCTCAACTCACGCCAATCTATTGCGCAGGATGGTCGCCGCTATCCGGGCCAGATGCGCCAGTGCGTCGGCTGCACGGCGACGCGTTCTCCGGTCTTTGCCTTAATCCAGCCGTCGAAGATCCGGCGGCAAGGAAAGACCACCCGGTGAATGGTGTTACCCTCGATCACGGCAATCTCCAGATCCCGATCAAAGGGCGGCGCAGTTTCGAGCCGCTCCCAGGTCAGGTCGCCACTAGATCCTGGACGGAGTTCATCGCTGCGGGCTGACAAATTCAGGCAACCTTCTGAACACTACGGACGAGATCGCTTGGCGTGCCGCGCGAACAGGCTCAACTCGGTATAACCTAGGCGGCGCGTGCTCTCGATGGGGTCGGCCGCGGCCGGGATTTTATCGGCCGTGGCGCCGTTGAACCTATCGTGCCGGGACATGATCCGCTCGCTAACCGAAATATTAGGATTGGCGCTGCGAAACAACTCCCGGGCTTCGGTCGAATCGATCTGGATCAGCTCAAGCCCGCGGCGGTTGGTATTCATCGTTGTCCTGCAGAAGTTAAACTGGACTGCGCTGCCACGATCTGGCCGGCGCCGCGACAAATGTCGCCGTAGTCTGTCATGTCGAAACATCCTCCGTTGGTGAAAATCTCCGTCCCACGGCGTCAGCGCGGGGCGTTGGGTTGTGATGACGTCAGCCGCGCCCTTGCGAGCGGAGCGGCATCCCCAATCGAGAACGGGAAGACGCCGGAATTTTCTTGACACCATTCGGATGGGCCTAGTTGCGCTCGGCGCCGATCATCGCGCCCGTCCGCAGGTCGATGAAGTGGACGCCATCGCACGCGGCGCAGGTTATTGTGAGCAGGTCATCGGCACGCGGCACGGGTGCGCCCGGCAGCAGTCCTTGAACTCGGTCGCCGGTATCTGGACATGAAAAGATGATGGGGCGCCAAGTCTTTCTGTCTGCCATGTGTGTGACCTTGGACTGGAAGCTCACGTCTATCAGTAGGCAGTCGCCGCAGAATTGATACAGGTCAAAACGAGCTGATGCGCGTCCAAAACGGCCAAGCTCGAGCGGCTGCTGCGAGCCCGACAGGCCCGCGTTGGCAGGCGACATGTCTCAACTCGGGCGATCCGCCAGGGTCCCGCGTTGGTCTGCAACACGCCAGCGTGTAGCCGGGTTGATTTGAGGCGCATCCCTCGCGATGGGCCACGACAGCATCTGTCCTCAATGCTGCGATAGCCAGCAAGCAGATAGTCAATTGATCGCTCGCTTCGCATTGTCGGCAGCCTTGCTGGCGCTGATCCCAGATAATCTTTGGCGCTGAAGTCCGGAATCTTGGCCTTATCAAACGTTGGCTGCGACAAGCCTGACCATCGGCTTTGCTGTCGGGGCGGCAGGGCGGACCGTCAGAAGGTGGGGCGGTTCGCCTCATTGGCCCACGATCACGTGCGCGTAGTCTCGCCGTCGATAGCCCTGGCCGCCGGCACGCCTCAGAAAGGCCTCTGCCCGGTCATTCGCGCAATGACCTGGTGTTTGCGGCAATGCCTCGTGAGACCACCAAATATCGCGTGTAAGGTTCGCGGCGTCTCGAGCCTCCATATTGCTAGCGGTTGAGTATGGGATCGATAGAGATCAATAGCCGGCATCTCGGGCGTGACGGCGCATGCTGCTCTCGATCCTCTCTTCGAGACATTCCCCAATTCATCGGCACCCCAATTTGTTGGTCGAGGGCTTGAGCAGACCAGAAGACGCTGTCCCTCGGTTCAAACAGAGTGCGATCTGCAAAGCTAGACAGATAGAGATAGCGCGGCTTGCGGGACAACAGGAGCGCGCGGGCCGCGCTGCCAAAGTCTCGACTTTATCTCGACGGAGCAGCGGACAACCAAACCTCTTGGGGTGCTGCTTGAGGCAGATCAAATATTCTTGAGGCGCCAATGGCAGGATGGTGGATAAGCAAACCCACAAGAAGAGGGGGCCATGCCTTCATTTAACGTTCGGTTCATTAAGACCGTTTGTGACGATACCGGTCACGAACATCGTGCCTGTCAGGCAGCGTTTAAGATCGATGCCGCCTCGCTAAGTGCTGCTGCACAGCAGGCGGAGACCGATTTCTGCAAGCAAAAGAGTGTCCGCGATTGGACAGTCTTCGCCGATGTGATCGAGCTTCGAACCCCGCCTGCATTGCCGCCGGCATAGGCTGGTTAGCTTGACTTTGGCGAGAAGTCTGCGAATTGAGTTGTGGGGTCAATCTGTAATCTAAGCGTGATCCCGGACAGGGTCGTGTCGACGGTCGATTCGAGAGAACAACTGGTGATGCTTTCGTCAATTCGGCGGGCACCCTGTTGTCTCACCACACCTAAGCGGACCTCGCTGGACGGTTTGCCGCCTGCCGTTCAATGGGGTCTGCAGCGCTCCGCCAAGCATCGTACCGGCAGGGCCATCCGGATCGAAGGACCTGCTCCCACAAGTCGGTCTTGTTTGATCCAATGTCAAAAACAAGTCTGCCTCCGGCAGCTATGGCTGTTTCGAAGGGTTAGGCTTGGTTGTCCAATCTGCACACATACCCTTGACGGTTTAGACATCTCCTCAGCCGGTTACGCGCGGGCCTGTCCCAGACATCCGAACCGGCTTAGTTGAGCTCGCAGGACCTCGATGCGATCGCACGTGACCTTAGTCTGTTCGTATCCGCCTTTCGAACCATGGCGCAAAGACCGGGCTCTCCTGAACTCTTGAGCAAGCGCCTCGCACTTGGCGGTGTTTCCGAGAATGCGCTTGCTGCCGCAATCCAGACTGCGATCCCCAACGCGTGTGTGGCCTGTGTCAGACCAAAGTCCGCTGCGCCGCCGACCTCGAGAGCCAACACCATGCAAGTCCGCTCAAAGACTGCCCGAACGAACAGACCCGGCGCGATTGGTCGTGAGATATCCTCCGGCTGCTCTTTCGCGATTCATCGCGCTCAATCAGTTCCTCACCGAAGATCTTGACTCCTGAGCATGCCCTCATTCAAAGAAGGCCGATACAGGACAAGCCCATCGCCGCCTCGAAATCCACGACATAGTGAAGCAGCCCTTATGTCTATATTCGCTGTTTCTGCCTACGTTTTCTTCTTTGCCGCAGCGATGGGACACGATCCGGCGTTTACGTTCTGCGTATTGCTGGCTTTCGTCGCCAGCCTGGCCGCCGCCGCCGTCGTCGTCCTCAATCGCCGCTATGAACCGCCGGCGCGACTACCCCCGGAGGAGATCAAAGTTCGGCCGAACTACAACTCGGTCCGATCAAATTCGCCTCAGCGACGGCGAGGTGGCCGCTGGATAAGGGAAATCAGTCTCAAAGGGCAAGGCGTGTTGCATCCAGACGCTCAACACAAAAGAGTGCGCTCCACCTGCTCGGGCGTATATTCGTGACAAGGGCGGCAATATTCTTAAAAACGCGGATGGTCATTATCGTGTCGATCTGACGAGGCCCCGATAAGTGGATCTGTTAGCGACAATAAGGCGTGAGAAGCTCCTGTGTTCTCGGCGATGCGGAGCACCTGAAGGAGAAGCGGGATTGCGCCATGCACCCTCAAGTGCGGCAACATCCGGAGAAAACTCGCGTAGAGTTCTTAATCGCGACTGTTGCTTCGATATCACCAAATGTATGAACCCGCGATCTACGCTCGTGTCTGACGAGGGACGACATGTTTGATGTTTATTTGAACGGAAGGCGCGATCTTTTGGTCGTTCCGCGAGGCTTTGCGATCCCCGCGGGGTTGGACGGCAATTGGAAGCGAAAGAAGCGGGCGGTGCGTTTAGTGAGCGATGCCATTCGCCAAGATGTCCAACGGCGCGGTTACCACCGACGTAGTTTGACCTCAAATCGGTCGGAGACGGCAGTTGAGACCTCGTCACAAACGTAGCCAAGGCGGCTATCTCCGCTGACCCTTTCTTCGAAACACTATGGGCAGAAAGCATGACCGAACTTATACGCTGGCGCGAGTTCCGATGAGTGCCTCTTTTTTACGGTCGTCGCTCCGAAAAAAATGTGTTACAGGCGCTCCTCTCAGAAGGAGCATTCATCGTGAATAAAGCAACCAAGAAACGCGTTAAGCGGCGCGAGTGGACGAAGGCAGATATCAAAGAGCTCAAAGTCCATTCGAAGGCTCGGACCCCGGTCATAAAAATAGCAAAAATGACCAAACGCAGCGAAGGTGCGCTACGCCAGAAGGCCTTAAATCTCGGAATCGGACTCGGACATCAGCGGTAATTGTGAGCAACGCTGGCTAGTGGCCGGTAGGGCGGCTCGCGGGCCGCCCTCTTTGGCCATACAGACTTTGTCGCACATTAGCGTTACCGACCCGCGCTGAGAGAATTTTTCAGGCACGTAGTGGATGCCTTCAATGTCGCGGAACGTGCTCCAGCGCTTTGATCAAGTTTCTTGGAAGGCGGTTTCGACAGCCGCTTGCGATGTATGATCGCGAGTGAAGAGATAGGCTTAGCCATAGCCCTGTCTCGAAGATAAAACCCCAAGACACTCGGCCCCGGAACGCATGCGATGGTGCCACTACGCCCAGTCCTTGGCGCGTTAGTTCGAGAAGCTGACCAGTCTGAGAGGAACTCCTGTAGGGGCCGAATCTAGCATCCGTTCGGCCAGCAGCTTCTTCAGCTTCGGCGAGGCAGTCTTGGCCGCGCTGGGCCGAACACATCGGCTGATCGCTTTAGCGAAATGGAAACAACTCGCGAATGGGGCATCCTCGAAGCTCGTGCCAGACTAAAGTTTGGGCGTAAGCGAACCTCTCCGAGCCTATTGGCTAGCTCGAGCTCCGAGGCAATATGGCGCGCTCAACAGCAATTGAAAAAGCGCTCTGTTAGCTTGATAGATGGCGGCGGGGCGGTTAGGTCCTGAACCCGTCATCACCTGAGCGCCCTAGGCGTTGTGAACGGACCACAACCATCTTCGACCGCGCTGCTTCAAGACATATTCGAAGGATGGGAGACTCATGTTAGCGAGCTCCATTTCTGAAGGTCGTGCGTTTGATCTTCTGAACGCCAGAGCGGGCCCTTTCCAGGCGAAGCCTCACTGTAGCAGCCTTGGCAATGAACTCGCTTGATCGGTCAACGCCGCTTTCATCAAAAGCGAGCTCAACCAGGGCTGCCTGTCGTGGCTCCAAAGTCGGAGATGCTTGCGCGTTTTGGCCGTCAGCGACATCTGCCCGATCCGGGCATCGTCTGCGGAGGACTTATGCCGCAGCAAACCGTTTTTCTCTAGCAGCTTTGAGTGGGTTGTCACGAAGGAGGGGTCGACGAGCATCAATCGTGACACCAGGTTGACCGGTACACGCATTTCTTTGCCCAAATAGTTCACAGCCATCAGGATCGTCCACCGTGGCCGAGTGATGCCCAGCACATTTAATTTGGCAAGTTCTTCGACGCACGAATCGATCTGATCTCCCACATAAATGACCGGACAATCTCGTCTCCGTCAGTAGAGATGCGGCCAAGCGCGCTTGCTGGATCAGGTAGATCCGGAGGCATCTTAAGTCAGGTTCCATCGTTTACAAGTCTCCTTGCGCCCGATTAAGGGAGGGGCAACGCTCCAAGAGCAGGAAAATCAATTACTTGGTATAACTCGGAAGGATGGGCTGGCGAACAACAGGCTGGCCGGACTATGGAGTGTCTTGGCGGACCAAGGGCAGCATTCACGCTTGCGTCGGCAGGGATGCGCGCTGACAAGATTGCTGCACCTTGCCACGTGAGATGTCCGCGACATGGTCTGCTTCTTTGCCGAGCTCGCCGAGCCGTCCGCTCTTTTGCCGAACTTCTTTGGTGTATGCCGAGCATCAGCGAGGTTGCATGTCGCATTTACGTCTTCCTCAGCAACAGGGAGCTGTGATTATACGTAATAACCTTCCCATGTGCCTTGGCGGTCTTCGGCAAACGTCTGTATAGTTCGTTCCAACCTTCCCATATCCGCAATCAATCTTCGTGTAGTTGAGCTGGCTCGTGACTTCGTTTCAACTGTCGAGTAATCGAGGACGCGATTGCGGTGTCTTTCTGTATCCAGCCGATCGATCGAACTGAACGGTTCTCAAGTCATGAGTGGCAGACAAAATTCTGGTCGTTTTAGCGCTTTGCGGCTGGCTTTCTGTCGATCAATCGAGCGAGCGCCGACAGGGTTCGCTTTTCAAGGACGAGGCGTCTGAACGATGAGCGGATGTTTTGGCCGTTCGCCTGCGGTGTGCTTTCTCCTCGGTCTTCCACGATCCGGGACGACACTCCTGGCGCATTTGCTGCAGCACCATCCAGACATTGTGGCTCCGCCTGAACCCTGGTTGATGCTGGCGGTTGAAGCATTTGGCAGGGTGGATCAGCGCCATCCGGCGGGTGGCTCGCTGATTGAGGCCGCGACCTCTGAATTCTTGGGTCGGATAGATAGCACGATCCCTAGCCGCGCTTTTGCCGATGCAGCCTATGATCAGTATCTGGCACAAGCGGGCAAGCGCATCATCCTAGACAAGACACCACGCTATTGGACGGCGCTTGAGTTTCTTGAATCTGTCTATCCAGAGGCGCCACACATCCTTCTGATGCGCAATCCCTATGCCATCGCGGCTTCACTGAAATCGACGTGGGGGGTCCCACTGCGGGCAGAAAGCTCGCATCCGGTCAGCGTCTCCAGTCTCGTCGATCTCATGCTCCGTCTGCCCGACGGCATCATAACGTCACTCGCCGATTTGGTTCTGGGCCTTCCCAAGCTCGCCGCCCACCGCACTCGCCCGCGCACACAGTTCGTGCAATACGAACTGTTCGTGGCGCATCCGGACGAGGAAATCCGGCGTCTGTTGAGGGGCCTCGGCTGTGATCCAGCGGCCGTCGCATCGGCGGGGATGAGACAAGCAGATTATCTTCGATCGAGTAGCTTCGGAGACCGAAAAATCTTGGAACGAAACGCCGTCGACCAAAGCTCTGTCAAGGCATGGCAATCTCAATTGAGCGTCGAAGAGATGCAAACCGTGACCGATCTGGTCGGCGCCGAGCTTCTGCTAGAACTCGGATATGAGCAGGAACTGGTACATGCACAGCAAGCCGGAGTCCTGGATAGGGGAGGGGAGGTAACTGAACTTTATCGTCAGGTATTCCGAACCTGGTGGGATTTGCGAAGCTCCAAGGCGGGAGCATTATCCGGCCCACCTCACGCTGGAGAGCCGGTCCACACGATGGCTGCCCAGTTGCAACAGACGCTGTTGGCGTCAGAAGCTGATCGAGCTGCGGGGCTGGATGGCATTCGCAACAGCGAAGCGGCTATCGAGATGCTGCGAGGCGAAGTCGCGCGGCTTGAGCGGATCCTCAATATCCGCTAACGGATCTGAATGCTTGCGAATAAAACACGCTGGCTGATTTAGCCATTATCCTTAACCCGCACGAGCTGATCTCCCGATCAGGTGTGACCCAGGCGCCGACCGCACCAGCGGCGGAATGCGATATGCTCCCGCGTCTGCAAGTCTCCTCTCCAGTGGGGCTTGAGCTCATCGACGAGCCATGCGTCTTGGCCAGCCGTTTCCGCCGCGGATATTCCCACTCTAGGCTGGAGCCATAGAACGGCGAAGAACAGAGATCCTGCATCGAAAAGAAGGCACATGCTACCGAAACATCTGCGCCGCCTCGAAGCTGAATCGATTGAAATCATGCGTGATGTGGTCGCCGAGTTCAAAAGGCCGGTCATGCTTTACTCGATCGGAAAAGACTCAAGCGTAATGCTGCACATTGCAATCAAGGCGTTCTATCCGGCAAAATTGCCGTTTCCCCTGCTTCACGTTGACACGACCTGGAAGTTCCGCGAGATGATCAGCTTCCGGGACGCGACAGCCAGGCGGCTCGGCCTCGACCTGATCGTCCATGTCAACAAGGAGGGCCTCGCGCGCGGGATCAATCCGATCGATTCCGGCTCCGCGCTCCATACCCAGGTGATGAAGACCGACGCGCTGAAGCAGGCGCTCGACCTCCACGGATTTGATGCTGCCTTTGGCGGAGCGCGGCGCGATGAGGAAAAGAGTCGCGCAAAAGAACGGATACTCTCCTTCCGTTCGGCCGGACACGTATGGGACCCCCGTAATCAGCGGCCGGAGCTCTGGAACTTGTTCAACACACGGATCCGCCAGGGCGAAACCATGCGCGTGTTTGCGATGTCAAACTGGACCGAGCTCGAGGTGTGGGAATACATCATGCTCGACAAGATTCCGGTGGTTCCGCTCTACTTCGCAAACCAAAGACCGATAGTGCGTCGAAATGGTGCGATGATCATGGTCGATGACCAGCGATTGCCGCTTAACGGCGACGAGACGCCGGAAATGCGCATGATCCGCTTTCGCACGCTTGGATGTTATCCTTTGAGCGGAGCTATTGAATCCGATGCGACGACGATCGAAGATATCGTCGCGGAAATGCAGACTACGACTGTGTCGGAGCGCCAGGGACGCCTAATTGATGCCGACGAAGCCGCTTCAATGGAGAAGAAGAAGCGGGAAGGCTACTTTTGATGTTTACGAATCCGGCAACAGAACTGGTCCCGGCCAGGACGAAGGATCAGCTGCGATTCATCACATGTGGCTCGGTGGACGACGGCAAATCGACGCTGATCGGCCGATTGCTGCACGACAGCAAGATGATCTACCACGATCAGCTCACGGCGCTGGAACGCGACAGCATCAAGCATGGTAGCACCGGCAATGACATCGACTTCGCGCTGCTCGTGGACGGGCTGGAGGCCGAACGGGAGCAGGGCATCACAATCGATGTCGCCTACCGCTTCTTCACGACGCCGCGGCGCTCCTTCATGGTGGCCGACACTCCCGGCCACGAGCAGTATACCCGCAATATGGCTACCGGCGCCTCGCATGCCCAGCTCGCCATCATCCTGATCGATGCCCGCAAAGGCGTGATGGTTCAGACCCGCCGCCACTCCTTTATCTGCTCGCTGCTCGGTATTCGCCATGTCGTGCTGGCAGTGAACAAGATCGATCTTGTGGCATATAACAAGGAGTGCTTCGATCGGATCGCCCGTGACTATCTGGCCTTTGCCGCCGGTCTCAGCTTCACCTCGATTGTTCCGATCCCGATCTCGGCCCGCTACGGCGACAACGTCGTGGACCGCTCCGCTCATGCCAACTGGTATCATGGTCCCTGCCTGCTCGAGCATTTGGAGAGCATTGACATCCAGTCCGGCACCGCAAGCCAGGCTTTCCGCTTTCCGGTCCAATGGGTAAACCGGCCAAACCCGGATTTTCGGGGCTATGCCGGGTCGGTGGCTTCCGGGAGGATCTCGACAGGAGACGAGATCGTTGTCGCTGCGTCGGGGCGGACCACGCGCGTCAAGCGGATCGTGACCCACGATGGTGACCTCGTCGCCGCCGAAGCCGGGGATGCGGTTACCATTACACTGGAAGACGAAATCGATATCAGTCGTGGCGACATTCTGTCGCGACCGGACGACCGACCGAAGGTGGCCGACCAGCTTGCTGCTTATGTGATCTGGATGGACAAGGAGCCGCTCGCTCCCGGACGCAATTACGTCCTGCGGATTGGACCGCAGACGATTTCTGGCAGCATTACCACAATTAGGCATCGAATCGACGTCAACACTTGTGAGCATCTGGCCGCCGGGACGCTTTCCCTCAACGAGATCGCCTTCTGCGATGTTGTGACCGCAACGCCCGCCGTATTCGATCCTTACGACCTCAATCGAAAGACCGGATCATTTATCGTCATCGATCGTTACACGAATCGTACGGTCGGGGCCGGCATGATTGCCTTTCCGCTACGGCGGGCCACCAATATTGCTAGGCAAGCGCTATCCGTGGACAGGAGGGAGCGCGCCGCGCTCAAGAATCAGAAGCCTTGCGTCATCTGGTTCACTGGCTTGTCTGGCGCGGGAAAGTCGACGATTGCCAACCTTGTTGATCAAAAGCTGTTTGCGATGTCGCGGCATACCATGCTGCTGGATGGCGACAACCTCCGGCACGGATTGAACGCGGACCTCGGTTTCTCGGAGACGGATCGCGTGGCGAACATCCGGCGTGTCGGCGAAGTTGCCAAGTTGATGGCGGACAGCGGCTTGATCGTGATCTGCTCGTTCATCTCGCCCACTAGGGCCGAACGGGACAGGGTGCGCAGCCTGGTTGGCAAGGATGAGTTCATAGAAGTCTTTGTCGATACGCCGCTCGAGGAATGCGCGCGGCGAGACCCAAAAGGTCTGTATTCAAAGGTGAGATCCGGCAAGATCAAGAACTTCACCGCGATCGATTCGTGCTACGAAGCACCAACGACACCGGAGGTTCATCTCAGGACCATGGAGCAGACCCTAGAGCATTCAGCGGAAGCGGTAGTGGATGTCTTGATGGCGCGGTCAATTCTTGATGGTTAGAGGTCCCTCGCGTCGCACCATCGATTCGCACGATATCCCGCAAGCCCGGCCAAGGCGAACCAGCTCTGGCGAGCCTGCGATCGGACTTTTGGCTCTAAAGGAACAAAATGGTCGCACCCACTCGTCGATTGCCCGCTTCCGGTTATGTGCTCGAAGTGGATGGCCAACTCAAAACCGAGTACGCGAGCAGAGATGGAGCATGGGCGGGAGCGGAGGAGCTCAAGAAACGCCGTCCCATGCTCCAGATCAGAATCTACGATGTGAAAACAAAGTCCAGAGAGGAAGTCCGACTTCCAGTAAGTTGAGTTTTCGCTTGGCGCTTCTTGCTGCGCGTACGGCCAGCGACACGCCGAGCTCCCGTTAAAGCCGAGCCGGACAGCGTCTCGGCCGGCTTCGATCTCTCGCGCAGTATGAGGGGCCTCGGTTTCCGGGCTTGGCCGCATCCGGCGAGCGGGCACTTGTTTTCAGGACCCGAACTTGGCAGTCGACCACCACTCCCTCCTGTCGCGGCCATGCCGGCTTTCGGCAAGCTTGCCTCGGTGGCCCGCCGCTCGACGGCGGACAACGCCTGCCTACACCCGCGCCTTCGCATTGCGAGACAAAGCAGCCGCGAACCTTAGCCATCCCGTGCTGCGCTACGGACTTCCGCGCTTCGGGTTCTGCTTCGTACCGCCTGCCGTCGTTGATCGCCATGAAGGCGGCCATGGCGCGGCCGAAAAGGCAAGGGAGCTCATCCATGGCAAGCGACAAGGACGATCTCTTGATGATCTGCTCTGGTCAACCGTCAACCTGTTCGACCGCGCGGTAGACCGCGTCGAACGCGAGCTCGCCATCAACGAGCAGGCGCTGCAGAGGGGCCAACGCGAGCAGAACGGCTGCGAAATGCGATCCGTCGAATCAGAGCGCCTTACCGCCGAGGTACTTGCGCTCCATTGAGTGTTGGACGCGATGGAACTCCTTTCACTTTGGGCCTTACGATTCGGACCAGCCCGTCAACCGCGGCACGCTCGCCACGGCGATGATCGTTCGTGAGACTTTCTCGCCACGAAGAGTGCAGGCCCGAGAGATGCTGCTAGCCTAACGATCGCGCTCACAGAGGGACACGTGCCACTCATCTGGAGTCGAGTCGACCTGGTCCTAGCAAAGCAGGACGACAGGTTCTGCGTCACGGCGCCTCACCGAAAGGTCGAACTGTTCGTTGCTAAAGCGACAGCAATCGCAAGGTCGCTCAGATTACCTTCAAGCCGGATTCGACCACAGCCTGCCAAGGGCGCTTCATTCAGCGCAACGACACCTGACAGCGGCGGTCATGTGCGACGAGGCGTACACTTTCCAGGTGCCAGCTATCCAGGAGGATCTCGGCGGCATGGCGGAGAAGCTCGGTACCTCCATCTGCGGTATGGCGAGGAATACGTGAACGGAAAGGCTGGCCATCCTTACCTGCTGGTATGCGGCCGCAGGCGGAATGCCGAATGTCCTGATGTCGAACTCTCAAAATACTTCAGCTCGCTGTGAACCTCCGCACTCCGCTGCCTACGTCGGCTTGTCGCCGCCAGATGGGAGTACGTCAGGAAAAAAATCTTACGAGAAAATCCCCGGAGAGGGTTGAAACGCCCCTAACGTCAAGTTGTACGATCTCGAAATGGACAGCGACAGTCATCAGCGTCCCAAACCTCCAACGAGCTACGAAGTGCGAATGCATCAAGTCTCAAGCCCATGCATCAGACTCCCGCTGCCTGCGACATCATCAAGTGTGCCATGCCTTAATCTGCATCCCGACGCGATGATCCGGCTGCATCGCTTTCCTAATGTCAGGTTTGCCTGAATGACGCAGGTTCGCACGTAAGTCGGTCGGTCCACCTGCCGCTTCGCGACGCAAGAAGGCGACCGCGCTCACGCCTGCGCATGCGTGATGGCTAGATGACAGCGCGCGTCGCCGCCGGTTGCGTTCGAGGGCGCGGTCGCAAGGCCAATATCTTGGAGGTGATGAATGGTATCGGTGAGCAGCTTTGTGAAAGATCGCTCTGCATCTGCGATGAGATGTGGAGGTTGTCATCCGGCAGGGTTTCGGACACAGACGCGAAGCGCGCCCGCAATCTATGGGCATCTGACCCGAAGCTGTTGAACGGAGGAAGTCGACACTCGCCACAGGGGTTCCCTGGTGGGGTGGGCGTACTCCAGGTCTATTGAAGAATACAACTTGAGGAGGAATGGTTTGATAAGACAGCGCTCTTTGCTGACGCCTGGTCCATTGTCGTTATCGCTGGCGGTCAGGAGCCAGATGCAGCTTGATCTCGCATCGCGCGATTGCGAGTTCAAGGAAGTGACCGCCTGCATGAGGCGGCTGATGCTCAACTTGCTGGGAAATGCTGACGACTATTCGGTCGTGCCTATTCAGGGAGGGGGCTCCTTTGCGATGGAGGCCGCTCTCTCTTCATTTGTGTCCCGAGCCCACAGGCCGCTCGTTTGCATAAACGGCATCTATGGCGAGCGTATTTTGCAAATCTTGCGGCTGTGGGGCGTCGAAGCACTGAAGCTTGTGAAGCGAGCGACCGATCCTTTGGATCCTCAAGAAATTGGCGAGCATCTGAGCCGAAATCCTGGCGTTACGCACCTGTGCTTCGTGCATTGTGAGACGACAACCGGAATCGTCAATCCGCTGGACGCGATCGTGGAGGAGGCGAGAAGACGTGGCGTAAAGACCATCGTCGATGGGATGAGTTCCTTCGGCGGCCTTAATATCGACCTGAGCCAGCGTGGACCTGACGTCCTGGTCACGTCGAGCAACAAGTGCATAGAAGGGCCGCCGGGAGTGGCGTTTGTCATCGCGTCCCGCGAGCTGCTGGAGAATGCGGTTCAAGAACCGAGGTCGTTTGTCCTCGACGTGAGAGATCAATGGCTCTCGCTCGAGCGCACCGGTGAGTGGCGGTCGACCCCTCCCACCCACATCGTTCAGGCAACGACAAAGGCCCTGAAGATTCTGCACGAGGAGGGCATCGATGCCAGACGCTGCAGGTACGAAAAGGTCAGGGACGATCTCGTCAAGGAACTCGAAGGACTGGTGTCTCCGCTGCTGTCCGCGGACTTGCAGTCGCCGGTCTGCGTCGCGTTCAGTGCGCCGTCGGGAATCGTGGACCAGGCAGGATTCGATGGGCTTTATCGCCACTTGGCGGCCCACAACCTTTACATCTACTCAAAGCTGCATCTTGCCACGCGGAGTTTTCGCGTCGGTTGCATTGGGGAAATCCAATCCAGCTGGATCGAGCAGTTGGGGTGCGCTTTTCGTACATATTTCCGGTCCGGTCAGGCTCGGTTAGCAAAGCCGATGTCGGGCCAAGAGGCATGCGGGGCTCGCATAAAGATGCCGGCTCGAGTGGCTGGGGACCCGCGGCTGCCGTTTTCGGCCGAGACTGCTGTTCTGCATGCGGGCTATCGGCGAGACCCGGCGACGAAAGCCGTCGCAGTGCCGATTTACCAGAATACGGCTTATGAACTCGATGGCGATCTCAACCACATCGCTGACGTCTACAACGTCAAGGCCGATGGGTTCACCTACACAAGGATCATCAATCCAACGACCCGCGCGCTGGAAAGGCGCTACGCCGCCGTCGATATGGGGAGCGACTCGCTCGCCGTTGCGTCAGGTCAAGCAGCGACGTTCCTTGCGATCGTCAACCTGTCAAGTGGCGAAGTGGGGGACAATGTCGTCGCCTCTCCGTATCTATATGGCAATACCTGGAACCTGCTCCACAACACATTAAAGCGTCTTGGGATCAGCGTGAGGACGGCCGATCCTCGAAAGCCCGAGACATTTGAACGTGCCATTGATGATCGCACGATATGCCTGTTCGGAGAGGTGATTTCGAATCCTTGTCTGATTCCGCTCCCCGTCAAACAGCTGGCCGAGATCGGCCGAAAGTACGGCGTGCCTTTGGTCGTGGACAATACGACGACGCCACTGGTATGCCGGCCGTCAGATCTCGGCGCTGCTATTACGACGTACTCCGCAACGAAATATATATGCGGCCACGGTACGACGCTCGGTGGACTGATCGTTGACAACGGCGAGTTTAGCTACCGGGGAGCCTCTCGCTTTCCCTTGTTCAACCGTCCCGACGATGCGCATGGCGGAGTTGTTTGGCATAATGCGGTGCGCGATGTCGACGATCTTGGAAGGAGCGAGTTTCTTCTCAAGGCTCGCATGACCTGGTTGCGCGATACCGGCGCAGCCATCGCCCCGTTTGCGAGCTTTCAACTGATCCAAGGGCTTGAAACGCTGCCACTTCGCATGAAGCAGCACTGCGCGAATGCCAGGATCGTGGCCGACGTTCTCAAGGAGCATCCAAAAGTGCGCCGTGTCTTCTACCCCGGGCTCTTCGAAGGCGCCGATCGGGAAACCGTTGAACAGACACTCAATGCTGCATACGGACACGGGGCGATGGTCATGTTCGAGGTGGAGGACGAACAAGCCGGGCGCAAGTTCATCCAGAACGTCGACTTGATGTATCACGTTTCGAATGTAGGCGATGCCCGCACGCTCGTGACCCATCCTGTCTCGACGACCCACACCACCGTCCCGCGGGAAAAGCGCGAAGCCGCCGGCATATTTGGCGGCTCGATCCGGCTTTGCGTCGGCATCGAAGATGTCAACGACATCCTGCGCGATCTGGACAAGGCGCTTTCCGCAATCTGACAACCTGCAAGGCGATCAGGAGGAGGTTCTCATGAATCAGGCAGACGCTTGGAAATTGAGGTCATCACGCTATGAGGCCGTTCAATTCAGCCGAGAAATCAATAAGCAGCTCTCCGAGCTCAGGCCCGACAACATAACGGGAGCGGCTTATATTGCCAAAGATTACGCTGTCATCACAGCGTGTACGCTCGCGACTGTGTCGGTCTCATGGTGGCTCTACCCGCTGGCCGTCCTTCTGATTGGCGCCTATCAGCGCGGATTGACAACCATTGCTCATGATGCGGCTCACCGCACGCTCGCGAAGAACACGACCTGGAACTACGTCCTGGGCATTCTGTTCGCTTCCTATCCCTTGTTCCAGCGCCACTGGGCCTACCGGATCTCGCACGTCTATTTGCATCATCCCTATCTCGGAGATCCGGACAAGGATCCCGACCTGAAGTTCTTTCTGGCCAGCGGCGTTTACAACGTGCAGCCTCCGGAGCGGTACGCTTTCAACATGATCTGGAAGCCGATCTTCGGCGGCGCGACAGTAGCGTATCTGAAGTATCTTTGGGCCAATCGATTTTCGATCACAGATGTCGAGGAGCAGAGCCGCTCAGGCATACTTATCGACAAGTATGGCTTCTATCTCTTCTGGATCAGCATCCTGGCCGGGTCATATGCTGTTGGGCTGCTCCATATCGTCGTCCTGTTTTGGATCGTGCCCTATCTCACCACGTTTCAGGTCCTCGGATGGTTTATCGAGCTAGCCGAGCACTCACCTATGTGCGAAACCGAGACGCAGAACGTCTATCTCACCAGGAATCGGAAAGGAAACTTCCTCGAACGAGCCATCCTCGGACAGAATCTGGATGAGTACCACCTTGAGCATCATCTTTCGCCGGGCATCCCGTTTTGGCTGTTGCGCAAAGCTCAGAAAATCCGAATGCAGGATCCGAACTATGCGAAGGTTGCCGCGACCTGGGGTGGTCTCTTTGTCAAGGGACCTCAAGGTCAACCTAGCGTCATAGGTCAGTTAAAAGAGCGAAATCGACGCTTGTATGAGCAGGCCGTTGCCGAGGTTCGCGCGCGAGGGCAGCTCGCGTGACGTTTCTACGGCCAGAGAGCACCCGAGCCGTGGTCGGCGTCACTTCGAACCGTCTTCTGGTCGATGGTGTGCATCGCGACTGGTTGCGGCGCAAGTACTTGCAGGCACTCCATCGTCATGCGGGAGTGGCTTGCGTCATATTGCCGACGATCGACGCCGAAGATGCGAGGGAGGAGATCGCCCCGGCGATCATGCGCCGGCTCGACGGCTTAGTGTTGACAGGTGATGAATCGAACATCGACCCCGCCGTCCTGAGAGCGCCTGCGTCCTTGACGCAGGCTGATCGGCAGGACGTTGAGCTTGGGATCCTTGACCGTCCGCGGGACAGGCTCTCTGCCGTAACTATAGAGAGCGCCATCGCGCTCGGAATGCCTATTCTGGGCATCTGCCGTGGGCTTCAGGAACTCAACGTCTATTTCGGCGGCACGCTCCGCTCATCGCTTGCGGAGTGGAAGCCGGAAAGTGGCGCGATGCATGCCGAGAAGCCAGATCGTCCAAGAGACCGTCAGTACGACGCCGCGCACACCGTCAGGATATGCTCCGATGGCGCGCTCTTTCCAATCGCGCGGACGATCGAAGCGCAAGTCAACTCGCTGCACAATCAAGGCATCGAGGCGCTTGCCCCGGCGCTGAGGCGCGAGGCGTGGGCGCCTGACGGTTTGGTCGAGGCGGCTTCGGTCATTGGCGCCCCGACGCTCCAAATCGGTGTGCAATGGCACCCCGAATGGCACGTCTCAACCGATCTCCTCAGCAAGCAACTGTTCAAGGCATTTGGAGAGGCGTGTGTTGGGTACTACCGAACTAAGAAGAACTAGAGGCAGGTTGTGACATTTCAAACCAAACGTGGTCCGTGCACGTCGAAAGGACACTCCCTCGGAGCCGAAGCACGCGTCCGGTCCTGCGAGGGCCGTGCGCCGCCTCGCGGGCACAGGAAGACTGGAGGATTGGCGAATCGCTTCGTTCTGGGAGTCCTATTTGTGGCGCTTTATGTCGTCGTGAGCGCGGCAGGCGAGGTTTATGCGGCGTCGTATTTTCAGCAAGCGGATGTGTTCGTCGCGCTCCTGCTGACCTTCGCTGTGGTTTGTCTGATGTTCAATCTCCTGGCTCGCCAGGAAGGACGCGAGGCAACGGTGGCGAAATGGTCGCTCCTCGTCTTCGTCGCGCTCAATGTCGTGACAGCAATCAGCTGGATCGGCCTATTTATCGGACTGAAATACGCTGAACCTGCGATCGTCATCGCCTTCATGGTGGCGCTGGGGCCCACCGCAACAGTGTGGTTAAACGCACTGATCAGGCGCCAGGGTGCCCCTCCAGCATCCGATATTGTCGTGAGCGTTACGATCGCAACGATCGGGAGTTACATGATTTGGATCTCGGCCAGCGGCAACGCAGGCGTGGAGTGGGGGGCTCGATCGTCCTTCGGCATCGTCTTGGCGATCGTGGCCGGCCTATCGCTGGCCCTTACAAATATACTTGTCAAACTGCTGTTCGATCGTGGGTTTTCTGGCCGACAAGTCCTGGCGCATCGCTTTTATGGAACGATTCTCTTGCTGCTGGGACTGGTCGACCATTCATCTATCGTGCCTGAGATCTCGCAGCATTGGTTTGCGATCGCGGCAATTGGGCTGTCGACGATCATTGTTCCTTTGCTCTTGATCCAGCAGGGCATTCGCCGGGTAGAGCCCTTCACCGTCAACATGGTCCTGTCCACCGCCCCTATCATCACCTTCCTGTTCCAGTACTTCGATTCTCGCATCGTGCCTTCGTTACATACGTTCATAGGAAATGCTCTCATTACGGCTGTCGCTGTCGGAAACATCTACTTGCAGTATCGGAGATCCGCATGAAAGAACGGAGTTGTGTAATCGTAGACGCATATTCTACCGGCCGATACCTACCGGAAGAATTCAAGCGCTATGGAATTGGAACGGTGCATGTGATGTCGGCTGCACAGATTCCGTCCATATTCCAATCGCATTTCAATGCGGATCTTTATGATGAAGTCATTCGCCCCACCGAGCGCATGGGATATGACGACATCGTTGATTATCATCTTCAGGCTCTCCATGGCCGGGAATTGGAGTTCGTTGTCGCGGGCTGCGAGACCGGAGTTGAACTCGCCGATTCTCTGTCGGAGCGGCTTGGCTTACCATCAAATGGGACTGCGCTATCCGCTGCTCGGCGTGACAAAGCGCGATTGTCTTGCGCGCTGACCTTTGCAGGCGTGCGATCGATCAGACAAGTCGTGTCCGACAGTCCTGTAGAGATCGCGAGCTGGAAGCGTGAAGCGAAGTTCGATCAGATCGTGATCAAGCCGCTGAACAGTACGGGTACCGAGGATGTATTCTTTTGCTCGACAGACGCTGATATTCAGCGGGCTGTGAGCGCAATTGTCGGGAAGACGAACCGTGTCGGAGCGTTGAATCGTTTTGCCCTTGGGCAAGAAAAAATAAACGGCCAGCAATATACCGTAAATGCCGTCTCGATCGAAGGGGAAGCCTTCGTTACGGAGGCGTGGACCTATGACACGGTTCCGATTGAGAGGGCATCATCGGTCTGCTCACTTGAGAGATTGTTGGGGGGCAACGAACCAATCGTTCAGGAACTGTCCGACTACTTGGTGCGTGCGTTGCAGGCACTACAGATCGTCGACGGACCGGCTCATGCTGAGATCATCGTCGATCATCGGGGACCGGTTCTGGTGGACTTCGGAGCGAGGCTTCAAGGGACCATGTCGGCAAAAGCACGAACGATGGCGTTGGGGCACAACCATATGACCTTGACGGCCTGGCGTTACGCAGATCCCAAGGGCTTTGGTGAATATATGAGGCTGCGCGGGCCCTACAAGCGGCAGGCTCACGCACTTTGCGTCTCGCTGATCTCAGATATGAGCGGTGTCGTTGCCGGTTACCCGGGACTCGAAGCAATCCGCAAGCTCCCGAGCTTCGCGGATGCCATTGCATTCGTCCCGATTGGTCAAGAGCTAGTTCCCACGATCGACTTAGTGTCGACACCAGGCATCGTTTATCTCGTGAATAGCGACTTGACTCAGCTTGAGAATGACTATCGCAAGTTGCGAGCAATGCGGATGGACCAGGTGTTCGATTTGGTGATGCAGGATCGCGACTGATGCCAACTGATCCCAGGTTGACCGGAGCGAATCCAGCCCGCGCGGCGATGGTCGGCTTAAGCGACTTCGATGGCGTTCTGCGAGGCAAACACGTCTTAGGTGAAGATCTCGCGGGTGAAGATAAAGTTATCAAGTTCTCTGAAGCGGTGCTGGCGTGGGATTGTACGGACCGGGTCATTCCGGCCAGTTTCACGCAAAAGCCGCTATCGGCGTTCGGAGATGCTGACCTGCGGATTTTGTCAGGCACCGGCCGTTCGGTGTCTCATCTCGGCGATCAATATCTCTATCTCGCGGAGTTCGCGGGCGCACATGAGAACATCTGTCCGCGCGGTGTTCTGCGTAAGGTCCTGCGAAGGACTGCTGACCACGGATACGACTGCACTGCCGGGTTCGAGTTTGAATTTATGCTGTTTAAGGAGAACGCAGACACGATTGAAGACAAGCCGTTCGGCGAATGGGCTCCTTTAACGCGCGGCCCGTTCGGCTACTCGATTGCGCGCTCTGTCGCACAACATGAGCTGTTCGATGAGATCTTGGCGATTTGTGAGAAGGCTAGAATACCTCTCAGCGGACTACACTTTGAAACGGGACCTGCCGTTGTCGAAGCGTCACTTCGTCATTGTGATGCGCTGGAAGCCGCCGATCGAGCAATCATATTCAAGTCGATGATAAAAGCCTGGGCGCAAACGCGAGGCATGATGGCTACATTCATGGCCAAGGTTTCCGAGAAATGGCCCGGCCAGTCCGGCCATATTCACATCTCGATGTCCTCGGATAGTAAAAATGTATTTTACGACGGTGATGCGTTAGGCAACGTCTCCGATCTTATGAGGCAATTCATCGCCGGACAACTAGAATACATGAATGAGTTCTGTGTGCTCGCTGCGCCGAACGTCAACAGCTACAAGAGATTGGTACCTGGCTGCTGGGCACCAATCTGTCCAAGCTGGGGCCTTGACAACCGCTCCTGCGCGGTTCGCGCCATTCCGGGAGAGCCATCTGCGCATCGCCTGGAATATAGGCTGCCTGGCGCAGACGTGAACCCGTATCTCGCGCTCGCATGTGCGATTGGTTCAGGAATATTGGGCGTCGAGACAGGTCCGGAACTACCGGCTTCGATCGTCGGTGATGCAAGCCTGGAAATGTGTCGTCCGTCCGCGAGGCTGCCTCAAAGCCTATCAGAGGCAACATCTCGGTTTGCAGAGTCTGCAGCGGCCAGTGATGTCTTCGGAGAAAGGTTTGTTGAAGCGTTCGCTTGCTCGCGCCGTTGGGAGTGGGAATCCGTTCAACATCGGGTCACCGACTTTGAACGTCGGAGATACTTCGAGATCATTTAGCTTGAGCTCTTCGCTAGTTCTGAACCTCCTTCCGTTGGCCGGTGCCGGCGCGACCATCGCGGCTGTCTGTGCCGCTGATGTTGAGCTTCATACAGAGCAAGTGTGCGTTACTCGTTAAGTGAGGACCTTGGGAACGGTGAGGAGGTCTGCTATTATCTGCTCTATGGCAGCAACCGCGATTGCTCCGTTCTAGCAACGAACAACACCATTTCCATTCGCATCAATGAAGACGTTCTCGACTTCTTCAAGCGGGAAGGCATGGTCGATTATGCTCAGAGCACGAGCCGAAGAGGCCCGTGATGCGCGACGCTGTAGCCGAGCCGCAGAGCCACGCAGGACGCGAGGCTCACCATTAATGGGGGCAGCGCGACCAGACGATGGCTTAGCCGCCGCCGGCCACAACGAGGCTGGCGTTGATCGGTGCTGACTTATACTCTTGGCGCGGCGCTCTGAAATCCCATCAGGGAAGAGGTCCCAGTCACCTTGGGTCCATTAAGTTCATGAGAGAGCGATGGCGGCGAACGCTACACGGCCATCTTGGGACCGAAAGGCCCCAACGACGTTCAACTCATTCATCACCCTCGGCCAACTTTGCCGAGTGAAGCTGCGGCACCAAGGACTTCCTCAGATATCTATGGCGGTCTTGCGCCAGGGTTTGATTCGCCGGCACTTTTCGAATGGCGTGAGGACGCTCCTTCGGCGCTGGCGCCAAACCTTTCCCTGCCGTCTGCCGCACCGGCATCAGGCCATCAGCCACTCCCGCAAGTGCCTGAACTGAGAGAGTTGTTCGGCGATCACTGGACGCACGGCCCCCAAGAGGCTTCGCCTGTCGTGATCGACATATTGCAGAGCCTAGGTCTTCTGCCGAGCCGGGATGTCCCAATGACCCGTTTCTTAGTCCACGGTCAGCCCTACACGGCCGAGAGCCTACCGGGAGGCCGCGTTCTTCTCTTCCATCGGCCGCAACTTGGCTGAACGGGGCTCGTGGGCACCTAGTGTTTCGGCACAGAGATTTTGAGTCTTTTTGCTTTCGGCACTCTGGTAGATATTTTAGAATAGAGAGCGGCCTAATTTGGTGCGCGCCTTCTCGATCGCGAACATCCAATTGATGGGTGCGCGCTCGGCGTTGCGGCGTTCTCCCATGCAGCGGTCTCTCTGACGAGATGGGCATAACTGTCGATGCGCCGGTCGAGACACTGACGGGCGAGCGCGCTAATCTCGATCTCGATGATGTTGAGCCAATTGGCATGCTTCGGGGGCAATGAAATTCGCGCATGCGCTCGGCAAAGTCGACGGCGGCCGGTGCTAGATGGCCTTCACTGGCCACATACCCCATTTGTACCTTTGGAGTGCACCACATGCTTCTGCGCCATGGCTTGAGATCGTTCTCGGCCAGGCGCCGTCTCGCGCGACAGGCTCTCCTGCGACGTCAGTCTGACCGTCTCGTCGGCCAGCAGCTCCAGTGTCCAGCGCGCGCGGTCGGAGGGCTGAAGCAGGAGGTGGCCACCAGAAGGACCTCTTCTTTGTCGTTGAGCTCGCGCTCTGCCCCTGCACGGGCTCTCCGCTCTGGGCGGCCACCGGGTTGCCTTGCGACAAAACGCCGACGGGTTCGATAGACCATCGAGTGGCCGACGTCCACGCTGCTGGCGATATCGTCACCACTCATCCCGGCATCGGCGGCATCTGCGCCTTTAGCTTGCGCACCGCCTGTCTGCCTCCGGCGCATCGAGGATGTGCTTGATTTGTACGCCGAGCCGCCCAATGAAGCAGTGCGGGCGCGGTCCGGATCCTACCGGCGGGGGGCTGAGTTGACGAAAGGTTCCTGCCGCATCCGCACTGCTGATGAGGCTGACGAGAAACATGACTCGGCGCCGACCGTTCTGGTACGCTAGCACTGTCCCTGCCACATCCCGCCAACCTCAACGGCTCTGTATCCGGGGGAGCTTACTGAAAGCTGACAGACCTGCGCGACAAATCACAAATGGAAGGGGCCCCAGGGCAGCTTGCCACTAGACGTCAGGACGTTCAGGTCCAGACAAAAGGCCGTTCGGCGCGCTTACGATCAGCGGCCGCTACAGCGGCGCGACGGACCGGAGGGGCGGTCAGCCTAGTCCACTGCAAGCTTTATGACTGATCGCCGGTTACGACATCCGGCTTCGGGCGGGTCTTCGAGGAGGAGAGTTTACCATTTGGATCACGCATCAGGCGCGTCCGGACCAAATACGTCGCACCGCTTACACAGTAGCGGTCTAGCTGGCTAGACATTCCTCGTGAACATGACCATATTGCCGAGCCGTCTCTCGATCCAAGAGCGCGCTATTGTCCGCAAAATGATAGACACAGCAGTTCTATTTAAGCCGCTCGGCTGCAGCCGTGATAACTTCGAAATTCTTGGTATCAGACATATGTTCCCTCACATGAACTCCTGGGACAAATCGCCAGGAGATTCTCTGACAATCGAACATCATCCGCTACATGGGGTGACCTACGCGCTTACGCTTGTTTTAGCGCTTTGCCGTCGATACGGGCTCCGGCCATTTCGTTATCACCGCCAGCGACGCAACACGGTGATGATCCGTGCGTCACTGGGCTTCGTCGACAAGGTGCTGCTGCCGGAGTTCACCGAGCTGGCGAGGTCGCTGCAAGTCTATCTGCACGAGGTGACGCCGCGCGTGATCCGCGACGAGTCTATGACGGACGACACCCGCGATGCGCAGGAAGTTACAGATGCCCTGCCGTCGAACTGATCAGGCGGCGAGCTTTGCCTCAGAACCATCGCGCTCGGCTTTCCAATTCCACGGCAACAGCATGTGCAGCCGATTGATCTTTGTACGTCCGGAGACGATGCGCTCGAGAACATTGGTCAGATAGTGCCGCGGATCGATGTCGTTCAGCTTCGCCGTGTTGATGAGCGACGCGAGAATGGCCCATGTCTCGGCCCCGCCTTCACTGCCGGCGAACAAGTAGTTCTTCTTTCCCAGGCCTATCGGCTTGATGCTGCGTTCGACCGTATTGCTGTCGATCTCGATGCGCCCGTCATCGATGAAGCGCGTCAGACCTTCCCAATGGTTGAGAGTGTAGCTGATGGCCTTGCCAAGACCGGACTTCTTCACGCGATCTCGGCGCTTGGAGCGGAAGACACAAAGTCCGCCGTCGTACGGATCGGCCCCAAACGCCTCGCTCACCAGCATCGCTAGCTAGTCCATGCCGTGACGGAAATCGATCGGCTGCGTCGCGATCCAGATCGACAACCCTGGTCGGAGCCCGATCATCGGCCAACCGTCCCTACTGCGGCCAGCACCTCGCACCGCGCCCGGCGGTCGACCGTCCCCCTGACACGGATACAAACCGCGCCGACCTCGATCTCGATTGCCGCCTGCTCTTCGCACGAGGGCAATTTGCCCCCGCAGCCGGTGATCGCGACCGGCAAAAGCCAGCTGGCACGTCTCCGTACCCGCGCTCCACCACCTTCGCCCGCATTGTCCGACGACGCCACAGAAACAACAGGCTTGGGCTGATGTCGTGTTGTCGCGCCATCGCGGACACGCTTGCACCCGGCGCAAAACTCTCCGCGACAATCGCCGCCTTCGCATCGGTCGACCAGCGCCGTCGCCGGCCCGTCCCGGTAATGATCTCGACACGCTGCAGCGTGTCCGAGCCGTCCTTGAGGATAGACGTATGCCTATCCTTATCGCCATCCTTACGACTATCCTTTGACATGGTGATCTCGTGACGAACCATTCCACGAGATCTTTCTAACCGACTAGATCAGCCCTCAGCGCGTGGTGCCTCGATGACGCTCACGAAACCGCAAGGTCCGGTTTCTGTCGGAGGCGCGCCGCTGACTGCGGAGCCGAGCACGGAACAGCGCTGATTACCACAAAATGCCTGCCATATGGCGCTGCGCCTTCCAACCACGTCGGAAACCAACAGTCCACCATCTTGATCGGCAGGCGAGCCGCCTCTCATTGCTCCGCGTGGTTTCGAAAATCCTCTGTGAGTCGCAAGAAGTTCATAAGCAGGACGTGCCCCTGTGACGTAAGTATCGACTCGGGATGGAACTGGACCCCATAAGTGGGATAATAGCCGTGCGTGAAGGCCATGATCTCGCCTTCCTCCGAACGCGCTGTCACTATGAGATTCTGCGCACATGACTGATCAAGCTCGACGATAAGAGAATGGTAGCGTCCGACGTCAAGCGGGGTTGGCAGCCCCTTGAATAACCCTCGGCCGTCATGCGCAATGTACGAGCGCCGACCGTGCATGGGCCGATGCGCACGCGCCACCCGTCCTCCGAAAACGCTTCCAATACATTGATGTCCAAGGCAGATGCCGAGAATTGGTACGCGTCCTGAAAGTTCGCGAACCACTGCTGTCGATATTCCTGCCTCATTTGGGGTGCAGGGGCCGGGCGATATGACCACCGCGCGCGGGTTGAGACCAACGAGCTCGCTGATGCTGATAGCATCGTTTCGGATCACTTCCGTTGCTTCACTGAGCTTGTGGAAATAGCGGGCAATGTTGAACACGAAGGAATCGTAATTATCGATGATGACAATCAAAATGCACCAGCTGGTTCAGAACCAAATGCATCAAAGATTCGCTCTGCCTTGGCGAGCGTTTCCTCGTATTCGGCCTCGGGCTCCGACAGGGCCGTTATACCGCTGCCCGCATGAAACACAGCCAGGTCGCCGTCGATCGTGACCGTGCGGATCGCAATACTTGTGTCCATGTGCCCGTTGAAGCCGATGAAGCCGATCGCCCCACAATAGACCTCTCGCGCTATGCGCTCGATTTCTGTAATAATTTCCATCGACCGCAGCTTTGGCGCTCCCGTAATGGAGCCGCCGGGGAAGCAAGCACGGAGCAGGCTAACGGCGTCTTCGCCTCCGGCAAGTTTCCCCGTAACGATCGACACGAGATGGTGCACTGAGGCATAGGACTCGAGATTGCACAGGGCCGGAACCTCGACCGAATGCGCGGTGCAAACGCGTGACAGATCGTTGCGCAAAAGGTCGACAATCATCGTGTTCTCGGCATGATCCTTTTCGGAAGCGAGGAGAACAGCCGCACGGCGCTGGTCTTCCTTGAAATCAGGAGAACGCGCGATCGTGCCCTTGATAGGTCGTGTCTCGACTTGTCGTCCCTCAAGCTTCAGGAATCGTTCCGGCGAACTTGATGCGATGGTCAGCTTTCCCCATCGCAGCAGGGCCGCAAAAGGCGCTGGATTCAATGATCGTAGCTGGCAATAGAAGGCGAGTGGATCAAACGAGGTCGACAGGCGGGCGCTGAAACGCTGCGCAATATTCGCCTGGAACACGTCACCCGCCAGGATCAAGTCGATCACGCGTTGTACCGCCGCAACGTAGCCCTCGCGGCTGAAGTTCGAGCGCCATGCGCCCGCTTTGCTGGGACAACCCTTCTGTGGCGCCTTTGGACCGGCAAGCAATGCTGCAAACTGGTCGGCTCGACGACGCGCTCGTTCGCTCCGTCGCACCCGATCCTGCTCCGGCCATCCGGTCGAGACGATCCAGCATTTGTTATCCCGGTGGTCGAAGCTGATGACCACATCATAGAAATGCAGGATGGATTGGGGCAAACCCAGACCGGCAATTGCCGGCGCAGACAATCGCTCCAATGTCCTGTTCATGTCGTAGGCAAGGTAGCCCGCCGCTCCTCCCTGGAACGGCGGGAGATCGGGACGATGCTCTTGCGGGTACTTCGCGAGTAGCGTGCGAAGGACCTTCCATGGATCGGCCTCGAGAGTCAGTCCGTTCCAACTGACTTGGCCGTTCGCGACCCTATAGGTGCTGAACGGGTCGCACGTTAGATATGAGTAGCGCCCAAGCAGCTCGTGCCTTGCTACGCTATCGAGAAACGTGAGATGCGATCGATGCCCGAGACGTCGCATCGCTATGACAGGGTCAACCCACTGCAACTCGCGAACGTACATCGTGGTTATCGGTCACCGGCGGCTGACGTCGTGAAAGTGCCGTTCCATCTGTTGGCCCCCCCGATGAGAACGACGCTTGCCTGCGATGGGCCGAAACTTGAGGCCCATTGCCAAGTTAACCAGGCGGTGGACTTTTTGCTGCGACAGCACCTGGATCATCCTGCCGTGGAGGCGCAAGGGGTATCTATGCATCGTAGTCGGCCGCGAACCGCAGCTCGCGGAGCGGTCGGACCCGCTTAATCGACTCCCGGTAGAGATCGTGCGCCTTGTACGCTGCGAGCTCCGCCTCGCTGTCGAACTCACCATAGACCACGACATCGATATCGTTGCCGAGCTGATCGGTCTTGCGGTTGCGGGCAACCTCAAGC
Source organism: Bradyrhizobium sp. BRP20 (assembly GCF_020194215.1). NCBI lineage: Bacteria > Pseudomonadati > Pseudomonadota > Alphaproteobacteria > Hyphomicrobiales > Nitrobacteraceae > Bradyrhizobium > Bradyrhizobium sp. BRP20. The sequence goes on along the minus strand of NZ_JADYVY010000018.1, from coordinate 8,719 downwards.
CGGCGCGCATGTGGTATCGTGGTGAGAAGCGAAAGACCTTCGATGATATGGTCGATATGCGCCTCGTCCTTGGCGCTGAAGAAGACGATGTGACGAATCATGGCCGTCCGTGGAGATGTCGCTAGTGGGTGGCATAACTATCTGGGAATAGAGCCCGTTGCAATGAGGCTAGTCGCTTGCCGCATGATCGTCGCTTGCGATCGTCGGCGATCCGCAATGAAGCTTGCCAGATTTGCTCAGGGCGCCGGAAGGGCAAGGCGCTCAATGGTTTGAATGTGCCGCGTGAGCAGATTACAGGCTTGATCGACGTTGCGCGTTCGCAAGGCTTGCAGAATCAGGCGGTGATCTTGATTGGAGCGCGGTCGCCAGCCCACCGATCGCGCCATCGCGAACACCAATCGAGAATTGGCAAGCTGCAGTCCATCGAGGCTCGCGAGCAGACGCGGCATTCCGCACGGCGCGACCAAGGCTTGGTGAAAGGCGCGGTTGGCTGTCTCAAACTCCTCGATCGTCTTTGCATTGTCTCCTTCGATCAGGGCGAGCTCGATCTGAGCCAAATGAGCTGTTGTGAGCCTTGGCCCCGAATGGCGCAATGCCACCACTTCGAGCGCGGCGCGCATTTCGGCGATCTCCTTCACTGAACGGGTATCGAGCGGGGAAACCCGAACACCGCGACGCGGCACCGCGACAACAAGATGTTGTGCCTGCAACTGCCGAAAGGCCTCGCGCACGGGGACGTGGCTGGAATTGAATTCTCGTGCCACGTGATCCTGACGGAGTGGCGCGCCTGGCTCTAAGGCGCCGCTGATAATGCGCTCAGCAATTGAGTCCGCGATGCGCGCGACCGTCGTCATGTTGTCACTAGTGATCATAGATTATCTACCGCAATAACCGGTGCATTTGCGAGACAGCTCGATTAGCATCTCTTCGAGGGCAATGACTATAGATAATTGACGCGATTATCTACAATTGAGCGGGATTGGCTTATGGATGCTGCTGCGCAAGTCCAGCGGAAGGAAGCAGGCAACGGGACGCAGGTTCGTTATCATTGGAACGTCGAAGAGGCTAAGGCGCTCTACGACCGTCCTTTTGCCGACCTGATGCTTCAGGCGCAGCACGCTCATCGCAAGAACTTCGATCCAAACCACGTCGAAACTGCGAGCCTGCTCAGCATCAAGACCGGCGGCTGTCCGGAAGACTGCGGCTACTGCTCGCAAAGCGCGCATTACGAGACCGGCCTGAAAGCCACTCGTCTGATGCGTTGCGCCGATGTGGTTGCGACCGCGCAGCGCGCGAAGGGTGCCGGCGCCACGCGCTTCTGCATGGCCGCGGCCTGGCGCACGCCAAAAGATCGCGATCTTGATTTCGTCTGCGACATGGTCAAGGCGGTCAAGGGACTCGGCATGGAAACGTGCGTCACGCTCGGCATGCTGACAACGAAGCAGGCCGCGCGCCTCGCCGAGGCCGGCCTTGACTTCTACAATCACAACGTCGACACATCGCCCGAGTTTTACAGCAAGATCATCACCACCCGCAGCCTGCAGGACCGCATCGATACGCTGGCGCATGTGCGCGATGCCGGCATCAAGATCTGCTGCGGCGGGATTATCGGCATGGGCGAGCGCGTCGAGGACCGCCTGGGTATGCTCGTGCTGCTCGCCAATCTTCCCAACCATCCCGAAAGCGTGCCGATCAACCTGTGGAACAAGATCGAGGGCGTGCCGGTGGAAGACACCGCGGGGCCTCCCGATCCGATCGCGCTGGTCCGGCTGCTGGCGACCGCGCGGATCATGATGCCGAGGAGTGTGGTTCGCTTGTCCGCCGGGCGGCAATACATGACCGATGAATTGCAGGCGCTTTGCTTCTTGGCCGGCGCAAATTCAATCTTCGTCGGCGACGTGCTCTTGACCACCAAAAACCCGAAAGTTGATCGCGACGCGGATCTGCTGGCCCGGCTCGGCATCACGTCCGGGCTCTCCTGACGGAAGCAGTGCGCGCAATATGTTGCCCCCTACATCCAGCCTAGGTGAGAAATGCAGATAACTTTGATGAAGGGCAAAATCCATCGCGCCTCAGTGACCGAAGCTGATCTTCACTATGAAGGCTCGATCTCGATAGATCGTACGCTCCTGGACGCGGCAGGAATGGTGATCAACGAGCGCGTCGAAATCTACAATGTCGAAACAGGGATGCGCTTTGCCACCTACGTGATCGAGGCGCCGCCGATGTCTGGCACGATAAGCCTGAACGGTGCGGCCGCCCGACTGGCGATGCCCGGAGACAAGATCATTATCGTTGCATATGCCTCATTCGACGAGGCCGAAGCAAAGATATTCAAGCCACGCATTGTGCGTGTGGACAGAGACAATCGCATCCTGGCAAGTTGAACCTAACAGGCCATCCTTCCTTCTTAAACGGCCAACGCATTTTTTGCGTGATTTGATGCGAGCCTCGGAGTGATGAATGCGGTCAATCCAAACAGCTAGACTTGGTCCCTACGTCGCAGCGTTGAATGCGTTGAACGAAGATAAACGGCTGCGCTGCCTCAAGCCCCGCGTGGGGATCGATTTCGCATCGAACGACTATCTGGCGCTCGGCAACGACTCGCACATCAAAAAGGCGATGGTCGCCGCGCTCGATGCGGGCACTCCGATTGGAGCCGGCGGGTCGCGGCTTCTGCGCGGCAATTGCGAGGAGCATGAACGGCTCGAGACGGAAGCGGCTCAGTTCTTTGGCGCGGAGGCAGCGCTTTTCTTTGGAGGCGGCTACATCGCAAATTTTGCCCTCCTGACAACGCTGCCGCAGCACGGCGATCTGCTCGTTCTCGATTCGCTCGTGCACGCCAGTATTCACGAGGGGGCACGGGCCGGCCGCGCAGAGTGTCGAATTCACGCGCACAATGATCCCCAGTCACTCGAAGACGAAATTCGCGACTGGCGAAACAAAGGTGGGGCGGGCCGCGTCTGGATTGTGGCCGAAAGTCTCTACAGTATGGACGGCGACTTCGCTCCACTCGAAGAGCTGGTGGCAATCGCCGATCGCCACGACGCGTTTCTGATCGTGGATGAGGCTCATGCCACAGGCGCTTACGGGCATCAGGGACGAGGGCTCACGGCCCCTTATGACAGGCGCGAAAATCTCATCGTCGTTCATACCTGCGGCAAAGCGCTCGGTGCGGCGGGTGCACTGGTTACGGCCTCCGGCATCTTGCGCGATTTCATGGTCAACCGCTGCCGTCCGTTTATTTTTGCCACCGCCCCATCACCATTGATGGCCGTTGCCGTTCGAGAGGCACTTCTCACCCTGCAGAAAGAGCCGGAGCGGCAGCAGCGGCTGGCCAATCTCGTTGCGTTCGCCCATCGGCAGATCACCTTGCTTGGTTTGCGCACACCATCGACCTCTCAGATCGTGCCGTACATCGTAGGTGATAATGCTCATGCAATGCGACTTGCCTCTGCTCTGCAGGCGCGCGGCTTTGACATCCGCGGAATTCGGCCGCCAACCGTCCCTGCAGGCACCGCCCGGTTGCGAATTTCGTTGACACTCAATGTTGGGGAAGAGGACGTGCGCGCAATGCTCGATGCGCTGGTTGAGGTGACGAGGGCTCGTTTTGATGAATAAGCGGATCGTCGTGGCTGGTACGGACACCGGGGTCGGCAAAACGGTATTTTCCGCAGGGCTCGCCGGCCTTCTCGGCGCGAATTACTGGAAGCCGGTCCAGGCTGGACTCGAACAAGAGACCGATTCCGAGTGCATCCGCCGCCTCGGTGGCCTCTCGTCCGATCGGATTGTCCCGGAGCTCTACCGACTTCGGACGCCTGCGTCGCCCCATTACTCCGCGGAGATCGACGGTGTTCGCATAGATACAGAGACGCTTCGACTGCCGGACAGCGGCGAGCGGCAACTCGTGATCGAGGGCGCCGGCGGACTCATGGTGCCGCTGACAGCCCGCACTCTTTACATTGACATCTTCGAGCGCTGGCAGCTCCCCGTCGTGCTTTGCGCAAGGACGGGACTGGGCACAATCAATCACTCCCTGCTCTCCATAGAGGCTCTGCGGAAGCGTCAGATTCGAATCCTTGGAATTGCGTTCATTGGCGAAAGAAACGCCGAAACTGAAAGCGCGATTTGCGAGATCGGGAGAGTGCGTTGGTTGGGACGGCTCCCGTGGGTTGTTCCCCTCACGGACGATAGGCTGCAGGCGGCTTTCAAAGACTCCTTTGTTAGCAGCGATTTCCTGAACCTATGAAGATAGCCAGGAGGTCGCCGATCTGGCACCCGTTCACGCAGCATGCTCTACAGCGGGACATGACGAAGGTGCTGCGGGGAGAGGGGGCTTATCTCTACACCGAAGATGGCCGACGCCTTATCGATGCAATCTCCTCCTGGTGGGTCGTGACCCACGGCCATTGCCATCCATGCATCGTGAACGCGATCCGAGAGCAGGCAGGCAAGCTCAACCAGGTCATCTTCGCCGGATACACTCACGACCCGGCTGAGCAAGTTGCGACGGAACTATTGAAGGTCACCTCCCCGGCGCTCGAACATGTGTTCTTCTCCGATAGCGGGTCAACCAGCGTCGAAGTCGCGCTGAAAATGGCGCTCGGCTACTGGCGCAATACCGGATGACAGCGAACCCAAATTGTGGTGATGCAGCACTCGTACCATGGCGACACGATCGGGGCGATGTCGGTAGGTAGCCGAGGCGTCTTCAATGCGGCCTACGGGGCGCTGATGTTCGAGGTCACCTCGATTCCGTTCCCGGCAAGAGATCGTGAGCAAAGAGCGCTCGATGCGCTTGAAAACGCCTGTAGAAACGAACATCCCGCAGCCTTTATCGTGGAACCCCTGATATTGGGTGCCGGTGGAATGCTGATGTATTCTCCCTCGACCCTAAGAGAGATGAAGCGGATCTGCGAAGCCTTCGACGTCTTGTTCATTGCGGACGAGGTCATGACCGGCTGGGGCCGGACGGGTACCTTGTTTGCGTGTGAGCAGGCCGATGTCATGCCCGATATTGCCTGCTATTCGAAAGGCCTCACGGGTGGGGCGCTGCCGCTCGCCGTCACACTCTGTCGTGCCGATATTTTCGATGCGCATTATTCTGAAGATCGCACACGTACGTTTTTTCATTCGAGCTCATATACGGCCAATCCAGTGGCCTGTGCCGCGGCCAAGGCTAATCTGGACCTATGGCAGGATCAGGAATATCGCTGGCGGCTGGCATCCTTGGCCAGGATGCAAGAGCAGGCACTCGTGCCATTCCGCGCCGATTCACGGTTCGCAAACGTCCGACGCACGGGAACAGTCACAGCGCTTGAACTCAACACGAGCGATGCCGGCTATCTGGCGGACATCGGTCCGAGGCTTTTGGCTTTCTTCCAAGCGCGGAATCTGCTGCTACGCCCACTCGGTAACACGATCTACGTGATGCCGCCTTACTGCGTTACGGCGGCCGACCTTGATGAAATCTATACTGCCATCCGCGACGCTGCTGACTTGCTGATGTGAGATGCACGAGGCTGTGCAATCATCTGCAGCGACAGCATCTTGGAAGGCGAAAGTGTCCGTATTGCTGCCGCTTGATAGTGCAACGAGAATGCAGCACCCAAGGCTCGCAGGCTGATCGTGCTTTAAGCACTTAAGCGCTCCCGACCCCGCTGCCGCAGCAATCCTGCGGGCTAGCCATGAAAGGCGCAGCATTTGGCCGAAATGTCGGGCGAATTGCGTTAACCACGATAGAGAAATCCATTATCTTGAGCAAATTCTCGGCGAGGCTTTCTGCGGAAAGTACTGCTTCGCGAGGCAGCCGCACATCAGAGTCAAGCCTCTTGATGGCTGCAAGAACCAGGGAAATGGACCGCCGGGCGACCGCACCTTTGGTGCGCGCGTGGTGCTGTGGTCAGAGGGCAGCGGGGCTTCCCCAAGTAAACGTCTGACAGGAGGCGAGAATGCACATTGGATTCCGTAATTCCCCCGACCATTCAGCCACATGCTGCGCGATATGCGGCGGAAAGTTTGGGCTGATCCGCCATTACTGCTGGCGAACGGCCCTTTGCTCCAAGAAATGCGTCAACCGCTTTAAGGCGCGGCGGGAGGCCGATCAGAATTGGTTGCGACGGGGGCGAGCCGCTTAGGAATGGACTGAGTTGTGCCGGTACGACCCTGGTCAGAGAATTCAAGTGGCCCTCTAGAGCGCGTGGAAATCAAGTGACAGAAACATCGGCAAAAATAATCGACTTCAGAGCCTACAGGGCCAGCAGGCTGGCTCGGTCTGAGCGCCTTCGCGACGACATCTACTCGACCGCGACTCTCGCTGCGCTTACGGCGGCCTGTGACTTTTGGACGTTCCTGGCCTGCCATCCGTTTGCTTTGCTCGGTGCGCCAGCGCGAAAGCGGGAGGCTAACGAGTACCCCTAGGGGGGGCAGACACGCAGATGTGCCTAAAGACGAAGTCCCCACGCGTGCATCTGCAGCTCGGTCCGGTCGAGCCGTCACCGTTTGGAGAGACTGCAACTAGCCCAGAAACGCGTGCAGATGGTGGCTCGTCGCGAGCGCCGCTCCTCGATTGAGGCCGCGGCTGGCATAGCCGCTGAAACTGCACGGGAAGACGAGCCATCGGGAGGTGAAATCGCGATGAGGAAGGTCTTGTCTCATGGTTGCGCGACCATTGGGCTGTTTTTGCTCTGTTCTCCAGCTCTAGAGAAACTCTGATCTCCATCCTCCATACCATTGACAGGTTTCTCCTGCCTTCTCTAGGAAGCGCCGACGGTGTGTGGGGAGCGGATTCAATATGAGCCACAGTTCAGAGCAGCCTCTAGAGCGTGTCACGATTCCGGCACTGCAGCAGTGGAAGGATAAAGGACGGCGTGTCGTGATGACCACCGCCTACGATGCGGTTGCGACGCGCATCGCGGATCCCATTGTCGATATCATCCTGGTCGGCGATAGCGTTGGAAACGTCTGCCTGGGATTCGACAACACGCTGCCCGTCAGCGTGGCCATGATGAATCATCACCTGGAGGCTGTTGCGCGCACGAAGCCTCATGCCCTGCTTGTGGCCGACATGCCCTTTCTGAGCTTTCATGTCGGTTCTGAGGATACGATTCGCAACGCAGGAGGTTTTCTGCAGCGTGGCGCCGATGCTGTGAAACTCGAGGGTGGTGCCAAACGCATCGATATGGTACGCGCCTTGGTCGATTGCGAAATTCCTGTGATGGGACATCTCGGTCTGACCCCGCAGAGCGTCAACGTCATGGGTGGATTCAAGGTGCAGGGACGGACAACGGATACCGCCTTGCGGCTGCTCGATGACGCCCACCGTCTGCAGGAAGCCGGCTGCTTCGCGCTGGTCCTGGAGGGCATTCCTGCCGAGCTCGCGGCGCGAGCGACCGAATGTCTCACGATACCCACCATCGGGATCGGAGCAGGACCTGATTGCTCGGGCCAAGTGCTCGTGTTTCATGATGTCTTGGGGCTAACCGAAGGTCATCGCCCCAAATTCGTTCGTGCCTATACAAATGGATTCCAGCTGTTCCAGGAGGCGCTGTCGCGCTGGGCTGCCGATATCCGCAAAGGTGCATTCCCGGGCTCGGAGGAGTGCTATCGGCTTCCTGATCAGCTTCGGCATGCCGTCGCCAACTGGGTGCCCTCCAATTCAACCTCAAGGTAAGAAATGCAAGTCATTACGAAGGTCGCTGAGCTGCGTCGCGCCCTTGCAGACGTTCGCAATGCCGATAAGCGCATCGGATTCGTTCCGACGATGGGATACTTGCACGACGGCCACCTGGCCCTGATCTCGGCAAGCCGGGGACACTGCGACGTCACTGTCGTCAGCATCTTCGTCAACCCCACTCAGTTCGGCCCAAATGAGGATCTCAGCAGGTACCCTCGCGACTTCGCGCGCGATGAAGCGTTGTGCCGCAGTGCCGGGGTCACCATCATCTTCGCGCCAAGTGCAGAGGAGATCTATCCGGCTCAATTTGAGAGCTTTGTCGAGCCGGGCGAACTCGCAAAACCGCTCTGCGGAGCTTTCAGGCCTGGACATTTTCGTGGTGTAGCGACTGTCGTCTGCAAGCTATTCAACATGGTGCAGCCGAACGTCGCGTACTTTGGACAGAAGGATTTTCAGCAATGCGCTGTGATACGCCGCGTGACGGTTGATCTGAATCTTCCGATCGAGATTGTCACTGTGCCAACCGTGCGGGAGCCAGATGGGCTGGCAATGAGCAGTCGCAACCGTTATCTCAGCTCGGAAGAACGTGGTCGGAGCCTTGCGATCAGCCGTGGCTTGTTCGCCGCAGCGCATGAGTTTGCCTCAGGGGAGCGCGATGCGGCAACGCTGATTGCGCTTGCAAGAAAGCATTTGGAAATGGTCGATCGACTGCAGTACCTTGAGCTTGTCGACACTGGGACCCTAAGGATTGCCGAGAGCCCTCTGCGCTACCCGGCGGCACTCTGTGTCGCAGCGTACGTCGGCTCCACTCGGTTGATCGACAATGTAGTCCTATCCCGGTCGCCATCGTAGCTAGATCCGCAAGTGATTGCGCTCAGAAACAGTCGAACCGGATGGGTTGGCCCTGAAATCCTCAACATCTCTCGAAGGCGACCCGGAACTGCCCTTTGCGTGCTGAACAACTGCCCCCCCCCCCCCCCCCCAACCTCTTGATTTGGGCTGGGATCGGCTTTGCCGGCGGCCGGGGGGGGGGGGGGGGGGGGG
>NZ_JADYVY010000017.1:0-132620 GCF_020194215.1 Bradyrhizobium sp. BRP20 | reverse complement strand
TGGTCTGATGCATCGAATCGGGATCCTCGATTCATTGCTCTACTGGCTCAGCACTTTTCCCTTCAGGCTTGCCAGCCTGATTTGCCCACTGTTGTACTGGTGGTTCGGCATCACCATCGTGAACGCGGCTGCACGCCAAGATTGGACAACTGACAATCGAGCGCGATTTTTGCGGTGCGCCGCCATGGCGACCGCAAGCGGCCGATCCGGACACGGTTCGCCGATGACGGTGGCGATGCGCCGAACGACCGCTGGTCGCTCGACTTCGTGTCGGATCAGCTCACCGATGGCCGCCGCTTCCGTATCCTCTCACGGTCATCGATGATTGCACCCGCGAGTGCCTGGCGCTGGTAGCCGACACCTCGCTCTCCGGCAACCGCGTGGCGCGGGAGCTGGACCGGCTGACGATCGAATGCGGCAGGCCGAAGATGGTGGTCAGCGACAACGGCAGCGAGTTCACCAGCAACGCCATCCTGACATGGGCTGATCAGAGCCGTGTCGCATGGCACTACATCGCGCCGGGCAAGCCGATGCAGAATGCCTTCATCGAGAGCGTCAACGGCAGGTTGCGGGATGAACTGTTGAACGAGACGCTGTTCACGTCGCTGGCCCAGGCCCGCGTCGCACTCGGATGCTGGCGGGCCGATTACAACTGCGCATCAGAACACCCATCTGGCTATGTAATTGAAGAGAAGAGATTTTGTTGAGCGGGATGCGATCCCGCGGGGTGATGATTTGGGTTCTGTCGCGCTCGTTCGCGATAGATTGAGCAGCAGTTGTTGTCAGCGAGGTGCGGGCGAAGATCCAAGGACCATCCGGCAGAGGATGGATGGATTCGATCTCGCCGACTTCAGCGGCCAGCCGGAGCGTCTTGGGCGCGATCTTCAAGAGCTTTGCGGCCTTGCCAAGGTTGAGCCATGGCTCGATCCCGTCCTCCGCGGGCTTGAACACCGGGATGTGGTAGTTCGAGCGCATTGATGTGACGCGCTCGCGGGTCCAGCGATTCCCGTTGCCGGTCTTGAGGCCGTTGCGGTTGAGGAGGCCGGCAATCAGATCGTCGCTGGCGATCACCACCAGTTGACGTACGGCCTGGATGATGTCGGCAGAGGTGCTGTTGCGTTGTCCGCGCCGGCGCTTCGGCAAGCGCAACTCGCTGTGGGCGCCACCCACCCAATGGACGATGAGAACGATCTCGGACGCCACGTCGTCGATATCGGCCACGACCTCATGAATGAGGGTGCGCACAATGCGCTTCTTGAGACGAGCATCCGTCGTCGGCGCATCCCAGACCGTTTTGAGGTTCGAGGCTAGAATGCCGAACGAAGCTGGATCAGCAAGGGGTGCGGACGTCGCCACATCATGCATGGCGATCTTGGCCTCAACCTCCGCCGCGTGAGTAAGCGCCCTGTTCCAGCGGGCTTCCAGCTCACTGGCGACCAGCCGGTGCGCGGGATCAGCGGCATCGTATTGCCGGAAAGCCCTGTCGGCGGCATAGCGCGCCGCTTCGAGGTCGCGACTGAGAGCATCGCGTACCCGATCGCGCCGTTCCCTGGCTCCGTTGGCGGCAGCGGTTGCGGCGGCGACCGCGCCTGGACCGACGACTCCAAGCAGTGCTTCCTCGATGGCGTCATCGACGCGCAGTCCGCCGAAGGCGATGCAGTGGGCCCCGCCATTGTCCATCCAGGCACAGCTGCAGCTGTAGCGCGGGATATGGTTCTCCATGCCGGAGTACCGGAGTGTGAGCTTGCGACCGCAGCGCTTGCAGCGGATCAGACCGGCCAGCAACGCGTCACTATGCTTGGGCGCGCCGTGATGCCGACTGGTGGGAACATTACTGCTGACCATGGTGCGAATCGCCTCGAACTTCTCCCAGCTCACATACCCTTCGTGAGTGTTGGGCTTCAGCGTCAGCCATTCGTTCCGCGCCTTGCGGCGGATCTTCACGCTCACGCCCGCGGTGCTGTATCCCGCCGCCACGGCCGTCTTACCATAGGCATAGGCGCCGCCGTAGACCGGGTTCTCAATGATCCGGTGGATGGCAGATCCGCGCCGGTTGCGCTCGACGATAGCTATAATCAATTCTTCGGCGGCGATCAGAGCCAGCTCCATTTTCTCCGCAACAATGGTCGACGTATCTCGACCGATGCTGTCGAGGTGGTTCAAGGCCATCGCTTTGAAACTATGGGCTAGGCGCTCCTCGGCATCGTCGCGCGCATAGTCAATAATAGTATCCAGGTGGGCGACGATTTCAGCCCGTTGCTCGGTTGGCTTTGGACCGTCAAGCAACGTCATCGCTCGAATAAAGGCCTCCTCAATAGGGATCATATCACGTTTCCTTTGTTACTGTGATTGGAAGCCGCAATTCCAGCTCGCACCGTTGGTGCAGATTCAGCGGATTGAAAGGCGGGGGACTTCAAACGGCTTGCCGCTCCTCTTTAAGAAGTACCAGGCAGAGGGTATCTGTAGATTTTCGTCGAATTTTCCGTCGACCACATGCCCCACGGCCGATTCCGTGAACAACACCGCGTCATCTAAAGCCACCTTTTCGGCTTTGCCCGTATCGATGTTGAAGTATTCACGGTGATGCCGATCTTGTTGACCTGCGATGAACGCCTTGTTCCCCACGCAGACCAAGGGCACGCCCGCTGCAGAACCTGGCACGGCAGTGCTCGACAGGGCCCGCCTCAGAAGTGCGGTCGGAAAGTAGATAATTGTTCGGTGTGATATTCCGCCCCGCTGATGCCACGCGATTTGGTCTTGTGGGGCAGGCGTCGCGGGAAAGGTAACGATGCCCTGATTGCCGTGGCCGTCCTCTACAAAGATGCCGAATGATCCGCCGTCAATTGAGATATCGAGTTTGATAAATGCACCAGGCGAGATGTTCTGAAATTTAGTAAGCACCGCCGCGAGATCGATGTTCATTGGAAATGCTCCATTCTTTTGGTGCTCATAGGGGAGTTTTGCTCAACCGATGCGGGCGCGATAGCCACCCGAAGGCCAATCGACTACTTCGGGGCTAGCCCGGGGCTCGAAGGGCGCGGCTGATCCTGGCTGGGACGGCCGCGCCCTTCAAACCTGAGAAAAACGGGACAGCGCGGACGGGACACGGCGCTCACGCCTCCGGAAGCACTGTCCCTACCACCAGCCGTCGCCCTCAGAGGTAGCAAGGCTGGCCACCTCGGCCCGCTGAGAGGCTGAACTCCCAAAGGGTGCTACCAAGTATCGCGGAGAGGACTGCAAGGCAATCTACCAGGATTGGTCGGCGCCGATCTCATCTGGTCAGCGATTAGCCGGCTGGCGGGTATGGATCGTGGCCATATGTCCACTCGATTCTAAATTGGTGGCTTCGCTTTGAACGAGAACCTGAACGTCGTGCCCTGCCTTTCCGTCCGCGTGGGCGGCATCAACCGCGGCGCGGATTGCCTCTTTCTGAGTAGCGTATGGGCGGAGTGCTTGCCATTTACGAGGTCCATTCGTCATTGTGGAGTGTGAATGATATGTTGAATACGAGCCATAAGGTCTTTCTCCCCAGGTTCTGGAAACGCGTGTCCACGCCGGGAGGGAGTTTGCAACCTGACGCGGTCGCCTCAACTACCGGATTGGAGGGGGGGCGAGCTGGCCTCTTGCAGGACACATTTGTGTGGCAGGCTGAGTTGCTCGATGGTGGACCTGAAGCGCGCGTCGGCTTGCCGAGGACCGCTCAGAGCCAGGCGGGCGGCCGAGGAGATCGGGGGAGTCGGCCGATGGATAAGGCGCTAGCAATCGCGTGGGCGTGCATTCTAATCGTCCTGGTGCTGTTCGCCGCGCTGTATCTTCCGTGGTCGTGATTTCAAGGAAGCAGCGGATTGCCGCGCCGCGCCTGCTTGCCGCAGGCAAGCCGGCGGCAAGCGTTCGTATCAGGCCATCGCGAGTTGGCGCGGCGTCTCAGTCTCATTCCATTTGACGCCGCTATGGCGGAAAGCGACGACTTCGGTCGGTGGCTCATCCCTCTCGACGAGCTCCTCAACTATGGCCTCACTTGGGCTGCACTTTCAGGCCCAGCTCGATCAGGCGGCGGATGGGCTTCGGGACGGGTGGTCACGCCATGCTTTTCTCGCCACGGTCGATGGCAGACAGTTCAAGGTCTTGCCAACGCATGCCGATCTGCGTGTCAGGTATCCACTGCGTTCGCAGCACCTCAGCCGGCCCGATCGCGCCCTGAAGTGGCGACCACGCCAGCATGCGACTAAATTGTGAGTTAGGCACCTTTTAGGGGCATATCCGCGCGTGTACTTCACATCCAAGCGCGCGCCGTTGGTCACGCTGAAAGCGCGGACCGATGGGATGGGGAGAGCTGAGCATGGCGACTAGGAAGGAACTGACGGCAGCTGTGGGCGAACGCTACCGATCGAGCGATCGCGTGGAGAAGGCGCGGATATTGGATGAGTTCGTCAATGTCACTGGATATCATCGCAAGCATCCGATGCGGCTGCTGCGGGGCCACGATGGGTCGCGAACAGGTCGTCGGGCGCGGCGCCGGATTTACGGTGAAGCCGAACGCAATGCGCTCGCACTCCTCTGGGAAGCCTCGGACCGGGTTTGCGGGAAGCGGCTGAAAGCCTTGATACCGATGCTGATCGACGCGATGGAGCGGCACAGCCATCTTGACCTCGCTCCCGAGATCCGCGGCAAGCTGCTTTCGATGAGCGCGGCGACGATCGACCGGGCGTTAGGCCGGATTCGGGAAGGGCCCGGTCGCCAGCGCCGGCGATCGGCCGCACACGCCCTACGACGCAGTATTCCGATACGGACTTCGGCGGATTGGAATGATCCCGCACCGGGCTTCGTGGAGGCGGACCTTGTCGCCCACAGCGGTCCATCGGCGCGCGGCAGTTTCGTACAGACCCTGGTCCTCACTGACGTCGCGACCAGCTGGACGGAATGCACGCCGCTGATCGTGCGCGAGCAGACGCTGCTGAGCACCGTGCTGACGGAATTGCGTAAGCAATTGCCCTTCGCGCTTCTTGGCTTGGACACGGACGATGACACCGTTTTCATGAACGAGACGCTTAAGACGTACTGTGACACGGCCGATATCATTTTCACGCGCTGCCGGCCGTGCCGCAAAAACGATCAAGCTTTTGTCGAGCAAAAGAACGGCGCTGTCGTGCGCAGGATGGTCGGCTACCGGCGGTTCGAGGGTTTGGAGGCAGCGACGTTGCTGGCGCAGCTCTACCGCTCGGCGCGCCTGTTCGTGAACTTCTTCAACCGTCGTTCAAGCTGATCGCCAAGCAGCGCGACGGCGCCCGGGTGCACAAGACCTACAGCGCGCCTTCCACGCCGCATCAACGGCTAGCCGCCGACTCGCGCACGTCCGATGAAGTTCGCGCCCGTTTACAAGAGACTTTCGCCGGCCTCGACCCCGTCGCCTTGTTGCGCGATATCCGAGTGACGCAGGAGCGGTTGGCGGCGCTTACTGACGCCGAGCCTGCCGCGAACCCCGGCCCGATCGCGCAGCCGATTGATCTTTTCCTGGCGAGCTTGAGAACCGCTTGGAAGGAGGGCGGTGCCCGGCCGACAGATCGGCCGATCGCCAAAGCAAAAGAGGCCGTCGCCGTCCCGACCCGCTCATTCGAGTGACGCCGGATTTGCGCAAATGGTTTGAAGCCGAGCCGTGGCGGACCGGCAGTGAACCCCTAGCGCGATTGCAGGCAAAATGCCCTGGAATCTATCCCCAAAAACTTCTGCGCACGCTACAGCGTCGCCTAAAGACCTGGCGCAGCGAACAGGCCAACGCCATGCTGTTTGGTCCCTCCCAAGAGACGCCGCCTCCACTTCAAGTCAGGAGCAAAAAAGATGAGGCAGCGGACCACCCTGAGGGAGCACTTTTACGTGCGGCAATACGGAGTCTCACCCTGATCGCCGCCGCGCACAAGATATTGTAAACTCGATGAGCGACCTGTTTCATGAACGAGTTAGCGACGCCTTCATTCGCGACGCCGGGCAGGTGATGCGCGAGACACCGCATCACAACTATCAGATTCTCACGAAGCGCCCCGAACGCATGGCCAGGTTGGTCCCTGCCCTCATCGGCGAGGTCCTGCCCAATATCTGGCTCGGCACTAGCATTGAGAACGCGGACGTAGTGGATCGCATAGAGCACCTGCGCCAGGTGCCGGCAGCCATTCGGTTCATTTCCGAGCCCCTTATCGGAGCCGTCGGCACTGCCGATCTCCGGGACATCCATTGGGCGATCGTCGGTGGCGAAAGCGGGAAGGCAGCTCGGCCAATCCGTGAGGAGTGGATCGACGAAATCTATGTGCAGTGCTTATCAGCCGGGACGGCCTTCTTTTTCAAACAGTGGGGCACCTGGGGGCAAAGACAACAAGAAGCGCTCGAAAAAGGCCAATGGACGCGAATATAGGGGGCGGACCTGGCGATGAGATGCCCACCGGTCCCGGCGCTGTTCCATAATAGCGCAATACGGTTGGGGGCGACGTGGCCGAAAAACGGTATGAATGGGCTGATGGCGCAAAGCTCGAGGAGCATTCAAAGCGCAAACACAAAATCCTGCGCGAATACGTCTTCGACTATCTAACCGTCCGCTGTAAGCTCCCGCAACAGGAGCGTTTTCGGCTTGCAATCGTCGACGGATTTGCCGGTGGCGGGCGATATCACTGCTGCACGCCTGGGTCACCACTGATATTCATTGAAGAATTGAAGCGTGCTGTCGAGGCAGTGAATACACATCGTGCAGTTCAAGGCCTCGGCGCCATCGAGGTCGAGTGCCTTCTGATCTTCAACGATGCTAGCCGCGATGCCATAGAATTGCTGAAGACACATGTTGGACTGATGGAAGCTGACATTGTTCAGACGTGCCCGAAACTACACCTTCCGTGGAGTATCTGAACGAGTTTTTCGAGGCTGCGTATCCAAAGATCAAGACGTTCTTGAGCAAGGACGCTACAAAAGCGTTCTCTTCAATCTGGATCAATGTGGGGACAGTCACGTCGACCGGAATACGCTTCTTGACATTATGCGCTCCTATCCCGCCGCCGAGATCTTTTACACCTTTATGATCAGTTCACTTCCGGCATTTCTACAGAAGAACCAGCCGGAGCAGCTAAGAGTGCGGCTTGCTCATCTTGGGCTAAACGAGCGCGAATGTCGATGCGCTTAATGGACTCATGAGCAAGAACGACTGGCTACGGACGGAGAAGATCGTCTTTGACGACTTTCGTCTATGCGCTCCCTATGTCAGCCCCTTCTCGATCAACAATCCGGGCGGATGGCGGTATTGGTTTATCCACTTCGCCAACGCCTAGCGGGCGAAGCAGTTTTACAACGATATCCGGACAATGCGAGCCTTCAGGCTCATTTCGGTCGGTCCGGCCTCGACATGCTGTCCTACGATCCGAGGCACGATGAGGGCATGCTCTATCTTTTGACGATAGCGGACGTGCGTCCGCAAAGAACCAGCTCTTAGGAGATATTCCGCGCCTCGTGACGGAATCGGGTGACGTCATGTCTGTCATGGACTTCTACGGGAGCATCTACAACATCACCCCCGCTGCATGCGCACGATGTGCATGCAGCAATCATCGAGAACCCCGACAGGGTCCCACTCTCGTCGAAATCAAGCGCCAGAGCCACAGCCGCATCCACTTCTGCCACCGTCCGCCGCGATCCTTGGCGAGTAGGCGCGCGGGAAACTCGGCCTCGCGCTGTTCGATCCCGCCGGGTCTTCGCGATCTGCGAGATATGGCGTTGGCGGGGTATTCTCCCACTGCTTGAGGATCAGCGTGGGCGCTGTCCGGCCAGCATCTCACACCACGTCGCCGCGAGCCGGGTTTTCAGCGGCATGTAGTTGCGCCGCCTTACTTCCACGCTCCATGAAGACGCGATGAACAGTCAAGTCAGCGCATTAACTTCCCTCACGGCTATCGAGCTTGGCCCAGATGGCGGTGTTCGCCTCACCGAAGTTCAAGCTCTCTGATCGCAAGGGGGCAAGTTCTGTTGGGTCACCGACAACTGTTTGTGCAATCTTGATGACCTCCTTCGCGATCATTTCCGTTAGCGGATCGTCACCATCCTTCACGCAAACGGTATAGAGCACTTGCTTGTAAGCCGCCCTCATGCGGCTGACCATTTCGGGCTCCATCGCGGCGTCTCGAACCAATCGGTGAATAATGCACCTGTCTCAACCTGGGGTTCGGCAGGCCTCCCTCTCACTGAGACGAACATAAACGCTTCCCCCGAACGGAGTTCACCGAGAGAGGCAATGCCACAACGTGAATTTAGTGGTTCCCCCGGGAATGGTAAAGCCACGCCCATCGTCCGGACCGCGCGCATATTTCGCGGTGGCCTTTCGACCTTTGGTTTCTCGCAAAAAGTAGCTTCCCCAGCCGTGATTGGCCCGCCGCCGGGACCGTCACTCCAGACGCCGATGGCATTGTGACCGACCAACCCTGATAGGTGCGTCTTGGGTCTCTTCGGAAATACGATGTGACGCGTAAGGGGCGGCTGCGTAGGGTGAGAGAATAGATGACTAATAGGCGCGTGCTTTGGTTCGCTCTCGGGCTCGGGCTCTGTGTCGGCCATATTCTGTGGCTGATTTTGCCCGGCGGGCTGGCGGGTAAGGGCGACGGCGTCCGTGCGGATGACAACCCTCTGATCGACAAGGTTAGATCAACTTGGCGAACGGAGGATGGTGAGACGGCGGAGGAAATCTTTGCCAAGGTCGCGAGGGTAGCCCACTTCGCTCCCAGGGGATGGGAGGTTGGCCGAAAGACCGACACTGGCCAGCGTGTTGTCTTTTCATGGGCCAAACACAGGTCTGACAAAACGACGGACGAAAATATGGTCACGTGGGAGGTGGCCCCCGATGGCACGGTGAAACTTGTGACTCCATATGCGAAACCGATGGAACTAGGCTGGCAAGCGTTCGCACTCTCTCTTGTTGTTGACGAGGTAGCGAATAACGAAAGAGGCGTGAACCGCCGCTTTCTGCATGATCCCGCTAACTTCAACTTCGTGACGACCGCACAAGGCAAGTTGGGCGATCTTCTGCGGCGCGGCCGCTGCACGATCGGCGAGCCGGTTGCAGTGCACTACTCGCCGAAAATACACGAGCAGCAAACCGCCGAGGACGACCTGTGGCGCGTCGAGCTTTCGGTCGGCTGCAGTATTCCCGGCCTTGGCGACGGAGCCATCATTTTCGAGAAGCGCGAAGGACAAAATTGGGAGCCACAATCCGTCTTCGCCAAGCTTATCGCCACGTCAGTACCCGGCTCTTGGTTTGAGCTTGCAGACCCCAAAGACCAGGAAGCATTCGAGCCGCCCCGAAAGACATTGCCAAAGTGAAGGCAGAAAACAAGCTGGAGATGCAGGGCCGTCGATCATAAATGGCCTTGATACGTACGATCGCGCGCGCAGAGAACCGCGCCCGAGAGCCTGTCATCCGGGGTAGACCATGGATGCACTGGCGAGCAAGCCGACCGTGGAAACATGGCCGGTTGCCCTCATATGGCCCTATGAACGCAATTCCGGCGCCCTTCGCCCAGCAGATCGCGGCGTCGCCAATCGGCTGCGCGACGAGATGCTGCGGCTCGAATTGTCCGACCTCGTGGAGGGCGGCTTCGAGAACGCGCTGACAGGGCATAACGGGGTAGCGTCGGAATCCAGGAGTTCGTCCTTGCGCGCCGCCGCCGCATTCCGAGCACTCAACAGGAGTCGGCCGTCACTTGCCTTACAAGGATCGTTTGATCAATCGTATTCTCGCCTGCGTTCTCCGATTTCGGATTTAGAGCAGCAATCCCGACTGACAACACAAAGAGGCTATCGTCAACGGCTCGGCTCGCCCGGCGCGGTAGGCTCCACGAGCGAGCGTCGCGCGGCGCGTCTGCCTAGCACGCCGCTTTTTCGTTTCTTCCGTATGGCTCATGACGACCCCTCGACAAGCTGTTCCAAGACCCACCGCTACAGCTCACGAACTTCCTCCGAGGCTCTTCCCTCTTGTGCAAACTCGGTCACGCCTAATCCTGCCCCAAGCGCGTCCTGATGGTCATTGCGCTGTCCGACATAGGGAAGCGCAAGCACCCCGAGCGAATTGAGCGACGTTGCAGCTTCAGTCAAGCGGCAGCCCCGCGGTGGTGTCTGATTGAGGACGAAAGCAAATCGGCGGTTGAGCCTACGAATAGCAATCAGCGTCGGTATCGCAGCTTCGATGTCCGCCGGACTCGGACGCACCGGGATCAGGCAAAGATCGGCCCTCGCGATTGCGCGCATGGCCAGTGCATTATTTGTGGCGGCGGTATCGATGACGATAAGCGAGATCCCCTCAGCTTCAAGGCTGACCAGCGCCCCTTCTATTTCGACGGGATCGGCGCCCCGAACGAGCCGCGGATAGGAATGGCCGCGCCGCTCTTTCCATTTTGAAATCGTTCCTTGTGGATCCGCCTCGACAATTGCAACGCGCTTTCCGTTCGCCAAAGCGGCGACTGCAATTCCGACCTCCAGCGTGCTCTTGCCGCTTCCGCCTTTTTGGGTGACCAGAGCAAGGACATACATCGCCTGCGTGTCCGGACAACAGCGACATGAAACGCACGATTCGCCGAAAAGAGCCTGCTGATTGGTAGGCCTACCACTCGCCATCGTGAATCGCACTAAGAGCGAGCATGGAACTCACAACCCAATCAAAGGCCCGGACGCGGTGCTCGACATGATGTCGCGGCGGCGTCAGTGCCGCTGCGAACGAAAACCGACAAATATCGGACAAAATCCGCAATTGGTGACGAAAAGTCCGGATTGGCTATATAGTATGAGATCGTTGGATGGGGGAGCCCGATGTCGATCTATAACCCTTTGAGAGACAAGCTGGTCGCAAACAGCTCTGCCTCGCTCAAGACGACCTTTGCCGATATCGAGATGCTTATCGGTCGCTCCCTCCCGAAATCGGCGTATGAATATGATGCGTGGTGGGCCAACGAAGACCCCGTCAAAACTAATCACAGTCACAGCCCTGCGTGGACAGTTCCGGGGTATCAAGCCGAACCAAATCGATTGCAGCGGACAGTAACATTTCGGCGCAGGGGGTAGCATTTTCCGCAAAAGCGAATGCCTATGAACCTGGTCGCTCGAGGATGCGTCGTGAATGAAAATGATCACGCGACACGACTAAGCCCGTATCGACAAGATATGATATTTCTTATCGCAGTAGCCTCTCTGGCGGGAGCGGTAACTGCTGGGGTGATGGTGAATATCTTCGTCGGCAGCAGTGTGGGGTGGATTGGCTTCGTGGGTACCATCGTGGGCAGTGCCATTAGCTTCGGCGCTGTCACCCACCACGATAACAGGCGCCAGAAACAAGAGATCAAAGCCATGCGAGCAAGTCTCTACGCTGAGATCGTCGATCGAGTTGCACGATGCGCCAACGACTACATAGAGCCGTGGAGGGATTGGGGCACGAGGAAGATTGCAAGTGAAGACGCCAAATTCCTTCCGTCACTCCCACTCGTGTTGCCTGCTGTTGCGGGAAAACTCGGACTGCTCGACGCCGAGATACTGCTGGCAGTGACACAGTTCTATTTTCGTCTCTCGGTTCTAAGAGACGCAATCGAGCTTGTTTCTGGAGAGCCCGACACAAGCGAAGCAATCCGCTTGCAGCGCATTAAAATAATCCAACGACGATTTCTTAGTTGCTTCGCTCCGGCACTCCGTTCACTGACATTGCTCGATGTGCCGGACTGGGAGCAGTTTGATTGCGAAGCCGCCAAGGTGTACCCTCACCTAAGAAAAGAAGCGGGTGATTTGCGCGTGATACTCGAACGATTTGCTGCGTCAGCGGCAAAGCAAAACATCGTTTGAGACGGAGATCGCAGAGCTTGCGGCGGAAGTAGAGTACGGGCCGTTTCTGACCGCATAGTGCTCTGGCAATCATCTGCTTAGCTGGCGTCGCCATCTTCTCGACAGAGCGTTCGATGATCGCGGTCTCGAGTCGCCCGTGAAGAATTCGGAATCGATTGATCTGTCGCTGTGATTTGGCGTGAGTATATTCGATTCAGTAAAGGTAGGCGTGGGCCAAGCCGCTTGCCACAGCGTTATCGGTGAACTGAACTACCGCACTCGTGACAGGCTGACTGGAGACATAGAAACCGTGAGCTGCATATCCAAGTATGAGATTGTTGCCGAGCGAGAAGTTCGTTAGCGCAGCAAATGCAGTCTCAGCGGGTGAGGCTGCACGCTCCAAGCTGTTATTTTCGTGCATGTCTTTCTCCTTCGAAACCAAGGGCGCCCGGCAATTACGCGACGATCGTGACTTCACGATGGGACTGCGGCGTAGGCCGAAGCTGACTCCAATCCAGCTCGCGCCCGCCACGATTAGATCGGCGCCGAGAAACAGGCCCAGAATATAAACACTGTTTATCGGCCAACGCGCTAAGATCAACGATCCAATCAGCAGAGTAATGACGCCGGATATCGCCAGCCAGGATCGGGGCGTTGCGCGTTTGATGCTGAACGCCAGGATCAGGCGCATGATGCCGGCGGCGACCAGCGATGCGCCGAGCGCCAGCGTAAGCAGCACAGCGGCGAGCGTAGGATTATCAAATGTCACAAGTCCCGCGACGATGTAGAGCGCATCCAAAGTAGAGCGCACCCAAAAGAGCGCATAGCAAGAACTTGCCCCAGGTCTTAACCTGGAAAGCATTGATCGTTTCGGCAACGCCGGCGACGATCATCATCACGCCAACTAGCACCACACTCGCCACCGTCGCGAGCGCAACGCTACCAAGCGCCACGAAGCCAGTGATCAGATAACCTACGCCGAGGGCGAAAACCCAACCCCACTTCGTTAGCGAAGCGGTGCCCGGACTAGCTCGAAGCCGCGCGATATCAGACGAACTTGTCATGGAGGTCTCCGGTGCCAAAGCTGCGCCGCAGCATGGCGCGCCTAGCCATCGCTTTGTTGCGATTAGGGTTGAGCTTGCGGGTCGTTGCGAGCAGCCGACTCAGTGTGCCCATCAATCTATATGCTCGCCTGCTGGGTGCCATCCGCATCGTGACCTCCTCTCTTCGGGCTTGGACCGCATCCCAGGACGCGGGAGGACCACATTACTAAGCCCGGCGAGGCGGTGTCGTAGGCCAAGCAATTGGCGTGCCACGTTTTGCGAGCCGCGCGTCGAGAGCGAACTAGCTTCTTCGTGACGCGATCGTGAAATCGCGGCCGTTTGTGGCAGCTTGCCGCCAAACGTCTTAAGTCCGACGCGCAGGAACGACAACATAAACATCTTGCGCGTGGCGGCGATTGGCCTAACTGCATTCTCGAGGGGGTGGTATGCGCGCCCACACGACGGGGTTGGACAAACACGAAGACCGAAAGCTGTCATCCATCCGATACATTACCCTCCTCGGAGCCACTGGTTACAGTACTCCCATGGCTGAGCGCTCCAGAATCGAGATGGGGAGTGACGACGCCCTCGATATCGTGAGGCTTCTGCCCGTGTTGCATAGTGCCTGTGGTGAACGAGCCCCCTATCGAGTGTGGGAAAGAGGAAACAGTTGTGGGCCGGATGGCTGATTGCTCTCGGGAAATTATCGCGGTCCGCATTGGTCGATTTTAGACATGCGACATGGCAGCTAAAGCGCCATCCTGTCGCTCTCCAAGTGATTCCCTCTCCTTTGGCACGGCAAATGCAGGTCTCCTGCAATGCGCGCGGCCTGAGGAGAAATCATCCTATGATCACGCGAATCGGCCGCTCACGAAAGCTCAAGCCTACTCGGCGGCCGCAGCCAAATCCTGATGAACCGGTCGAAGCAGCGCAATCCAACAAACGGCGTTATCAGCCATCGCAATGGTCTACGGCGATGGGTTGAGCTCGGCGAAAGCCGAACATTCCTCTTTGCAATGGAGAGGCATCATGTCCAGAGTCACAGACGTTCTTGTTGCCTTTGATACGGAATCCATTCTTCAGAAGTACTCGAATCCGAGCAAAAGACCGGACAGCCCCACTCTCATTGATTTCCGCCATGTCTACATGATCACAAATCAGGACAACGTGATCAGTGGGCAAGCGGGCGGCGAGCTCGACCTGAAGGCCCAGGTCGGGCATTTGATTCGTTGGCGCGAGACCAGCCTCTCCCTTGGATTCGAGAAGTCAGTGATCTTCTACCGCTTCATCGGAAACGTAGGAAACGAGCTGATCTCGACGCCGACCCCGCGGAAGGCGGAGGCCTCGTTCGCGCATCCCAATCCTAGCAATCCGTCCGTGCCGACATGTCAGACGATCGCCAATTACTATTGGTCCTCGGAAACTTTGGCTATCGGACGAGTTACCTACCATTTCAACTTCATGGTCGTCGATCGCAATTGCAGCGCGCTGGGATACTTTTCGTGGGATCCGTTCATCAGCATCCACAATTGATGCGGATGATCATCAAGGCGTCGAAGGAACCGCGCAGCGGGGAACGGCCATGATCCCACCCCCCTCGACTCCGAGGTGGCATAATATGGTCCGGAGGCGTGCCGACCTCACCCATCGTCCCTGGCGGATCGGCCTTCTCGACAGCTGTCGCTTTTTTCGCGTCGCTCTCGAATGGGACCGATCCGCCGTCAGCACCATCCAGTTCGGTCGGCCCAAGCACTTGGCAAGCTCCGCGGTTGCCGAGCATCCCACGGTCGGGAGGAAGGGAAACAGCAATGGCCAAAGACAGACCCTCAACCAAGAGCCAGCGCTCCGAGTCTCACGTTGCCGTTCTCATCATCGTCGACGCCGAGACGCTGCTGTCACGGTATCCGAATGTCAGTCTCTCGCCTGATGCGCCCGTACGCGTCGACAGTGAGCATCTCTATGTCCTGGCCGCGCGCGATGGCGGGCCACTCGGGAGCAATGACGGCCATCTCGATCTGGCCGTCAGGCCTGGCGTCCGTCTGCGCATCCGTGGAAATGCCCTGGCCTTGAGAGGAGAGCATATCGTCGTGTTTTATGGGATCGCGCAGGAACACGCTGATGTCCTTTCCCCCTTTGAGCTTGTCTTGCGCCGAGTCTTGACCGTCGCGACGCCCAACTTCGAGAATTTGTTGCAGCCGGGCAACCAAAGCATCGACGACCATTTCTGGCAGAGCCAAGTGCTGGCCGATGGCGTGGCGGCTTGCGATCTGAACTTCATGGTCTTGAACAAGGCCTGCTTGGTGCTGGGATACTTCTGATGGCGTCTCCAGATCAACATCTCGGGTCTCAGGGAGGTGCCGTAGTCGGCCGCTCCGAGCGCGGTCGTTCAATCCCGAACTCGGCTGGGAGTTCTGTGAGAGCTCCTGGAATAGCCAGTTCTCGGGATGTCGCTCGGCCCGTTTCGCGGCTCAAATTTTATGTATCGACGAGGGTACAGCCCGTGATCGAGAAGGCCAGCCGCAGCAAGAAATTCTGGACTCTTAACTCGATGCGGCGCCGCCGAGCCTTATCGCTGGCCCCTACACACGCCTCCGTCTTACTGCGGATGCATCGTCCGCCCGGAACGAAGTGGAGGAATGCGGCTCGTCCGTCGAAGCTTCGCCGTAAGCGGGAACACTTGCATCCAATGGCCGACGAACGGTCGATACGGCCGGAACGAGGACACGCGGAGCAGCTGCAATCAGGAAACTGACTCGCTGTCGAGGCTGACTCTTGTCATGCTGATGTGCTCGAAGGGCGCGCAGGAGGGGTAACCGCGATTAGACATTTTCGGGTCATGCCACTTAATCAACAGTCGGCGGACAGCATCCGCGACCGACCCGACATGCACTTTGCCCATCGACCGGCCGCTCAGGCGGCGCTTGCGACCCCGTCAACTACCAACCCTTGCAGTTGATGGAGGTGGCGGAAACGTGCCAATCGTCGTCAATACCCCGTCGGGGGCGTCGAATTCGAAACTGGGGTTCAGAAGAATGAAAAAATTGCTGGCGGGCACGGTAGCCCTCATCGCGCTGGCCGCGCCTGCCGCAGCCGCTGATCTGGCTGCGCGCTCCTACGTCAAAGCGCCTCCGGTGGTCATTCCGATCTATGATTGGAGCGGCTTCTACGTCGGCATCAATGGCGGTGGCGGCTCTGCGCATCAGTGCTGGGACGTGGTCAACGCCGGCGGCGTGGTCGTCGCTCCGCCCGTTGGCATGGGGTGCCATCATGCGACGGGAAGCACGGTCGGCGGTCAAATCGGCTACCGCTGGCAAATAGCGAACTCGGTGTTCGGTCTGGAGGCGCAGGGCAATTGGGCCGATTTCAAGGGCTCCAACGCGAACCTTGCTTTCGCAGGCGTCCGGGATGACTCCACGCTTGATGCATTCGGCCTGTTCACGGGCCAAGTCGGCTATGCCTGGAATAACGTGCTGCTTTATGTAAGAGGTGGGGCTGCAGTCGTCCGTGACAAATACCGGGTCTCCGATTTTGCGACCGGGCTCACTATCGACAACGGCAGCGAAACTCGTTGGGGCGGCACGGTAGGGGCGGGCCTTGAATTTGGCTTTGCTCCGAACTGGTCCATCGGCGTTGAATACGACCACCTGTTCATGGGTCGTCGGGATGTGGATTTCTTTTTTTCACCCGGACTCGTGGGTGTTCCGGTGGGCACTTTTGCAGGGACTGCCCGTATCGGTCAGGACGTCGATATCGGCTTGGTCCGTGTGAACTACCGGTGGGGTGGCGTGATCGCCACGACCTATTGATCGATCTTCGCCAAAATGGCGCGGGTTCGCACCAATATCTGAGCCGCATCGCGGCATAGAAACCTTGGCAACAGGGACTCGCATCAATGGCGCTATCGGCTTCTTGTCGGTACATCGGCTCGAGCTGGTTAGGCGTGGTTCAAAGGAATCTGGCTGATCTGGTTATGACGCAGCGCCACGGCGAAGATCGCGGCGAACTCAAGCGTGCTGCCGTGGTCGAACGCCAGCCGCTTAGTGGCTGGCTGCGCCGATTTCCCGGACCCGTGCCTCCACCTGCATCACCGTCGGCTTTTCGGCCGTCGGAGAATGATGAGGCAAAAAATAGTTTTGTCGACCGTCGTAGTTAACCCGGCCCTCGCTTAGGGAGACACAGGTCATCGATTACAATCGTTCCGGTCGGCCGCACTGGCCACCTCGGACGAAAGGCCGACGAGCGGTCGAAGCGGCGCTCGTGCGAGGGTGGGACATAACGTCGACGACGTGATGGCTTGCGTCATCGTCGCTGCCGATCTCTGCGCCCGATCAGCCTGCCGAACCCCCGCTGGCGCGGATCAATTGGGAGCGCCTCGGAGAGCGGATGCAAAATCTCCAGAGGTGGATCGGCAGCGCTGAAGCGGAACTCTTGTGCTAGGACAGAAACGCGGCTGTCATCCGAGCCGCATTGCCAGCGTCTGCTCGTAGTAGATCACCTCCGCGAAGCCACGGCCGAGGAAGACCGTCAGTGGGTCGGCGACGAAATCAAGCGCGAAGGGGGATGAAGAACAAATCGGTTTGCCTGATCCGACCGGGCTGCAATGAAGATGCCCCCCTTTGACAGGGTTGCCCTCTTTACAACTTCCGATTGCGTGATAGTAATCCCCTCTAGCCCTACGAGGGGGGCGGCCGTGGCGATCATCGAGAACATTCGTCTGCTCAAGGGCGTAGCCGTGTTGCGCTGATTTACTTCATGAGACCCACCTCACCGACCTGCGGAAATACTGTAAACCCTAGCCGCCATCAGCAATGGAGCGCATGTACCGGCTTAACCCAACAAACCATCTGTGTGTCCGGTTTTGTCGCGCTGCAATCAAGACGCCACGATGAGGAGGTCCGGTTCTATGCCTTTGTCATGCTGGCGGGTGACGGCGACGACTACCGGCGCCTGCCGCTGTCAATGCCGCTAGCATGAATAAAATGGGCTAGATACGGCCGAAAGTCGCCCACACCCCGTCTTCGCCGTCCCAGCTGCCGCGGCTCGCCGCCTTGGAGTACTCCGTGGCGCGCTGCTCGAAGAAATTGGCGTGCTCGACGCCATTGAGAATCTCGACGAGCCACGGCAGCGGATGCGCCTTGAGCTGGGTGAACCCGCCCTCCTTCGCCTCGAAGAAGCCGAAGACCGGGGCAATCCGGAGTTGGGCCAGTCGCCAGTCGGCGACGTAGCGGACGTAGGCGTGGATATGCTCAGGCAGCATGCCCTCGATCTTGCCAAGACCGAAGGCGAGCTCGACGAAGTTCTCCTCCAGCTTCACCATGGTCTTGGCGACGTCGACAATGTCGTCGCGGACGGAGCGCGTCACCGCGCCGGTTTCGCGGTGCCATTCGTGAAATAGCTTGATGATGCCCTCGCAGTGGAGACTCTCGTCGCGCACTGACCAGCTTACGATCTGTCCCATGCCGTTCATCTTGTTGTGGCGTGGGAAGTTCAGCAGCATGGCGAAGCTGGCGAACAAGGCCATGCCTTCGGTGAAGGCGCCGAACATCGCCAGGGTACGGGCGACATCCGCCACGCTGTCGACGCCGAACTCGTGCATGTAGTCCGCCTTGGCGCGCATCTGCGCATAGCCGCGGAATGCCTCGAACTCGGTCTTAGGCATACCGAGCGTCTTGAGCAGCAGGGCATAGGCGTCGATATGAACCGTCTCCATGTTAGTGAAAGCGGCCATCATCATCTGGACGGTGAGTGGCTGGAAGAGCGGAATGTACCGCTTGAAATAATTGTCGCCGACCTCGATGTCCGACTGAGTGAAGAAACGGAAGATCTGGGTGAGCAGCGCGCGCTCGCTGTCGGTGACGCGGTCCGAAGCCCAGTCGTTGAGGTCGGCGCCGAGCGGCACCTCCTCGCCCATCCAGTGGGTCTGCTGCTGGCGCTTCCAGAACTCGTAAGCCCAGGCATAGCGATCGACGTCGTAGCTGCCGGTCGAGTCAAGGAGGCCGACGCGTCCCTTGCCGATCAACGTGCGCGGATCGGCGCGCGACAGATCGATCACTGACATGCGAGGCACTCCTCATAGTCGGTGCGCTGCCGCGCCGGCTGCTGCGTCGGCGTTGCATCCCCGGCAATCTTGCCGGCGAACGCCGCGCGCGAGATCGACTTTGATCGACAGTAGTAGAGGCTCTTCACCCCACGCTTCCACGCCGTCCAGTGCAGCATGTGGAGGTCCCACTTATCGACGTCGGCCGGCAGATAGAGGTTGATCGACTGGCTCTGGCAAATCAACGCGGCGCGGTCGGCGGCAAGCTCGACGATCCAGCGCTGGTCGATCTCGAAGGCGGTGCGAAAGATCGCTTTCTCGTGCTCCGACAGGACGTCGAGATGGGCGACCGATCCGTCGTGCGCGATGATCGACTCCCAGGTCGCCGAGGTGTCGGCGCCTTTCGCGGCCAGCACCTTAGCGAGGTGCGGATTGCGCACCGAGATGGCGCCGGATAGCGTCTTGTGGGTGTAGATGTTGGCCGGGATCGGCTCAGTGCAGGCGCTGGTGCCGCCGCAGATGATGCTGATCGAGGCGGTCGGCGCGATTGCGATCTTGGGGCTGAAGCGCGCCATCACGCCGCGTTCCAGGGCATCCGGGCACGGGCCACGCTCGCGAGCGAGCGCCACGGATGCCGCATCGGCATCGCGACGAAGTTTTCGGAACATGTTCAGATTGAATGACTTGGCCAGGGTACCCTCCATTGGAATGCCCTTGGCCTGGAGAAACGAGTGGAAGCCCATGACGCCGAGGCCAACGGAGCGCTCGCGCAGGGCGGCGTAGCGGGCACGCTTCATTCCGTCCGGCGCCACCGTGATGAAGTGCGTGAGCACGTTGTCTAGGAAGCGCATGACGTCCTCGATGAAGCCGGGCTCCTCATTCCACTGGTCCCAGGTCTCGAGGTTGAGCGACGACAGGCAGCACACCGCGGTGCGCTCCTCGCCGCGATGATCGATGCCGGTCGACACGGTAATCTCGCTGCACAGGTTGGAGGTCGAGACCTTGAGGCCGAGCTCGCGCTGGTGCTTGGGGAGCGCACGGTTCACGGTGTCGATGAACAAGAGATAAGGCTCGCCGGTCTGCAGCCGGTTCTCAAGGATGCGTTGCCACAGCTGGCGGGCATCGATCTCGCGGACAACCTCGTTAGTCTTCGGGCTGCGCAGAGCGAATGCGGTGCCGGCGCCCACGGCACACATGAACTCGTCGGTGACGTTGATGCTGTGATGTAGGTTGAGGCTCTTGCGGTTGAAGTCACCAGACGCCTTGCGGATCTCGAGGAACTCCTCGATCTCGGGATGGTGGATATCGAGATAGACCGCCGCCGAGCCGCGCCGCAACGAGCCCTGGCTGATCGCCAGCGTGAGGCCGTCCGTGACGTGGATGAACGGGATGATGCCCGAGGTGACGCCGCCCCTCGCCTTCTCGCCGATTGAGCGAACATTACCCCAGTAGGTGCCGATGCCGCCGCCATTGGAAGCAAGCCAGACGTTCTCGTTCCAGGTGCCGACGATGCCTTCGAGCGAGTCCGACACTGAGTTAAGGAAGCACGAGATCGGAAGGCCGCGCGTCGTGCCGCCGTTGGAGAGCACCGGTGTGGCCGGCATGAACCACAGCCGAGACATCGCATCATATAGACGTTGGGCATGCGCAACATTGTCCGCGAAGGCGCAAGACACTCGGGCGAACATGTCCTGGAGGCCTTCGCCGGCGAGCAGATAGCGGTCGGTCAGCGTCAGCCTACCAAACGAGGTCAGCAGGTCGTCGCGCGACCGATCGAGCGAAAGGTCAGACGGAGTTGGCGATCGCGCGGGGGGCCTCGGCAGGGGAGCCGGCAATGCTGGGGGCTGCACAAGACACAGTTCAGGTGTGGTAGGCTTTGCCTGCGCTGAGGGCTGCCGCACACTCGGCAGCTCAATGAGATGACCATACTGATCGAAATCGTAAGACGCCGACATCGGCAACCCCGTGATATTTGGGGGCTGGGACCGTGCGGACGACTTGCGAGGAGACCCGGCCAATGTCCCCGGCTGCAAGCGACCCACCGGGCACCCCGCCCGAGGACATGGGTTCTGTCGCGGTAGGTTTCCTGGCTCGCGGGTCTTCCCAGCGCTGTCGCGCTAATGCCTCGGAATAGCCGCTGCCGGCACAATGGGTTCCCCTTAACTCCGTGCCACCATATATGCGAATTGAAAACCACGACGACACCACATATAGAAGCCGTTGCCCAGACTCGTCAAGACGGCACAGTCAAGTTAACCAGTTGGAGCAGCCCCGAGGTCGAGGTTCGAAATTCGCCGAGCGCCTGTCCTGAGAGCCTCACTCAAAAAGCATAGATGTCTCAAGGCCTGGCCAATCGGCGAGTTAGGAGCCTCAGATGGGCGACGAGCGGCCAGGCGAGCTCGGTAGCGGCGGAACCTTCGAAGTCTTTGCAGAGATGCCGACATCTGCCGAGCCACGCAAAGGTGCGCTCGACGACCGAGCGCCTGCGATCGGCCAAGATGTGCTCAAGCCTTTGGAAGTGGCGTCGCAAATTCTCCAACAGGGGAACAGCAACCCTGGACATCCTGAATGTTGGCATCGATCGGTTCGCGGTCCGCGAATTGAGTTGGGCCGGATCGGGTTTCGGTAGCCATACGCGTCTCGCCATTCATCGCTTTCTGTGGCCCTTAGATCAAAAATTGTCTGGAGCCCGACCGCAATCGATGCAGCCGCCCGTGGCAATGTCCCACGCTTAGTGGATTTGACCCCGCCAGCTCTCACATCAGACGTGCCAACTTTGCCGAAGAGGCGATTCGTATGCTTTTCGCAGGCCGGGCGAGCCGCCTCACGTGCTCAGTTGTCTGGCCGCGAACATAAGCCGTCCTGACCGAACGCGGTCATGTCAGGTTATTGGCAATCAATCCTAACGGGATGAGCTATGCTTGAGTCTGGGTGACGAGCCGATCCGGCGGCGCGGCCTTGCTGGGTGGGAATGAAGCCGTTCGCAACATTGGCGTGAGCGGCGGCGAAGAACCGTGTTGTATCTCACCAACGACCTTGAAGCCGTGACGTTGGTAAAAGGGAATGTTTTCAGGGTTCGAGCTTTCGAGGTAGGCAACAATGCCGTTCTCATCGCATCGTTGAAGGGCGTATTTCATCAGCAACGTGCCAAGCCCTTTTCCGATCCAGTTCGGATCGACGGCAATGAGCGGCAGATACCAATGTGGCTCGTGGGGACGATGTTCGGCCATTCTCCGCCGCAAGTGTGCCATATCCTCGGTAATCTCCGGGCGCAGGGATAGCGCCATGATTGCATCCAATGCCTCCTCGTCTTGCTGCACGTTGGGAGGCAGCCACAGGGCCGCGCCACGAATCTCTCCCGCGACGTAGGCTGTGCCATGTGCAAATGCTCGGCCCCCACAGGCGTCAATGAACTGAGGCATGCTCCTAAGGTATTGCCTTGGGTCAGGCCAGCTCCAACGCATCAACGGATCCGCGGCAAAGCCGAGCACAATGGTCCAGACAGTGCTTGCACGAATGTTTGCGTTCGCAGATCTGATATCTGATTCTTCTGTCATGATGTCGTTTTCGGGGCTCTGTTTTGGCATTGGCCTTCCAAGGAGGAGCATGGCATCGACACATCTGACGGTGAGCGGAATGGATGCACCGACGGGGACCCGCCGGGTGCATTTGGTTTCCCTTCCGAGATCTCCGCCTGTCTCAGACGGCTGACGTTGACGGCCACTTCGGACGAAGGCTCCTTGGTCGGCAATGCTTGGATCTACATATTCCTGGCGGGCTTCTGCGCTTCCACGCCCTATCTGGAACCCGCCCCGCCCTTCCCAAAGGAAGCTCCGACGTTCTCAAGGTCGACACGGTTCGGGTGCAACCGTCCGCGAAGGGAATGACATGAGGACGCCTCTGAGATTGCAAGTGCGAAGAAGTCAGGGCATGGCGAACATCGGGCGATGGCTGCCTGAACCGGGCTCCGGCACGAGCAAACAGCTTGCCAGGTGTCGCGCGTCGAGGTCCAGACTAGGCAAGGAATCATCACCTCGTCTCGTATTGAGTGGTTCTCGTAAGTTTCTTGGTCAAAACACATGCTAAGTGCGAAACCTCCATTGCCAACGTCGTGTCCGCGGCCACCGGCAGAGAGAGCTTTCGTCTGCGAGAGTCATATGCGTAGTACAGCGGCTTTCCAATTATCGCATGTTGTCTGCGCTCCTTGATGTTCTTGTGTCCAACAGCTCTCGGCGCATCATCGCCGCGATTCGCGATTGTCGGATCAAGGCAACGCGACTGGATACCACGACGCTGCCGCCGTGGACCTACTGGACAACGCAACTTGGGATCGCGCGAGAGCTTTCGTGCCTTGATTGATCGTCAGACGTGTCGATCGCTCGCACAACGGCGTTAGCTCTATCGAGCGAAAACGTTGCTGTCGTGCCCTCGTCGAACTTGACGCCTAGGTCAGTTGTATCCGCCGCGATCCTTGCCATAGTGGGAAAGACAGCAGGCTGACGTAGTTGCGTGAGTAATTCTCGTAAAAGAGGTTTTTGGCCACAAGCGTTGATGGCTTCGTAGGACTTGTTCCAACTCACTCCCTGATCGGAACGGTTTGGAAGATTTCTTGGCGCTGGTATGCTTGCCACACCGGGTCCGAGATCCACGTGGTGAGTCATGCTGTTTCATTCTGTCTTGGAAAACTGTAGTCGCCGGGGCAGCATATCAGGAGGCATTGTAGCGAAGACCTCCCCAGAATGGTAGGGCTATCGCATATGGGCAAGAGCGCTGAGAAGGAAGTCATTATTCCATCTGGCTTCGAGCATTTTGTGGCTGGTGCGCACGGGGCCTGGTGTCGCCTGCAGTGTATTGATGGCCAGCTTGCGGATAGCTGCGAGGTTTTCGGCGGCATGGCCCTTGCGACTGCGGCATGCGTCCTCGTCGAACAGAACGTCGAGAACCCAGTGCAAGTTATTCTCGATACCCCAATGGGCACGCACGACCTCAAGCAGTTTCTTGGCAGGGAGCGGACGCGATGCCAGAAAGTATCGTACCGTGTGCTTGGCGGCTTTGCCGGTATTGGCCCGCCAACTGTCGATGCGGCCAACGGCAGCGATGGCTGGGAAGCCGTATTGCTTCGCCAATTGCGGTGCCGAGGTAACGATGGCCTGCCGACGCTCGGTGCGGCCGTGGGCGGTTGTCCTCCGCTGGCTCGCCCGCGCGGGCTTCCGGGCGGTGTCGACGAGCGCCTTCGCCGCCTTGAACAGCCGGCCGCGATTGCTCTTGATCGCCAACACGTAGTGGACCTTGCACTTGCGGATAGCCCGCTCGGTGTCGGGTCGGCAATGCAAGGCATCGGCGGTGACAACAGCGCCGTCCAGATCGAGCAGAGCCAGGACTTTGAGAACGCCGGCAACCTCGTTGCGGTTGGGAGCCTTTCCCTGAGCCAGCGCCATGCGCGTGCCGGCCGCCCAGACGTTGACCATATGAAGCGGCGTGGCTCGCCGGCCACGAGTGAAGGCTCCTCGCAAGGCCTTCCCGTCAATACTGACCACGCCCTTGATGCCGAAGCCCTTGCTGAACTTACGCAAAACGGCTTCCAGCCCCTTCGGGTCCAGCGCGCGGAAAACGGTGCTGAACGTATCGTGGCTGGGAATGCCGTGTCTAAGCTCCAGGAACCCTCGCAACAGCTCCTCTCGACCCCTGCCGAAGAACTCGAACTCGGTACAGTTCTTGGCGCCAGCCAGCGTCGCCGCCAAAGCGATGATAAGAATCTCAACCAGATCGTGCCGTGTGTTGTCGGCGCGAGGATCCTTGAGCGGTCGAAGCAGGCGCCTGAGTTTGCGCATTCCAGTCTCCCTCGGCAATCGAGAGAGACCCAAAGAATCCAGTTCCGACCGCTTTGCAACACGCCGATAGCGTCATATGCGATTCCCCTACCCAGAATGGGTAGAGATCTATCCGCCCTTGATGCTGAGTTGGCCCGGGTTCAACCTTGAGCATAGTCTGTCGAACGCCATCCGGAACTGCCCCCTTTTCGTCATGAAGAACTGCCCCTTCGGCAACGCTGCGGTTCGACGTGATCAGCATGGCGCCGGTTTCGTAACGGCGACTGACCAGCCGGAAGAACAGATGCGCAGCGTCGGGTTCAGGGGCCGGTAGTCGAGTTCGTCGACGATTAGTAGCTTTGGCTTCGACAGCGCGAGCAGTTTCTCGTCCAGATGCTGCTCGCCGTGCGCCTTGGCGAGGCCCGCGACCAGCGTCGTTGCCGTGGTGAACTGCACCGTGTACCCGTCCAGGATCGCCTCTCGCCCGAGAGCAATCGACGGGTGCGTCTTGCCGACGCCTGGCGGACCAGCGTCATAATGCCGGGTGTCTGGGATCTGAGGTGGAGATCCTTTACGCGTTCCATCCGCGATGCGGAGCGTCAGTCGTCATTGTCTCCTGCAAGCGGCTTGGGGGTGAGACGCATTTTGTTATCAGACAACCTGATGCCACCTTAACGCTGCTGCCGGCATGGATGGCGGTTCCCGCCGCCGCTTCCTTCCATCTCAAAGCTGATCCGCAGCTTCCGGTGGATCGTCTACTGGAGCGCGTCTTCTTGTCGAGGCGCTCTTAGCCTCCTCTTCCAGGGAATCGTCCCATTCGCGAGGAGGCCGTCATGGCGGACGCATCACGTCGTCAGGGGGATCTGTTCGAGAGCCCTCCGACATACAGCAGCATTCCAATCGAAGCCCAACAGCAAATGCTGGCGCTGTTAAAGGAGCTTCTGACCGAAGCGCTCACCGACAGCGCAGTCGAGGCACACGACGTGAACCGGGAGGACGGCGGTGAGCAATATCACACCTGAGCACCTTGCTCGCCAGGCCGTCGTCTACGTTCGCCAGTCGACGGCAGACCAGGTCATCAACAACCGCGAGAGCGAGCGCCGCTAGTACGGCTTGGCCGAGCTTGCCCGGCAGCTGGGCTAGAGCGAGGTGGCCGTAATCGACGACGAACTCGGTCGCTCTGGTGGCGGCACCGCGCGTCCCGGATTCGAGAAGCTGCTCGCCGCCATTTGCGAAGGGCAAGTTGGCGCTGTGGTCTCGATTGAGGCCTCTCGGCTGGCCCGCAACGGTAGGGATTGGCACACGCTCCTGGAGTTCTGCGGGCTCGTTGGAACACTGATCGTCGGTGAGGATGGCGTCGACGATCCTCGCTATCCCAACGATCGCCTTCTGCTCGGCATGAAGGGCACGATGAGCGAGATGGAGCTATCTATCTTTGGGCAACGCTCGCTTGAAGCCTTGAAGCAGAAGGCACGCAGGGGTGAGCTCTTCCTCAACGTCGCCATCGGCTATCTCAAGGTCTCCAACGATCGGATCGACAAGGACCCTGATCGGCGCATTCAGGAGGCGCTCGCACTCGTGTTCACCAAGTTTGCCGAGATGCAGACACTGCGCCAGATCCACCTCTGCTTACGGCAGGAGCGAATCACTTTGCCCGGGGGTCGGCCATGGCCCCGAGGGCCGCCACGTCGAATGGAAGTTACCAGTGTACAATACGATCTACCACATCCTGACCAATCCCGCCTATGCTGGCGCCTATGTCTTCGGGCG
Organism: Bradyrhizobium sp. BRP20; assembly: GCF_020194215.1. Lineage (NCBI taxonomy): Bacteria > Pseudomonadati > Pseudomonadota > Alphaproteobacteria > Hyphomicrobiales > Nitrobacteraceae > Bradyrhizobium > Bradyrhizobium sp. BRP20. The sequence continues at coordinate 106,137 of NZ_JADYVY010000017.1, read as the reverse complement.
CTCGGGCAGTCGAGTGACGATCGAGGCCGGCCGCAAGAGGATCGTGCGGGGCTTCCGGCGCGAGCGCAACGACTGGGAGGTTTTGATCAAGGACCACCATGAGGGCTACATTACGTGGGCGGAGTTCGAGAAGAATCAGGGCCTGATCACCGACAACGCCAACGGAAAAAGCTTCATGAGTCGAGGCTCGGTTCGCAGCGGCGAAGGCCTGCTCGCGGGTTCTTCGTTGCGGCCACTGCGGCAGCAAACTTCACGTTACCTACAGCGGTACGCACAGTACTGTCGGGCGGTATCATTGCCGCGGTAGCCAGATCAACCATGGTGGAGACCCGTGCATCTCATTAGGCGGTCTGCGCGCGGATCGCGCGATCAGCACGGGGGTCATCGCGCGGCTGCAGCCGCTGGGTATACGGGCGGCGCTGGCGGCCATGGAAGCGCGCGGCCGTGAACACGCCGACAAGCTGCGTCAGCTCGAGTTGGCTCTGGAGCAGGCACGCTACGAGGCAACTCGCGCTCGTCGGCGATACGAGGCTGTCGAGCCGGACAATCGCCTTGTTGCCGGCGAGCTGGAGCGGCGCTGGAACGAACGCCTGGTCGCTGTCCGCGAGCTTGAGGGCGAGCGCGACACGTTGTTGGCTACGCCGGAGATGACGTTGAGCGACATCGATCGCGATCGGTTACTTGCGCCTGGTTCCGAACTCAAGAGAGCTTGGGAAAGTCCGGGTGCAACAGCTGCGACGCGCAACAGGATCATCCGAAGCTTGATCAATGAGATCGTTGTGCGCATCCGCGACGAGGTGCTGGACTTGATTGTCCACTGGCATGGCGGCGATCACACGGCATTGCAGGTGAGGAGGAACCGCACCGGCGAGCACCGCGGCGGATGTGGTCGATCTCGTTCGTGTCCTCGCGCGTCAGATGCCCGACAGCACCATCGCCGCGGTTCTCAACCGCGCCAGTAGGTCGACAGGGCGTGGCAACAGTTGGGCCCGCGTCCGCGTTCGCAGTCTGCGCAACCAACACGCCATCGCGGCCTACCGAGAGGACGAGCGCGCCCAGCTGCGTTGAAAGTCAGTCCTTCGACGGCTCGCCGTCTGATCGAAGAACAGAGCTTGCCTGCGCAGCAGCTGTGCAAAGGCGCACCGTGGATGGTCAAAGCGGTTGATCTGGAACATCCCCAAGTCAAGGGCGCGGCGGTTCCGGCGGCCATCGTCTGGCGATCCGGGTCAAAAAGATTTCAACTCCAAGGGGGTAGCGAGATGGGCAGCATGAACCTGACTCGAGCGCGCCGAGCAGCAGCACGTTCTCGCCGTTGGCGATCCAACGTGACGCGGCCAGGTCGCGGATCTGCTTCGGTCGATCGACGGCTGCGCCTATGATTCTTGCGCCACGACCTCGCGCTCGCACAGTAGGATCAGCGTCTCACGCGCCGACAGGTTCACGCGCGCCGTCTCGTCGGGCAGGTGGTCGAGCTGGTCGCGGATGGGAGAGCTGCGAGCGCGCCAGCATGGCCCCCAGCCAATCGATTGGTGCTTCGGTGACCTTCTTTGTACGCACCATCAGAAGCTCCCTCCGATCGTAGCTTCGTATTCGGCAAGAGGACGTAACAACGAGGCAGTGGTGAAGGCGCCGGCACTGTCGGTGTCGCGCTTGCTGGTTGGCAGACCGCGCCATCGCGACAGGCAACCCCGTCGAGGTGGGCGAACTCGACGATCCGCGGCCGGCGATCCTCCGATTGCTTGTGACTGCAACCTCGCGCATGCCATGGCGGATGCGCACCTCGCCAGCCGCGACCGTCACGGTGTACCTCGTCACACGCAAAGCGAGTGATCGGCGCCACGCCCGTCGTGCCGTGGATACGTACGTTCGCCACCCCGCCCTCCCACTCGGCGAGATGCGTCTCGAATGCCTCGCAGCTCGCGAAGGAATGCCCCGCGATCACGTTCTTCTTCACGTAGCGGACGCCATTCTCCGTCTTGCCCTTTGTGCGCGCCCGATACGGTGCGCAGGCGCGAGGACGGAAGCCCCAATGCTTCGCGAACGTGATGAGCTTGTCGTTAAACTGAACCGACCGGCTCATCTGCCGTGGCGCACCACGAGCGCGCGTAGATTGTCCTTCAGCACTTCCTCCGGCACGCCATCGAAGGTCGTGAATGGCTCTCGAGCCCAGCGAACCAGTGCTCTTGCTTTTCGGCGCGGGTCGCCACGAACACAAATGCTTTGACCTTCGCCCCGCCGATATCGACCAGACGCTCGCCGAAGTCGATCTGTAGCTGCCGCCCCGGGGGCGTCTCGAACCGGGTCGTCGCCAGCGCTTCGGCCTTCAGTGCCTGGCGGTAGGGTTGCACGGCGCGTCGCAGCGTTCGCCGGCTGACCGCCAAGCCGTTTTCGGCCAACAGGTCGTGACGGACCGCATCCGCATTGCCGCAATGTCGAATGAACCTCTCGCGCAGCCAGCCTTCAAGGCCATGACCCGCTTCGCCCGCTCAGGCGACTTGAACGGCTACACCCACCCGCGCCACGTAGTCCTTCACCGTCTGCAGCCCAGCTGGCGCGCAATCCGCTTTAGACCTCACCCACACACCCTCAGATGCAACATCTCCGCCACGTCATCTGGCGTATTCATCACCTGCCCCCGTGGATTACTCCACGACAAGCCTTTGATTCGTTCCTCGTTCATTCGCTCTCTCCTCGGCTATCCAAGGAGGGGGCAATTCCTCGTGACGTCGAGGGCCGCATTGCCTCGCTAAAAATGTTACCGGACAACTTCCCTGTCGTGTCTGGGGCGGAGCTGCCGAATCAGATCGGTGGCGGCTATGGCAGGGAAGATCAGCATGCGCGCAAAGCGCGAGATCACATCAGCGCTGGCCGAGCGTTATCGGGCAAGCGGGCGGCTCGAGAAGGGACGGATCCTAGACGAGCTGTGCGCCGTTGCGGGATGGCATCGCAAGCACGCGATCCGAGCGCTGTCAGCGGACGGGGCATCGGGGTCGGCCGTGCCGCGGCGGCGGGGCCGGACCTACGGAGCTTCCATTCGTATGGCACTGATTGTGCTATGGGACTCGTCTGACCGGCTCTGCAGTAAGCGGCTCGTCGCGATGATCCCGTTCTTGCTTCCGGCTCTTGAACGGCACGGCAGATTGAAGCTTTCTGCTGATGAGCGGTCTAAGGTTTTGAGGGTGAGCGCGGCGACGATCGATCGCCTGCTGAGCGACGTAAGGATCGCAGCAGCCGGAGGACGCCGACGGCGGGCGGGCTTTTCCAGTGCCGTACGGCGGCAAGTCCCGGTGCGTACATTCAATGACTGGGGATCACCTCCGCTGGGGTACTGCGAAGCGGATCTGGTTGCGCACGGCGGCATGTCCGTATCCGGGGCCTTCATTCAGACGCTAACAATGGTGGATGTCGCAACGGGGTGGACCGAATGCTTTCCGCTTGTTGTGCGTGAAGCAGCGCTTGTGGTCGAGGCCCTCGAGCGCGCCCAGAACCTATTTCCCTGGCCCGTTTGCGGGCTCGATTTTGACAACGACAGCGCCTTCATGAACGACACGGTCGTCTCGTGGTGCCGTTCTCACGATGTCGAAGTCACTCGTTCCAGGGCCTACAAGAAGAACGATCAAGCGTTCGTTGAACAGAAGAATGGAGCTATCGTTCGACGTCTGGTGGGCTACGGGCGCTTTGAAGGCATTGATGCCGCTCGCTCATTAGCTCGCCTGTTTGCCGCGGCACGGCTGCACATCAATTTCTTCCAGCCCTCGTTTAAGCTGAAGGAGAAGCACCGCGAAGGTGCCAAGGTGATCAAGCGTTATCTTCCTCCCGCTACACCGTACGAAAGAGCATTGGTCCACCCGCATCTCAACGAGGCATTCAAACGTCGGCTGCGTGAGATTTACCGCACGCTTGATCCGGTGGCATTGCTGGCACAGATGAGGGACGCTCAAAATGAGCTGGGCAAGCGTGTTGATCAGCGGGCCGGAAAGCCAGCCATGACCGTCGCGCCGGTGCAAAGCGACTTGACCGCCTTTGCCCGAGAGCTCGGCGACGGTTGAAAGCAGGGTGAGCAGCGCGGCATTCATCGGCGCCGCTATGTGCGGCGCAAACCTGCGCCACGTCGGCCATCGATGCTCGACCCATACATTCCCATGATCGAGGAATGGCTCGCCGCGGCTCCGCACTTGTCCGCCGTCGATCTCCTCTCCCGGCTGGCAGCGCATGCGCCGGGTCAGTTCAGTGGCCATCAGCGGCGTACGGTGCAGCGGTTGGTGAAGAATTGGCGATCAAAGGTCGCTCGACAGCTCATCAGCAGCACCGAAACCATACTATCGTTCCAAGCTTCCCTCGCTGTCTAAATCCCACGTGTTGCTTTGCCGAATCACCGCAAGCCGCTCTCTCGCTACGGCGCTCTGGAGGGCGCGCTTCGCGAGCGGCTTGCTCGGACCCGCGGGGTCCAATTCGCGCGACAGCTGGGGGCGCTCGGTAACATTGTCATCTGAGGCAATATGAGGGGGCAGTTTTCCATGGCGCGCGCGACAGCGAGCCGACTTTGTCTTATCAGTCTGGCTCTGGCCTTTGGCAGAGCCAGAAAGCCAAACAAGCTCGGCCGAAGCTGTCTCGATGGGAGAACTCCAGCCATCTTGGGACGTCAAACACCACGCACCATGTTCGATGCGGAGCGCGTTTTCGTGCGATCGCCGTCGCTACTGTCGATCAGGTTGGCAGCAGCCATGTGCACTCCACGACAACATACTCCGGAATGCTGTCCAGCGAGGACTTGCCGACGGCCCGAATTTGACGCGTTTGAATGCCAACGGGCGATCGAAGCGCTTACCCCTTCTGGGAGTAAAGAGTCGGAATTCGGTGGAGGAACTCGCCCGGACCTGAACAGCGAAAATCAATGGGGCCGCGAGACGATGCAGTCCCGCGGCCTCGCCACCGGAATTTAGTGAAAAGACAGTTTAAGTATAAAATCCCTCAGCCGGTGTTCTTTCAGTAGAACACCGTGTTCCCGTGTTCCCGTGTTCCAACACTTGCCAATCCGGGCGGCTACGGGGAAACGCGTGCAACCGCAGACCAATGCGGCCGCGAGATCGATGAAAGAAGCCGGTAAAATTGACGGTTCGCCTGTCCTATTCGCCTGTCATAACGGGTGCCAAGCGTCGAAAGAGTGTATCAGCGAGCAGAAGCAGCGCTCGATGCTATGCGCTGTTTGTAGTCGTCGGCGTCGCGCGTAATGGTGATCCTGCAGGTGCCGTTTGAGCGCATCATTGCTGTTGCGCTGATTGCGCGATGTTCGTGCATAACTGCCGGTTGCCGAGGCCCGCTTCAGCGTACGGCTTCCGTTCGCTTAAACCATTTCCTCGGTAAGCCAATGTAGTAGCCGCGCATGCGAAGCTCTGCCTCTCATCTATTGATGTGTTTCGCAAGCGGAACACACCACCGACACGATTGATTATTGCCTCACGCATCTCACGCGCATCGCGTGACGGAGACTTCGCGACGAACGACCTAGTGCTGACGCCAGAGGCCGCCACGCCAGCGGCCGGATCGGTACTCGCGGCTCGTTGCTGGGAAGTCCGGCCTTCAGACGGGCGTGTCGTAGGTGATGGGATAACGCTCTGGAAACGGCCCTCCTGCGTAGTCAATCTCCGCGGCGGGACGGACGCCCCGGATTTGCAGGATGCGGCGAACGATTTCCGGAACTTGGATGCGGCTGATCTGGTCGCCGAGGCAGGTGTGCATCCCGTAGCCCAGATGCATGTAGACCGACTCCGGCCGGTCGATCGCGAAGTTGGACGGCGCCGGCAGTTGCAAGCCATCGCGCATCGCCGACCGGGTCGAGATCAGCACCGTGCTGCCGGCCTTGATTGTCGTCGCGCGCAGCGAGCCCTTGGCTATCCGGTAATCGGTCCGGCAGTGGCGCACCACGAACGGATTGATCGGGTTGAAGCGCAGCGCTTCCCAGCAATAGCGATACATCAGATGGTCGTTGTTGCTGCTGGCGACGTCGATGGCCTCCTTCAGGATCCTCGGGCGCTTGAACAACTCGTCGAGCAGCTGCACGATGGCCGCCGATGTGGTCTCAATCCCGCCGACCAGTGTGCCCATCATATTGGTAATAATGCGTTCGTCGGCGAAGCCGATCGAATCGTCAAAATGGCTATTCAGCAGGCGGCTGAACACGTCCTCGAGCGGCGCCCCATTTTTCAGCTGCTCGCGCCGCTGCGGGAGCAGTTGTGTCAGATAGGCGCGCATCTCCTGCCCAGCGTCAATGTTGTCCTGGTGCACCTTCGGATCTTTGTCCAGGTTGTGAAACATGTCATATTGCGTCGCGCGCGACCAGCGGAACATCGAGGCCAGATCGGGGCCGGGAAAGCCGAAATATTCTCGGGTCAGCTGAATGGGCACCAGGCGCGACAACGTGCTGACCACGTCGATCTGGTTCTGGGTATAGATCTGCTTTTCGACAGACGCATTGGCGAGGCTGCGCACCTTCTGGCGAATTGCCGGCAGATCCTCCATGCGCATGAAGGCGCGCATGATACCCTTGTCGCGCTGGTTTATTTCGGTGCAGTCGCGGCCGAGCATGAAGGGGCCGACCGAAGGGTCCATCATCGGCGCATAGGTGACGTTGAAGATGTCGGGGCGGCTCAGCGCTTCCTGCACGTCGGGGAAGCGGGTGATGAACACCGGCCCCGCGGCGCCCAACGCCAGGTTGGGCCTGACGCGCCGGATGAATGCGAACAATGCATCCGGATGTTTGGCGATCATCCATTTCAGGAACTTCGCCGCCGGCCCCTGTTTCTGTTCCGCCATTGCTGCCGCACCCTAACTCAAGAAAAGCTTCGCCTGGTCGGTCGATCCGGGCTTTCGTCCACCTTTCCCCCTGCGGGAGCGAGATGGTCTTCGCTACTGCTCCAGTTGGAGCTGACCCAATCAATTTCAGATCGACTTGAGGAACTCGATGATTGCGTTGCGCTCCTCCGGAGACAGCGCAGGGCCAATGACGCCCTCATGCTTCTCGTTCGAGAATTCGTGGCCGGTATTGCGATTGGCGGGCCTCGACGTATCGATGATGAAGTAGCCCTTGCTGTCGTAGGTCCTGCCTTCAGGAGCGACCGTCCGTGTCACGATACCGACGCGGACAGGATCGAAGCTGGGCTCACCGAGCAGGAAGACTTGTGGGCGCTCCGCAACCGGGCTGAGCAGATCGTAGATCGTCGGCACCGAGCCATTGTGCAGGAACGGGGCAGTCGCCCATACGCCGTTCAGCGGACGCGCCTTATAGCCGAAACCTGCCGCGAGACAGTTCGGCCGATCGCCTTCGATCTCCGCTTGGACCGTCCCGGTCGACCGAAGCCATTCGTCGATGCCGGATTGGACCACGGCGCCGAGCGCAAGCGCGTAGAGTTGCATCGCATGGTCCGAGAGGTGGATCGTATCCAGCGTGTTGTCAGCCTTCCGTTGGCAGACATCGATGTCGAGGCCGAGTCCTGGGCTGCTCTGGCCCGCCCTGGCCAGTTCGCTGCCGGCGGTGTCCACGGTGCGATTGCGCAGCACGTCGCCCTGGGCCGGATCGGTGCCGATATGGCTTTGCTTGATGATCTTGACGTTGAGTACGGATTCCCTCGTCTGCTTCTCCTGCCCATCGCGACCGCGCCAGCGGATAGGGCCGAAGTTCTTCCAGAACTCCGCGTCCGGGGCCTTGCCGTGCACGATGTCCGGCGTCAGCGCTGGAAGATGGCAGCCGCTGCAATGTTTGTCGTAGAGTTGGGCTCCCACGGCGGCCTTGGCTTTGTCGATCGCAGGAAAGCTGTCGGGCCAGGCTGGCGCATTCAGTCCGGTGAAGGCTTTCGCCACCAGCGGCTGGTCCTTTCCAGCGAGCTGTTGTTCGATCCAGTGCAGATTATCGAAGGGGATGCTGCTGGCAAAACGTCCCCCCTTGGGCGGGGCGGTGAGGTTGAGCTCCGCCGAAACCCCCATCGCCTCGCCGGCATTGCGCACCAATGGCTGCATAATCGAGCCGTCGTACTGCACCCAATCGAACCATGACGATGTCCAGATGTGCGGGTAGCTGACAGGGGCGTTGAGGTTGACGTAGTTGCCGTAGCGCTTGGGGTCGAGTGCGAACACCTGGTTGCCGATGCGATTGAGCGCATCGAGGCGGGTAAACCCTTCCGTGACGTCGATCCCAGCGGGCTGATCGATCAGAGCACCAAGTATTCCATCGAGCTCCTTGGACAGTTGGACGCGTGTAAGATCGCTGTACTCGGTTCCTAAAACGCGCTTCGCGAACCGCCCGAAGCGACCGTCGAAGAAGGGTAGCTTTGCCGACAAAGCGGTCTGTGCGAGCGCAGCGCGGAGCGCATTTGTCAATTGACCGAGATCGGTCACGGCGGGGCCGCCTTCAATGACATAGCGCTTCTCTTTGAAGATCAGTTGGCCGGTATGGCACGCGGCACAGGTCAATCCAACGGCAGTCTCCTTACGCGAAAGCCCGCGGATCGACTGAAACGGCGAATATGCAAAGCCGATCGGCAAACCGTACTCATTGTTCTCGCTTTCGGCAGACTCTATGAATCCAAACCGCAGTAAATAGCGGTTGTCAGAAAACCGTTCTCGTTTGAAAAAGGGGATAGCGAAAGGCGAGTTCAGCGGCGCTTCCAGGGCGAGAAACCATGACAGCGGGATCGGTAAGGTCTGCGTGCCCTGGGCTTTATGATGGAATCGATCGGCGTCTTCGGCGTTCCAGCCCTGATCGAGCGAAACCTGCTCGCTCGCGGAAACCGGTTCAGGGAGACCAGGCGGCGTCAGAGCTTCGATTGTCGCGCCAAGCTGGGAGCTGGTCATGACTGCGATCAAAGCAATGATCACGATGATCGCCAGAAGAACAAGAAAGCGTCGCCACCAAAGGCGCCGAATTGCGCTGGCAACTGTCGACATGGCTCCCCCGTGTCAGCGAACGGCCTCCAGCAGAGAGCCGTGCAAACAGTAATACTACAACTACATGATCTTGTAGGCTTACCCCCGCTGTTGACGTCCTTGAGACGCGATCACTATTCTTTCTGACGTCACAATCGGTGGTCTGTGGAATGGGCGAACTTGACCGCATAACAAGAACATCTAGAGCGTTCGGACGAGCTCTTGTTCGAGCCGCCATCCCATCCTCGCGATCGAATTTGCAGTGACGTTGGGTCCGCTGTGGGAGATCGGGGGCTGTAATCCGCGGGAACGCGAGCGAACGGAATCGGCCGGGCGCCTGAGGGCAATAGGCTCGCACTCGGAGATCAGGCCTCCGTAGGGCGCAATGACCATGAGCATACATCCGGCCACGCCGATCACGATGATGCAGACGGCGAATTCGAGCCAAGCAACGCGGCTACCATTTAACGGCTTCGTTTTGCAAGCACGATGACGGCGTGGCTGACCTGAATTAGCAGCATCGGCGTCAGGCTGTAGCCCGCGACAATGCTCCACATCGTGAGCGTCGGTGGCAGACGTGGAAGACCTCTGTCATCGGCGGCCAGTAGAGAGGGACTGCGAGCAGAGGGCCGTACAGGCCGAGCGCAGCCAGACCCATGGATTGCGCGTGAACTCGTTGACAACGGTACCGGAGCGGCTGCTGCGCATGGCGACGACGCGCCAGAGTTGTGCGAATGCGACGGCGAGGAATGTGGTGGTGACTATGGCCTCGCCCGTCCAGCCGGGCCGAAACCGCCAGTGTCCCCGCAGTTCTCACGCTTACGAAGGAAGGCCTCATATCCCTCCGGGTCAACCTCCTTCAGGCGGTTCAGCGCGCGCTTAGCTTCCAGATCGGCGGACTTGCTATGACGCTGTTTGATCTTTTACTTTTGCTTCCATCTCTGCGAGCTGTCCCGTTGCTGTTGGTACACTCTCGGGTATTGTCTCGAGCTTCGCGCTTGGTCGCGTCTCTTCGAGGCCTTCGACGCACCGATTGGGATGACGAGATGCTGCGGCTCGAATTGAACGACCTTCTCGAAGGTGGGTTTGAGCCCCGCTCGGCGATCTGCACGAGGCCGTCCAGGCGCTGCTCGACCATCCGCGGCGGCGGCGGCGGCTCCGGCGGCCTGCTGCCCGCAGGGCTGATCCAAGCGACCAAGTTTGCATCGTCGCTGTTGAAATGGTTGAAGTCGAGTCGACGTCAGCATCGTCACCTCCGGAGACGTCGGCTTCGCGGCAACGGAAGCTCTGGCAGTATTCCGAGAACGGCACGATCCCCGGCACCGACGACACCTAGCAAGGGATCGACTGCATGGCCCATACTTCCGCGCAAACGCTCGGGTACCCACGCTAGTAGCCGTGTGCGAGCAGTAACGCCGTCGTGGTCTAGCTGCTGTTGTTAGTTGGTAAACTCACCGCCGTTTGTCGTGCTGGTGATTGCAACGCCGTTAACGCATGTTGTCAACAGCAGCGAACGTAAGCGGATCAACTTTCCGGACACGATGCAACCGCAGGCATAAATACACGTTCGTCTGCCTATTTTATAAGGCAGGCCGATCGTCGCAGCCAAAAACCTTTCCGAACATCGAATAGCGGCGAACAAGCGTAAACATCGACACGCACTGCTTTTGGCGACAATCAAAACGACCATCGACTCGTGCTCGTGACGATGACGAACGATGGTCAATCAAGCCACATCGGCATGGGATTCTGAGGACGTGTCGCTTCTGCAATGCATGTGGAGCGCGGGCCACTCGGTGTCTGCGAGGGGTGGCGATGCGTATCTCGCAACGCCATCATCGGCAAGGTCAAGCGCATGAGAGCTCGCCGAGGCCAAGCAACGCAACAGGGACAAACGACGGCAAAGTCAGCAGCAGTCGCTATCGACTTTGATCCGGCGCTCGTGCAGGAGATGATCTGCTCGAGCCTGGCCCGGAACAGATCACCTTCCTCCGTCGCCTTCGGCTTCTTCGGTCGCATCGGCTCCTCCCGATACGAGCGCCGAATCATGCCGTGCGATTCGAGGGAATCTCAAACTGCAAATTGCAGGTTCCGAGCTACCGCACTGTCAAAGCCTGCAACCACAAAGTCGACGCAGCCGGAAAAAAAGCGACTCCAGATCAGCCCCTTACCCGTTCTTCACGGACGACTAAGGAGGCACGGATGAATCGATCCATGAGTCAAAAACCAGGCGCACGCTTTACCGAGAAGCAGGGCCATTATCTGGCGTTCATCTATACCTATTCGCACATGTTCGGACGGCCACCCGCCGAATCCTGCATCCCCAGAAGCATCGAAATCCTCGTGCCGCCAGAAAACTTGCCGATCCTAAGCTGGCCGGTATCAAACCATCAAAATCACTGTGACGAGCCACTAGCTAGTTTCGCCCTCACCTCGTGGCAAGAGGTTAATCGGATGCGTGTGGCGAGAATAACATCAAGCCGAAAGAACACCGAATTCCAGAGTACGCCTAAAGGTTGCCTGGAAGATCGGCGCGAACGTTTGATCCGCGCCTTGGCGAGTCCGAGCCGTCACGGCGCAGGACAGCGCTTCTCTATCCGAGCGAACGGTCGCCCGCAGCGTCCGCGCCTTAATCAACTCAGGTGATATTTATTCAGTAGTTCGCCAAGCTCAGTCGCTTCAATCTTTTTTAGAATGAGCTCGCGCAGGAACGCAGGTCCCGGGACCTCAATTTCATTGCCGTCGCGCAGTCTAGCCATTGCTGCAAGCAGCTTGCGAATATCATAGGTCGAGTTGAATACCTCGGGCACTCCACGTTCAATCTTGAGGAGGATATACACGGCTTCCATCGCGGTCCGAACGGAGTATTCCGTCGTGAAGATACAATCCCGTTCACCCGACTCCGCGAACTGGCCGATGAAGGCGAAATTGACCGCATCTTTCGGCACAACATCTGGCCGATCGCCCGCCTGCCGCGGCATGAAGAAGGAAGTGACGTAGGGCATCATCACCGGGACCGTCTTGGCGGCCCCAGCGGCGAGTTCCGGTATACTCGCAACCGGTACACCGAGGTGATAAAGCCATTCTTGCGTGATTTCCTCGCCCGTACAATCTTGCATCGGTTTCCTCACGTATTCGCCGGCTTTATCGACGAATAGCGAATAGACCCAGACGACGACTTGATCGCTGGGCTGGCGCTTGAAATGCGGCTGGCGATTTGTGGTCCAACTGAGCAACCAGCTCGAATCTTTCACCGTAACGATGCCTCCTGTGACAACCTTGCCGCTGAACGGATCGCGTTTGGCGATCTTGCGGATGTATGCTGGAATGCGTTTGTCCAGGGTCGTGAACGTCGCCGATTCCCATTTGCTTGCAGGAATATTGCCGCAAAAGACATTTGGGCGTCCAAAGGCCGCATCTTTGGCCGCAATACGCCGCCACAGATCCCAGGCGGGCGCCGGTCCTTCGTTGAGCCTGGCGGCCGTGTGATGGTCCCCCATGTCCGAGTTTTCGGTCAGCGACCCGATCGTCATGAAAACAAGATCGTCGGCGCCAATAATGAGACTGCCCTCAATGCCATTCTCCTGCCAGCGAATGGCTGTGGCTTGCTTGCGTCCACGCTTTATGTCGAAATCGATATCGGTGACTACGACCCCGTAGCGAAAATTGACGCCTTGCGCCAACAGCCATTTGGATAACGGCAGAACAAGCGATTCATATTGATTGTATTTGGTAAACTTCAGCGTACTGAAATCCGGCAGGCCGCCGATATGGTGGATGAATCGATGCAGATAAAGTTTCATCTCGAGGGCCGAATGCCATTCTTCAAAGGCGAACATGGTCCGCCAATAGAGCCAGAAATTGCTGTTGAAGAAATCTCTCCCGAACACTTCGTCGATGCGCTTGGTCTCCATCTGCTTACGGGTGGCAAGAAAAAGGGCAATCAGCTCTTTCTGGGCCTGTTCGCTCAGTGTGAAGAGGCCATCGGTATGGGCATCCTGCCCCTGTTTCACCGTCGCCCGCCGTAGTGTGTAGTTCGGATCATCCTTGTTCAGCCAGTAAAACTCATCGAGCACGCTGGCGCCTTCAAGTTCGAGCGATGGGATCGAACGAAACAGATCCCAGAGACACTCGAAATGATCCTCCATCTCTCTGCCACCTCGAATCACGAATCCGCTTTTCGGATCCTGACAACCGTCCAACGCGCCCCCCCGGAACCGTCTGTCGTTCGAGGATGGTAATACGGTCGCCACGCATCTGCCCGTCGCGGATCAAGAAGGCCGCGCCGGAGAGCGCAGCCAACCCCGAACCAACGAACCAAGCTGTCTTGCTGTCCGCGCCGGCGGGTTTGCGGGGCCGAGCAAAAGCTTCGTAATTTCCACTGGTGTAATACATCGCGACATTCCATCTCGTTTGATGTGACAATCCGTCCGCTGATAGTCAGAAGATGTTTTCGACCGCCTGACACTTCTGCGGGACGCCGATCGTCAGACCGCCATCGACGACGATTTCGGAGCCGGTAAGATAAGAGGACTCGTCGCTAAGCAGGAACAAGACTGCCTGTGACACTTCCTGCGGCTCGGCTGGCCGCCCGAGCGGAATTGGAAAACCGGAAAGATCGATGTTCTCTGTCATCCGAGTGTTGATGAAGCCCGGATGGATAGAGTTTATGCGAACGCCGGACGCGGCGGCCTCCAAGGCAGCGGACTTCGTTATGCCCCGCACGCCGAACTTGGAAGCAACATAGGCGTGAAGCCCAGCACTACCCCTCAGCCCCTCAACCGACGAGATGTTGACGATCGAGCCTCCGCCCGCGCGGCGCATGGCAGGTAGGGCAGTCTGCATTCCCAAGAATACACCGGTGAGATTGACAGCCAGGGTCTTCTCCCACTGCTCGAGCGGGAACCGCTCGATGGGAGCCATACTCGCGATGCCTGCATTGTTGACGAGGCCGTGCAGCGCGCCGAACTTGCCCTCCGCAGCTGCGATCGCCTGGGACCATTCCCCTGGCTGGGCGACGTCTTGACGCACATAGATCGCGGATGGGCCAAGTTCGGCCGCGAAAGTCGGTCCTTCATTGTCAAGAGTATCGGTGATCACGACTTTCGCGCCCTCGGCTACCAGCAGGCGCGCATGAGCGGCCCCCATTCCTCGAGCCCCGCCGGTTACCAAAATGACTTTTTCGCTCACACGTCCCATAACTCTTGGTTCCCTCGATCAGTGGCGGTGCAGGGTTTTTCAGCATCAAAAAGGATGACGGGCATGTTGATCAAAATGGTTGAGAACGAGCATTGAAAGTCGGGCAAGCCAAGAGTTGCGGTCTGCACCACGCCCCGGACTCTTGCCGATCTGCCCTCTGCTACGCATCATCTTTGATGCCCAAAGCCTGTGCGCAGTACCCGTGTAAATTGGCGCTAAAGCACTTCAATAACGATTTCACGTCGCGAACATGCTTCCGCCGCTCAGGCGTTAGCCATCCTTTGGATTGTTGCATTGGCTTTGCCGAACTACCCCACCTTCTAGACGCCGACAATTTGCGACCGAATTTCCTCCGGTTTCGGAGATAGGATCGGTACCCGCGAGCGGAGCGATACCGGTGCCGAACGGTGCTGAGCTCCTTGTGGATCGAAAAGTGGGGCGCAGAACGCATGAGGTTCTCCTAAGTCTTGCGAATTGGAGTATCCATTCCGTGCAATCGCCGCGCCGAGACTCTGATGGGAAGTCAGCCTCACGTGACTCTTGCACAGGCGCTGGAGGTCTTCCGACTCACCACCGAGACGGCGATGTCAGGGCCTGCGTTTTCGACCATGCGAGCGATAATGTTGCGCTGATCTGGTTTAATCGAGACACAATGGCGATAGCCATGCTGTTGCGAAAACTCGTGAGAGAGCCTCATCGACTTTCTGTCCGGATACTTGATTATGTCGGGCTTTCGACATCGCGTCGTCAATCGGACAAGCGAGGAAGGCAACAGAACAATAGTCGAAAGTTGTCGGGTCACTCGTACCCAATTTGATGTCAGCCAATGAGCCGTATAAACCGCACGAGGTGCCTGGCATCGACGTTGCATAACGACTGATAGACAAATAGGAATCACCCACTCGCCTTGACGTCATCATCGGTGAGCACGCTCCGCCGGAATGGATGCACAATCAGGCGCATCCGGCAGCACAGGACAGCTGCCGGCTTCTAGAATGGAGAAGGTCAAGCGTGTCGGATGTTTTCGGATCGTTTAATCCGGCGGATTGAGGTGCAAGGCGCAGAAACGGCACTGCGGCCTCGCGTAGCGAAGATCGCTATCACCGGATCGATGTGCCGTACGGACTACCGAACCCACATCGCTGCCAGCGCAGTACAGTCGCTTCAGGGGCGCTTCAACAACCGGAGAGGCGCGGTGAGATGAATAGCTCAATCTCCAACCGCGCGAATTATTCTGAGATCAAGGAGGATGCGATGCCCGACGTCAAAGGCATTCCGCTTGATGCGCCTCTTTACCATGGGGGCAAAAATCGTGGCACTGCGTTTCTCGGCTGCCAAGCCATAAACCTTATGTTCAGCGTGGGGCACGAGGCGAATTGTTTATTGCCGAAGGAGCTAGCACCTGCAGCAAACCCTGCAATCGCCATTGTGGGGGTCGCGAGCTATCGCTCAAGCACTGTCGGGCCATACTTGGAGTGCTATTCAGGAATTCAAGTTCGTGATCCCGACGGTGAGACTGGCTACTACATCCCTTACATTTACGTGACGGTAAATGATGCAGCTCTCGCCTCGGGACGAGAGGTTCTTGGTGCTCCAAAAAAGCTGGCGCACATTAGACTGATCAGAGAAGGCGGTCTAATTCAGGGTACGCTCGAGCGTCCGAAAGGCAAGCGCCTGCTGACCCTTACCGCTCAACCAGACGAGCGCATGAGCTCGGATTCGCGGCAGATGTATTCTGCGCGGACGAATTTCTACTCGGTTCGGCAGCTGCCGTCCATCATTGAGTCCGGGAAGGGAGAGGTCACGCAACTCGTCAAATGGTGTACGGACCGAACGTTGCGACGCGACGAGCGTGGCGAAGAAGTTCTATTTACTGGACCAACCTCCCTAACTTACGACTCCCCCTCGATTATCGATCCCGTGCACAACTTGACAGTTGGCCAAGCCCTGCTCGGCACATACGAGGAGTATGACGCAAGGCTCGAGGCCATTGATATGCTTTCGGAGGAATCAAACCCGGTAAACAGATGATCGACGAGCTTGAAGAATTCATCCAATCCTAAATTGCTGCCAGGGCTGTCGGTTTGCCAGCTGACGGGCGGTATGTGGGGTTCACCTCCTCCCGGCGACTCATTCTGGAAGATGGTCGACAAGGCCGGCTTCAAGACCCACGTCTACAACAAGAATAGCGGCAATAAGGAGAAGAAGGCCGACGTGGCGATCGCCACAGCCATGATGGATGGGCGTTCAACATCATCGACAAGGACAACGACGATATCCTGCTGGTTGCCTCGTCAGAAGCAGACGAAAGAGCTGCGCCGGACATGTCGGCTACGGGCCGATTTTGTTGCAGAACTACCTTGAGGAGCGGTGCGAACCGTGATTCCGTCGAAGTGAAGCGGCTATCGACGGAGAGAATCGATGATGGGGCGGCGCAAGGGCGAGCAGGGTCATCTGTTCTATGCGTTCGACCTCGAGGCCGTAGTGCCGGACGACCATCAGGTTCGGCAAATTGCGGCAGTTCTCAATCTGTCGTGGGTGCGCGTCGAGCTTGCGCCGCATTACTCCAACACTGGCCGACCATCGGTCGATCCGGAGCTGATGATCCGGATGCTCATCCTTGGCTACGTATTCGCGATCCGCTCGGAGCGCGCACTATGCCGCGAGGTTCAGCTCAATTTCGCCTATCGCTGGTTCTGCGGCCTTGGCATAGAAGACAGGATCCCGGATCACTCGGCATTCACGCGCGCCCGCAACGAGAGATTTCGCGATCATGATGTCTTTCGTCACGTCTTCGAGCGCGTCGTCGCTTCGTGCATCAAGGCTGGCCTTGTCGGCGGCAATGGTTTCGCCGTCGATGCCAGCTTGATCGCGGCGGACGCCAATAAGTGCCGCTCGACGCCGGGCGATAAATGGAGCCACGACATCGACCCGATGGGGGCTAGGCGCGCCGTTCAGGACTATCTCGCCAATCTCGACGATCCAGCATGGGGTCGTGCCACCGACGTCGTGCCGAAGTTTGTCGCGCCGTCCGACCCAGCCGCGCAGTGGACTGGCGCACTGCGCAACGCCGCGTTCTTCGCCTACGCCGACAATTACCTCATCGACATCAAGTTCGGTATTATCATGGATGTCGAAGCGTCCCGGGCGATCCGCCAATCCGAGGTTGGCGCATCCCAAACGATGATCGAAAGGACTGAGAAGACGTTCGGCATCAAACCCGACTGGCTCGTCGCGGATACGGCCTACGGCGCGGCCCAAAATCTCCACTTCCTGGTCGATGTGAAGGGGATCGCGCCCCACATCCCGGTGATCGACAAGTCACAGCGCGACGACGGCACGTTCAGCCGCGACGATTTCATCTATGACGAGGCGCGCGATCAATATGTCTGCCGCAGCGGCAAGATCCTGCCGCGCACGCGGACCACGCGGAGATGACGCTATCTCGTATTTCTCGCGCGTCGCCGATTGCCGCGACTGCCCGCTCCAAATCCAAGTGCTGTCCAAACTCGCCGAGCCGGAAGCCGCCACGTGCACGAGGCAGCGCGCGATGTCGCCCGGGCTATCGCCAAGACACCTGCCTACGATCAGACCCGACGAGATCGCAAGAAGGTTGAGATGCTGTTTGCGCACCTCAAGCGGATCCTGCGGTTCGACCGCCTAAGACTGCGTGGACCGGCCGGCGCGCGGTTCGAATTTACGCTTGCAGCAATAGCTCAGAACCTTCGTCGCTTTGCCAAGCTGGCGCTCCATCCACCCAACACGGCCGCACTATGCGTTGCGTAAGTGCGTCCGTCGCGTTGTTGCGTCAGGCATCAGTGCCCGGCCGTCTCCGCAGCCCATGCCGGGCAGGCGGCCAAGAGATCGCGAGCCCAAATTTTCAGATCTCAGCCCGGCTGAGAGCGTCGATCCTACCGACTTCTGCAACAAAATCGGCCCAAAAGCGCAAACCCGCATTTCTCTGCAGCTCGCTTCGCCCGCCGCAACGTGCTTTCAAGAAAAACGACATAGCAGTTGACTCTTTCTGAATACACTTTCCGATGGCGCGGACTTGATGATGCGCCTAAATGGTTTGCGATGCGCAATACAGCGCGACGCGATATAGCCGCGGGGAGGCAACATGGGGAACACCCTTGTTGTACACGCGAAACGTCTGCCTCAGTCTCAGAAAGCGCGACGGGCGGCGCAGTATGTCCGCATGTCGACGGATTACAAGCAATACTCGATTGAGAATCAGGCAGTGGTCATCGCGACCTACGCCGAACTTCACAAGCTAACCATGGTCCACACCTATCGTGACGAGGGAGAAAGCGGCCTCAGAATCGAAAACCGGGGGGCCTTACCGAACTGGTTGAAGACGTGCAATCGGGACGCGCTGACTTCGCTCATCTGCTTGTCTTCGACGTGAGCCGATGGGGACGCTTTCAGGACGTTGACGAGAGCGCGCACTACGAGTTCATCTGCCGCAAGGCGGGCGTCCAGGTTGCTTATTGCGCGGAGCAATTCGACAATGACGGAAGCCTTCTCGCTAGCATCATGAAGAATATTAAGAGAGTGATGGCAGCTGAGTTCAGTCGGGAACTCTCCGCCAAAGTTTTCGCAGGGGCAGTCCGACTGACGAATCGCGGCGATGATCAGGTCTCGCACGGATTATTACCACCTTTTAGGAGCGTGCCGGGGCCCTCAGATGCCGGCTTTTGCCGGCCGCGTTGCTCAAATGCATAGAGCGCTCCCTACGGGGCGCTCTAAGATCGTCAGTTACGCCTTCGGCAAACTGCCGGCGCGCAAGATGGCTTCGCATCTTGCTCGGACGCTTTGATGCTCGGTGCGCATGTGCATCGAGTAGATTTCCTCAAGCCCAAGGAAGACGTCTTCAACCGCTCCGGAGCCGCGTGCATTTTCGAGATCCTTTTCGACCCGTGCCAAAATCTTCAACTCTTTGGCGCAAGCTCTGTCTGCCTTTTGTTTTGTTACCGTTTTCACTGTCGTTTTCTCCGTCGATCTTTCTGAGATCGAGATAGTCGTCCGGAGCCAGAAATAAGCAACGACAGGCGCTCCCTCGCGCCTTTAGGCTTGCGCCACTGGACATACGCGCGAGGACGCAGGACTCTGAGGAAAACGATTACGCCTGCCGCACGAGGTTTTCTGGACCTCATCGCGACAATAGGAAATGCGATTCGGCCCTGTCAACGTTTAAGTTGTATTGTTTTTTATAACACGTATTGAACCATTAATTATATCGACACGCAAAGGTGCACCGTGTTTGAATCGCGCGATGAAGCGCAGCTCAAACCAAACTCGCAGATGTGGACGGAAAGCGAAGCTTTTCAACTGCTGCGTTGCTCGACGAGCCACGTGAGACATCTGCGGCTCACTCGTCAGCTCGGGTGTTATCCAGGCCGCCCCGGCCTCTCACAAGCCGATCTGGAAGTATACGTCGCGGCAGTGAAGATCATCAGAGTTCGAATGCCCGGAACAGCCAAGGGGTACGCCGTCGTACCGTCGCTTCGGCAAGGTGGCGGACCCACGCGATACGGTCGCCTTCCATTCGATCCGCCTGCCGACAGAGCCAAAGTCAGGCTTCAACATCGGCACCCACCGGAGGGCCGCTGCTTCCGGATCGGCGCTTGGACGTTCTGCGGTATGCTTCATGCGACGGTTAGCCGGGTGGGCACTTTAATCGGCGGCCGTCGCGCGACCGCCAGCTCCTCCCAGGCGGCCTGGACGCGGGCGCGGGCCGCGTCGAATATCTCGGCAGTGCCGCTCCGCGATCCTCCTCTGGCGAGCTGCTAGGCGACGATCGGTCGGGCCGAGGAATAGTGATTGTGGACCGCGGGCAAAGCCTGTAGCACCATGGTAGCGACGCGGCTACGTTGGGACGCATGACGGGCGGGCGCGTACAAGAGGAACTGATTGGCTGCTCCGACTGCGGCGGCAATGTCTCGTTTTCGGCCGTCGCCTGCCCGCACTGCGGCTCGCGTGAGCCAGCCGGTCATTATGTGCAAAGCTCCGAAGAGCAACGCCTACACCCGATCGAAGAGCTGAACGATCAGGCACTGATCGGCATGATTGTCTTGTGTACAGGTATCGGCTTCTTCTACGGCGCGGTGATGATCGGTCCCGGTGGCGCCGCCGGCTATGGCCTAGTCGGCGCTATCATCGGTGCATCGGCCGGTTTCATCATCAATGTCAGCCCCCGGCTGTTTGGATGATCCTGCACCGGTCACGCCGCCGACACAAACACCGGGAAATATCCCGGTGTCACAACCAATGATCGCGGGGAAGCCAATGCCGCCTCTCCTCAATCCAGTTCTCGCCAATCTAGCGCCCTCTGGGTCCGACCTTACCGTGTACGATGAAGAGCACATGACCACGTATTGGCGCCTGCTCGACGCCAATGCCGAGGGCGCTGACTGGCGCGAGGTATCGCGGATCGTCCTTGGTATCGACCCAGACCGCGAGCCCAAGCGGGCCCGGCAGGCATTTTGAAACCCATCTTGAGCGCGCGCTCTGGATGGCCAACAGCGGATACCGTCAACTGCGAGGCGGGCCTTCGAAGGCTCCGTAACGGCAGCGAGCGCGGACAGTCTCTCGAGCAAAACGGCCGGCGGAGGTCATCCACCGCCGGCCATCTTACGCTGCCTTGGGCTGGGGGGCTGATTAGGCAGCGATAACCGTGGCTGCAAGCCTGCCGAACGGCGGTTAATAACCCACTAACCGATTCGGGCGGGCTCCGGATCATTCGAAGGCCGGAAATGGGCGGACTTGCGTCTTCAGGCGAGCCCCCTTGTAATCGGCATTCAGCGCAGCATGGACCTGGGGCGGCCAAAATGTTCGGATGGGGACGATCAAAGAAGTCGGTTCTGGCCTCTGCCGAAAAGGCTATAGGCGATCTCTTCGAACCTCTGACGCTCCTGTCAGCCCTCGACAGGCTGCTTCCGCTGTACCTCAAGGAAACCGATGAAGGCCGGTTGGTTTACCCTGCCTGCAAGCGTGGACTGGGCGACACCGACGGAATGTGCGTGCCATCTGGGAGCACACGCGGCTCGAAGCCTGCCGCTACGTGATGATGGTGCCGCGGCGCGACGTAGATCTTTTGGTCAGCGCCGTCCGCCAGGCCGAAATGATGGATGCCTTTCTCAGGCAGGCTCCGCACGAAGAAACCGTCGCCGACTTCAAGGGCGTTCCTGTTGTCGATTATCCAGTTGCGATCATGGCGGGCCTGAATTGGCTCGATCATTGCTCCTTCATCGGCGGCGTCGACCCTGACAAGTTCAGCCGAACGAGACGAGACTTTCGACGGCTCGTGGTGCTCGCGCAGCAATGGTGGGCGATCGAAAACGCTGAACCGCGCTGCTATGAGATGCTTGCGAACTGTCAGGTCCCGCCGCTGATGTTCTATCTCATGTGGCAGAGCTTCACGCGCTTGGCCAAGGAGATCGCGATTGCGGCGATATACGGCTCCTCGCTCGATCGCGCCATCGAGCTTGACCGGCAGCATCTTCAAACGACACTCGGTTCGCAGCCCGACAAAATGCAAGCTGCGCTCTCTGCTCTGAGCGAAACCGCAGCCAGATTAAAAGACGCTTCTGATCCAGACGACTTGGGCCGTCGATAATAGCGCCGCGGCTCGCGCGCTTAGATCAAGGGCGAAACGAGCTCGACTGGGCAGTCAAATCTGAGGCGGTGCAGGCGTGATCGGCAAGCCCTTAGTCGCGCTTCAGCTACCAGATATGCCCCATCGCCAGACGAGGATGACGCGCGGCGCAGAAAGCTGGGCCTCAATCTACGTCGCCTTGGGCTTCACGCTTTCAATTGACGGGACGGCGATATCGATGATCCCTCTGTTTCCTTGGAAGCTTGCAGTTGACGTCGTGGTGCGTCGCTCACGGTTCTTCTTTTTCTCAATAGCGGACGGTTTCAGAACAAGCTCTTGGGCTGGAAGGCCAAGTAAGAACAGAAGGCTCGCTAAGTTTGCTCTGGGATTACTTGTGGCTTTGCCGCATATGTGGGCTCGGGCTTGGTGGGTGAGCCACTCCTTCGATCGGCTTCTCGCCTACGGCGGCCTTCGCCGCCGGTAATCTCCAATTTATCGAAACCACGAATTGCTTGGCAGGAGGACGGCTATTTTGAGATCCCGCACTCGTGCTTGGCGACCCAAGTCCTTGGTGTCGGCAGCGAGCTCATCAAGCTGCGCAAATGTTGGCTTAACGCTTGCTGCGGCCTTCTCCCAATGCGACTGGTCATCGGTTGCCAAGGCCGTCCATACATGCATCCGAGTTTCAAATACGCGCTATTCGATGCGCTCGTCTTCGACCACGTGATCTTTTTGGCGGACCACGGTCGCCAACGATCCGCTCGCGCTTCGGGAGGCATGGATCGTGTAGCCGCCAATTGCTGCGGTCATCAGAAGGAGAAATCCGAAACCAACCATCAGCCGACCGGCGATTTTGACATTTGCAAGCACTTGCTATGGCTCTCTGCTAGCGGAAGGTTGCCGTGCTTAGAATGCTCGCGTGCAGCGACCTGATCGCCCGGTGAAAACGTCAGCTATAGACAGGACGATTTCAGTTTGGCGAGTTCGAGGTTGCGCTCAATCAGATCGAGACTGGTTTCAAGGTTGGCCCTAGCTGAAGCGTCGCCAATCTTTTGTATGGCAGCTCGTATCTGACGATGAGTCTGCTCCAGCGTGGCGATGGCATGATCAATCGTGAGCTTGGCGTTCGCTTGAATGGATTTAAGCCGTGGATTTGGATTTGCACATCGACCGGAATCACACGCCATCGGGAACGGCACCACCGGCGTGTCACACTTGCCAAGGACGGTCGTTTCTGCTGCTTCACGAGTGGCCCGCACCGGCGCACTCGGTCGACGAAACTCCACAACATTGGGCATTTCGAACCTCGATCAAAGCGCATCCAAAATCACGCGCGCGCAGTCATGCTGATAGATCCGCGCGCGAATGGAATTACATGAGCAGCAACGCTTGTTGGTTCGGGTTGTAAGGCTGGCCCAGTTAATAAACTTCTTTAAATGCGGGTCGTCCGCTTTGCCCGCAACAAACGATCGACGGCATACATCCTGTAACATTTGCGGGATGCAACTTGAAGCACGAAGCTGAATTCCAGCGCCCGGCCATCGAGCCGTGCAGAAAATCCTCAAGGAAGGCGGCATAAACGCACCGAGAAAGGAATACATGATCTCGCGTACACACTACTTGGGTTCGAGCGTCTGATCCGGCCGCAAAACGATCGCACAAAAAAAGTTCGTTGCCGACAGGCCGTCGACGAAGGCTGTACGTCAACCGACAGATTCAGGTTCGAAGTCGGCGACCACTTTCGAAGCAGCCCGAGGGCCTGGCAGTGGATGTTATCGCGTACGTGCTCATCCCTTTCACACTTTCGATAGAGCGGTGCAGACACTTGGAGAGAGCAAATCGCCCAATTGAAGTCGCAAACGGAGTCCGCGAAAGAAGTACCGTGTGCAAGCTTCGCACTGCGGCGGGTCCTCTTTCAGCCCGCGCGACTAAGGCGGGCCGTTGGCGATCGCCCGAGAGGATTTTATGCGCATGTAGCGCCTGCAAGAGCATGATCTTCTGCCGAGCCGGCTGATAGATTACATCACGTGATACAGAAAATGTCACGAGGCACAGCAGCCCAATCGGCCAAGAATGGTCAGTCCAGGTAACCCCAACCGAGGTTAGCCAATGCAGAAGCCAACACGCTGTCCCCACGTCGACGACGGTGCGCCGTCCGGTGCGCTGCTTACCCGTTACGATGAGGGACATCTCGCCACCTATTCGCGGATGCTGGATGCCGACAGGGAAGGGGCCGATTGGCGCAAGGTGTCACGGATCATCCTGCATATCGATCCCGAACGCGAGCCAGCGCGTGCTAGGCGCGCTTTCGACAGCCATTTGGCCCGCGCGAAGTGGATGACCGAGTATGGTTACAGACAGCTATTGCGTGGCGGTGTTACGGGCCATGAGCTGAGCGACGGCAAGCTGTCGTGCCACAGTTGGTCCGCTGACCACCAATGACGGCCGGGGGTCTTTCTCTATCCACCCGCCCTTCCATCTCCGTGAGGCTGAGCGAGCTGAACTCGGCATTCTCTTAGCCACGACCTGACAGGAAGCGACGGCGCCTATCGGCGGAAGGCGCCGATCGTGTTGCGCCGCGATCCCAAGCGTGAACCAAACGATGCCCACAGAATGCTTGAGCTCAATTCAATAAAACAAGGCAGCCGGACGGCCATTCAAAAATGCGGGGTTATCGCTGATGACTTAACGTGACACCGAGTTTCAACGCCCTTCTGCCGCAACGCGGCCGCGCTCCGCTTCAACAGCTTTGCGATTTCCGATACGGGTGTTCGCGCCCTTGAATTTGCTTGGGGAGTTTGACGTCGGTCGGCGCGTAAGCCTTGCGCTTTAGCCAATTACATCTCGAATAGCGTCAAATTGCGCAGCACGCGGTTTGGTTGATCAAGTGTGAGAGACCGGCAAACAGTGTAACCATTTATGAACGGAATGGACCGCGTCGCCAGCCTCGGCATTGGATTCAGTGAGGACGAGCTTGTCGGCTTAAACGACGAGGCTGCCGTGTTCGCCCTTGCGCACGTTGGCCTTATGGTCCAGCGCCTGTTTGAACGTCATCCAAATCGGCGATCGGTAGCCTTTGGTTACGGCTTCCGGTCACAGCATGTGAACATTGATACCTTGCTACGGGATGCCATTGGCGCCCAGGGGCCGCGCGATATGCCCGCTGTCATTACCGGCATTCCAAGGCTTGATCCAGGGTCGCACGCCGTCTTCGACCTCGCGGACGATTTGGTCGGATGCGTTGACAGATGTCTGCGTCCTTGTCGTTGCCTTTCATGGCTTGAGGGTTGCGGCATGCAACCGACTAGCCGCGCGGCGATGAGCGGGGGTAGCGGTCAGGGTAAAAAAGCAGGGGGGTTGCGACCCCGGATGCTTGGTCCGGGACTACACGGCCCGTGCTTTTTGGCCTTGACAGAGGGCCGCAGGCCCCTCGACCAGTTTCTCGGTTCGGAACATCGCACTTCTCCTTGTGCGGCGAGAACACGGACTTTCATCTAAATGGTAGGCTATAGCCAGTGTTTTAACCGATCGAGGAATGGCAAGCTTCGAGACATGAAGCCTCGTGCGCTACTGGCCTGGAACGTCCGTCGGATCCGCATCAAACGTGGTATGTCGCAGGAACGATTGGCTCGCACGGCGGGGATCGATCGTTCCTACTTGGCCGGTCTTGAGCGCCAATCGAAAAATCCGACGATTGATGTTCTCGATCGCATTTCCGAAGCGCTCGGCGTTCATCCGTCCGATCTCTTTGTTGAGCCGAGCTGTGCGAGCATTCTCAAGATTTCGCCCCGGCCTAAGCGGCCGCGTCTGCTTCGCAAGAACGGGTAGCCATTCATACGCGACGGGAGAGCAACACAAGCCATCTCGATAACGCGACGCCGGTCGGCAGGGTTATGCAGCGCTCAGAATGTTTTCCCATGAGGCACGTCTCTTCGAAGGCATAGCGCGAAGCCATAATGACTGCACGATATGCTTTGGTATCTAATCCCGACAGGTTCTTTGGCCGAATCGACGCAAGCCGCTCGCTCGCTACCGCGCCCGGAGGCCGCGCCTTGCGCGCGGCCTGCTCAGACTCGCGGCCAGCTGATTCAGGAGACACTAGGGTGCGCTTCGGTAACATTGTCATCTGAGCCAATATGAGGGGGCAGTTTTCGTGGCGCGCGGCACAATTACGATAATACGCACGATTGTGGTCATACGATTTCTCGTTGAGTACGACAGATATCGGATGCATGCGTGCCTATTCCATCCTTCCTATCTGGCACATAGAAGCGCGCCACGGACTTTCTCCAATTTTGATTTACGGAATCACGACTACGGATGGATGAGATCTGCTGCCCTCTCTCCGATCATAATAGACGTTGCGTTGGTATTCCCAGCGATATGACGAGGAAAGATGGAGGCGTCCGCAACCCACAAATTCTCAGTACCTCTCACTCTGAGAGAAGGCGTGAGAACCGCACGATCGTCTGTTCCCATGCGGCAAGTTCCGACGGGATGAAAGAAGGGGACAGTCGCTTTCCGAATATACGCTTCATCTGCCTGCCGCCCGGCCCCTGGTACGGGTGCGTCCCTGAACTTGACGACATGAGAGCCGAACGGAGGCATAGAGCAGATCTTCCGGACCCAATCCAATCCCCGCATAACTCCCTCAAAATCATCAGGATGTTCAAGCAAGCGCGGAAAGATGGCGATTGGAGCGAGAGGATCGTTCGATGTCAGTTCGAGATGACCCGTGCTCTTCGGATAATTGACGTTCACCAGGATGGTCACCAGGTTAGCTCTCGGGGTTTTCAGCCTTCCATTCTCCTTGGTGAGGCCGAACGGGAAGAGGTGAAATTGCAGATCCGGCTCAGCAAGCTCAGGAGACGATCTGAGAAAGGCGAGGACTTGCGCCGTCGGCACGCTCATGAACCCCGACCGTTTGAAGACCCACTCCGCCAAGGCGAGTGCTCCCCTTACCGGATGCGACAGTGCATTCGCGGTCTCTACATCGAGTTCGGCAAGGACATACAGACCCGGGTGCTCCATCAAATTCCGTCCAACCTCAGGACTTTCCACACGGGGAACAATGCCATGTTTTGTGAGATGACGGGGATCACCGACACCGGAAAGCATCAACAAGTGCGGGGAATTGATGGAGCCGGCCGAAAGAATGACACCCTTTCTTGCGACGAAATCGACATTTTGTCCGTGATGCGTGGCGGCAACACCCCTCGCGCGCGTCTTGTCAAACAGAATGTGGCGAACGATGGTATCATCCAAGAACTTCAGATCAGTTGCTGACAGCTTTGGCCTTATGAAAGCCTCGAAGGCCGAAAGCCGACGCCCGTCGCGCGTCGATCCTTGGTTCCAGGCAACTCCCTCGTGCGAGGCACCATTCAAATCCTCATTGAAGGGAATGCCAGCGGCTTGAACGCTGTCGATAAACTTCTGTGAAATGGGGTGACGCCAACGTAAAGCTGAGACCCGTTGAGGTCCGAGCCCTCCGCGAAATTGATTGTCTCTGTCCTCATCCGCCGTCTCCATTTTTCGGAAGTACGGCAACACGTCCTTCCATCCCCATCCTCTGTTGCCCAGCGCCTCCCAAGCGTCATAGTCCCGCGCGGCCCCGCGGATGAAGATCATCCCATTTATGGCAGATGAACCTCCCGGCACCTTGCCACGAGGCCAGTCCTCGACCACGCTGCCCCTGCTCGGATCTGGCTCCGTCTTGTAAGCCCAGTCGTACCGTCTATTCCCGATCGTATAGACGAGGGCACCCGGAACATGAGACAGATTGAGACGCTCCTTCTTCCCGGCTTCCAGCAACAGGACCGATTGTTTTCGCTCAACCAATCGCGCCGCCAGAGGACATCCAGCACTTCCGGATCCTACGACAATGTAGTCAAACTCCATGCTGTTCACTCTCCGAATAGGAGCGCCATTGGATGGCCGCGCAATCCTGCAAAGTCATTGATGGTGCGGGTCTATTTCTGTCAGATGGCAAGCAGCCAATTCATCGCGTCCGCGTGCCGCGAGCGGCGGATCATCAATGGCGCACTTATCGAGCGCGAACGGGCAGCGTGGTCTAAAACTGCAGCCTGCTGGGATGTGGATTGGGTTGGGCGGCTCACCTTCCAGGAGGTAGGTCTCAGCCTTGAAAGGACGTTCCTCAACCGCCGGTACCGCGCTCAAGAGCGCACGGGTATAGGGGTGTCTCGGCTCGATGAAAGTGGTCCGATTGTCAGCCAGCTCCACCACGCGCCCCAGATACATCACGGCGATGCGATTGCAGGCTCGCCGCACCATCCCAAGATCGTGTGAGATGTAGATGTAGGTAATTACGCGTTGGTCCTGAAGCCGCTGAAAAAGGGCGAGCAGTTTGCGCTGCTCGACCTGGTCGAGCGCCGATAGCGTCTCATCAAGAATAAGCAACTCGGGATCGAGGACCAGGGCCCGGGCGATACTCACACGCTGACGCTGCCCGGCGCTCAATCCGACCGGAAGCTTGCCGAACAGGTCGAGAGACAGTCCGACTTCCTGCATGGTCGCCGCAACCCGATCGCGGAGCTCGGAACGCGACATCCCTCCATGGATGTACAGAGGTTCGGCGATGGTTCGCCCGATCGAAAAATGAGGCGGAATGGAGCTAAACGGATCTTGCAGGAGAAGCTGGAATTTCCTTCGGAGCGCCAATAGGCGCTCGGCCTTCATAGACGCGATATCTTCGCCCATGAACAAAATCTGCCCTGAATCCGGGACCTCCAGGCGGCTTAGGAGACGCGAAAGCGTTGACTTCCCGCACCCCGATTCGCCGACGATCGCCAAATTGTCACCTCGTCGAACATCGAACGAAGCGCCCCGCACCGCGTGCACGAACTGGTTTGCAAACAGCTTGTTTCTATCCCTCGTGGGATAAATCCGGCTGACGTTTCGCACCGACAGAATGACATCATTTGCGGCAGGTGACACCTCATCTGCAACGGCTTCAGTCGAGCTCTGCCATATGCGGGGGATGTCCGCTATCAACTGCTTTGTATAGGCATGTTGCGGAGCCGCGAGCAATTGCTGAACGCTTTGCGTCTCGACGACGCGGCCGCCTGCGAGAACAAGAACCCGGTGCGCGATTTCGTTGATGACCCCGAAAGAAGATGAAACGAACAGAATCGCCGTCTTGAAATCCCGCTGCAACTCGCGCAGGAGCCGAAGGATTTGAGCAGCGACGGTAACGTCAAGAGGTTGCGTAATGTTGTCGGCGACCAGAAGGTCCGGGTTCGTCACGAGCGCATCCACGATCAGGGCGCGTTGCATCATTCCGCCGCTGAACTGGAACGGAAACTCCTCAAATCGCTGTTTCGCGCCGGGCATCTTTACGGCATCGAGCAGGCGTATGACACGTCCCTCTGCCTCGCCGTTGGAGATATCAGGCTCGATGGATTTGAGTTTTTCGACGATTTGCCGGCCAACCGGAAGGGTTGGATCGAGAGCACTGGCGGGATCGGAGCCTATGTAGGCAATCTTGCGCCCACGGAGCGCCTGCATTTTTGCCCGGGGTAGTCTCAGAAGATCGTTGCCGCGATAACTGATAGCGCCCGATTCGATTTCGAGTGGGCTGGTGACCCACCTGACAAGCGCCCGCGACAGCACGGTCTTTCCCGAGCCGCTCTCGCCGATGATGCCGAGCACTTCGTTTTCATCGACACTCAGATTGACGTCGGTGAGCACGGCGCGCGTTCCGCGCGGCCCGAGTTCAAGGGTGACGGTCAGATTGCGGACATCAAGAATGTTGACCGGCGATATCATTCGAATCCCAGCAAGATCTTGTTGCGAGATCGCTCGAGAGCTCCTCCCATGATGTTGATGCAACAGAGTGTGATCGCGAGCAGGAGGCCTGGCACCGTGGTGATCCACCAGGCATTCAAAATGTACTTCGTGCCGTCAGCGATGATGGTGCCGAATGTCGGGGTGGGCGGCTGAATGCCGATCCCGATAAAGCCCAGCACAGCCTCGAAAATCATCATGCGGGCAATGTCCAGGATTGCGACAAAGGCGATCGGAGGCAAGATGTTGGGCGCGATATGAACGAGCAGGACCCGCGCGTCTGAGGCGCCGAGAATCTTTATCGCTCGAACATATTCTTTGCGGCGCTCGGACAGGGTCACACTGCGCGCTACGCGAGAATACGCCGGCCAGCCGGCAAGAATCAGAACAAGGATGATGGCCAGCGGAGTGGGACGTGAAACGCCGAGAACTGTGATCGCCAGAATGATCGCGGGAATCGACATCTGCGCGTCTGTGATCCGCATCAAGAGCAAGCCGGCCCATCCGCCGAAATAGCCTGAGATCATGCCAATGGCTGAGCCAAGGATGAACATTCCCGCAACGCTCGTGATGCCGATCAGCAGGGCATTCCGAAGACCGATGAGGGAGCGGGTAAACAGATCACGGCCGAGTTGATCGGTGCCAAACAGATAAGGCCAGCTCGAATGATCCAGCAGTGCCGGTGGCAGGAATTTCTTGCTGACATTGAATTGGGTCGGCGACAGATTGAGAATGTAGGGTCCCAGGACAGAAAGGATGATCAGCAGGCAAAACAGGGCAAATCCAATCCTGAACTCAGTTGTTCGCCATGCCTGCACGAAGATGCTGGCCGCGATGCCGCGACCTCGTGTTGCCGCAGGGCTGTCGGTCCTGGCCGAAAGTTCCGTCGATGCTAGTATTGGAGCCTCCTGTCGATCGCCATCGCTGCAAAGTCGACGAGAATATTGAGCATCACCAAGGTCGCACAGGCGAGGATCGCGATGGCCTGGATAACTGGGAAATCCCGTTGGAAGACCGCGTTGATAATCAAAAGGCCAACGCCGGGATAGTTGAAGACGTATTCGACGACGAACAGACCACCAAGCAAAACCCCAATGGCCTGTATCCCGAGTACATTGAGGACGGGGATGCTCGAATTGCGCAGCACGTGCGCGACAATCATTCGGCTGCGCGAGAGACCGCGAATCTCACCCTGCGACACGTATGGCTCGACAAGATTTCCGCTCACCGAGACCGAGACGGACCGAATGAGGGTCGGAGCAAGTTCGATCGCGAGAACAATGGCGGGCAAGATTGCGTAGCTCGGCCCCTGATAGCCGATCGCCGGCAGCCATCCGGCCTTGGCGGAGACGAGAAAGATGAGAACGAGGGCCAACCATACATTGGGGAGTGAGACCAGGACGGAAGCCAAATGCAGTGCAAGCCGATCCGGCCATCGTCCTGATCTCAAGCCCGCGGCTATGCCGATCGGGAGCGCGATTGCCAAGGCAAACAGGAATGCAAGGCCAGCAAGGAGCAGGCTGAAGGGTAGACTGGTTGTGATGAGGCCCAAAACGGATGCACGGTTGGCGGCATCGAAAGTCGAGCCGCCTCGCGAGCCGCCAGTGCTGCCGCCTTGTGCGCTTCTGACGAAAGAGCTCCCGAAATCCCCCGTCAGGATTTGCGCGACATAGCGGCCGAATTGAATCGGGATTGGATCCCTCAGGCCCATATCTTTGGCGGTCTGCTCTGCGACAGATACTGACGCCATTGGCCCCAGCATCATACGCACAGGGTCGCCGGGAACGACGCGCAGCAGCGTAAAGATGAGCATCGTCACGAGGACGACCAATACCAACCCTTGTGCAAGGCGCCGAGCGAAGAAGTCGAGCGCAAACAGCATGTCGGCTCCTGGCCTCCCAAAGACTTTTGCTGCGGCCCCTTTAGCTCAGGTCCGCCTTGCTCAGGTCAATCGGCCCGTTGGGGAAATAGTATGCCCCCGTCAGATTCCTGGCTGCGGCATGGAAGGTCACGGCGGAAAAGAGCGACAAGCTCGGAACCTTGTTTGCGAGAGTGGGAAACGTCTCATTCTTGAAAATGCTGCGGCGCTCTTCCGGGTTTGTAGCGGCGCGTTCCTTGTCTAGCACCGCGTCAATTTCCCGGTCGTTGATCCCGGTGATCAGCGCGGCGCTTGAATGCCAGTTCGGTCGAAGCACGAGATCCGGCTCCGGCGATCCGGTCATCCAGCCGACGTCGCACATGTGGCCCTGGCCCTGGCCGTCAGCGCGGCGATAGATCGCCTGCTCCCACGCGGCCGGTTCAAGAACAGTCAGGCGAACATCAAGCCCCTGTTCTGCGAGCATCGCTGTGATCAGCTCGCCATACTCTTTCGTCTTCGGATAGAACCCGATCGAGGTGATATATTCGAGTTGCGGCAGCCCCCTTCCTTTGGGAAACCCTGCCTCGGCGAGAAGCTTCTGGCAGGCATCCGGATCGAACTTGGGATAATCAGGAATGTCCGTGAAGCCGAACTTGGTCGGCGAAATATAGCAGTTAGACGGTGTGGCCGCCTCGCCCATCAGCGACAGGATTTGATCGCGGTCGATGGCGTGGCAAACTGCGCGGCGAATGCGTGCGTCGTTGAAGGGAGGCTTGTTGCACCGGAAGTGCAAATATTTGTTTTCGGTCGTCAGCGCCCTGTGGGTGGTGACTTTCGGGTTGCTTGACAACGAGGCGTATTGCTCGGGCTCCAGCCGTTCGGCAATGTGATATTCGCCGTTCAACAGGCCCAGCGCGCGCGTGTTGGCGTCCGGAACGTAGGCATAGACGATCCGATCGATCTTGGGACGTCCGCCGTAGAATTCATCATTCGCTTCGAGGCTGTTCCTGTCTCCCTGCGTGCCCGCATATTTGAAGGCGTTCGTGCCGTTCGGGCGCTTTTGGAGGAGCGCGGGATCGGCAATATCCTTTGCCGACAGGATTGGAAGGAAGCTCGAAATGAACCAGAAGGCAGACGCGGGGTAGCCGTGTTTTTCGGTCTTCAACCGGACCGTCAG
The DNA here is from genome assembly GCF_020194215.1 of Bradyrhizobium sp. BRP20. Lineage (NCBI taxonomy): Bacteria > Pseudomonadati > Pseudomonadota > Alphaproteobacteria > Hyphomicrobiales > Nitrobacteraceae > Bradyrhizobium > Bradyrhizobium sp. BRP20. Next base: position 73,584 of record NZ_JADYVY010000017.1, on the reverse strand, counting down.
TTTGTCGACGACCTCGACATCAACGCGGCCCGGATAGAGGGCGGATGCCGGGCGCGCCGGATTGGAGGCATACTCCATGGTCGCCTTAACATCTTCAGCACCGAACTCCTTGCCATCGTGGAATTTGACGCCGTCCCGAAGCTTGAACTCCAGGGTGTGCGCATCAATCAGCTTCCAACTGGTGGCGAGGTCTGGGGTCAGCTCTTCAGACTTACCCTCCCGCATTTCGCAGCGTGTCAGATGATTGAATACGAACTTTTCGAACTTCAACTGCCCCAGGGTCGTGTGAGAGGTCGGATCCCAATTGCCGGTGACCGGGCCCATCGACGCCAGCACGAGGGTTTTACTTTGCGCCGCCTTCGCTGGGAGCGGTTTGAGACCCGCTCCGCTAGCCACGGCAACTGCTCCGGCTCCTGCAAGCAACTCTCTCCGTGTTACCATTTCGAGTCCCCTCTTCTTGGGTTAGACGCGCAAACAGCGCGCTTGATGAGCGCTCTCTTCACATAAATTGGTCCAGGACCGCGCTTTCCAGCGCGATGCTGATCTGCTTCATCTCGCCCGCGAGCTGATCAGGCAGGCCTGCGCGAACCTTCGTGCCTTCACGAAGAGCGCAATTGCGCGCAGCAGCGCGGCTAGGTGATGGTCCGCCGACGACGCTGTTGAGACGAATGTAACTATGGCCCATGTCACAACGCCTCCGTCCTTCAGGCAACGCGGTAGCGGTTGATCACGCCTGGATCAGGGTCGAGGCCAAGCCCCGGCCCCGTCGGCACGGCAACCTTTCCATTGACCGGAAGCGTAGCACCGCCGTAGATCTCGGCCTCGAAGTCGCAATAGAGCCGCTCGAGCATCGGGACTGATCGCTGCGCCGCATTGAGGTGTATGGTCGCGACCTGGCCGGGGCCGAAGATTGCACAATGCGGCACGAATTCGATTGATTCAGCCTGACAAAGCGATGCGATCTTCACGAGCTCGGAAATACCGCCAGCTTTCGCGACATCAGGCTGCGCAATGTCGATGGCCCCTGCGGCGATCATCGCAACAAAATCATGCAGGCTGCCGGCATTTTCGCCGGCGGCGATGTGGTGCCGCCCGGTTGAACGAATGCGGGCCAGCCCAGCATAGTTCTCTGGTGGCCAGACCGGCTCCTCCAGCCAGTACAGATTGAGAGGCTCGAGAAGCCGATCGTATTTGAGCGCCTCCGCCACCGGCCATGGGCAATTGGTATCCAGCATGACGGCGGCCTGCGCCCCTGCGGCTTCGACGGCGGCGTGGATTTCGTCCTCGGTGATCTCGTGCAACTTGATGTAACGATATCCGCGCTCAATTGCCTGCCGGGTGGCCCTGACGACATCGGCGCAATTGCCGTAGCGCATCAGACTGGCATAGACCTCGACTTCGCTGGCGAATGCACCGCCTAGCAATGCGGTGAGCGGCAGTCCGGAGATCTTGCCGAGGATGTCCCACAGGGCGATGTCGACCGCCGAGACGCCATAGATGATAGGGCCCACGCGGCCAAAATTCTGGAGCCGGAATTCCACATCATACTTGATCTTGCCGATTTCCAGGGCGCTCCGGCCGATCACGAGCGGTAACACGCGCGTCTCGATCATCGCCTTGAGCGACTTGTCCTCGCACCGCGAGAAGGCTTCGCCCCACCCCACGATGCCCTGTTCGGTTTCCAGTCTCACCAACAGCGTGTCGAACTGCAGTTTCGGCGCTCCGCCGAAGCTCCAAGGCGGCACTCCGCCGGATTCGAACGGAATCGATACCAGGATCGCATCCGCCTTTACGATCTTGTGAGAGGCGGCTGACGACGAAAGGCGCTGCAGACCGGCGAAGCTAACGCCCTTGGTTTCGGAAATGCGCAAGCACGGCCCCGCTCAACTGCTGATTGTCGACAATTAACAAACAACACGAATTCTCTGGTGTCAATGGCGAATGTTCGCCAATATCCGCCGTGACTCAGAACGAACATTCCGCAAACGCGGTTGGAGGAAGAATGGCTGCTAAGATCATCTCGGGATTAGTCGAGAAGCGGAGTTTGGACCGTGCGGCTGCCGACGTTATCCGCCAGACGATCACCAGTGGCGGCCTCGCGCCGGGAAAGCGCCTGACAGAAACCGAACTGTCCACGGAGCTCAACGTGTCGCGGGGTACGATAAGGGCGGCGTTGCAGCGGCTGATGAGCGAGGGCCTGGTGAAGCAGAAGCCTTACTCGGGCTGGGAAGTCGCGAGCTTGACATCCAAGGATGCATGGGAGCTCTACACACTTCGATCCAGCCTCGAGGGCCTGGCCGCACAGCTCGCTGCCGCCAACCCGAATCGGAGGCAACCGATCGAGGCGGCTTACGACGACATGAAGGCCGCCGCAAAAAGCCGCAACCAGAAGCGGATTAACGATAGTGATCTCGCGCTTCACAAGACGATCGTTGTCCTTTCGGGACACAACCGCCTCGCCGATCATTACGGCTTAGTCGAACATCAGGTTTGCATGTACATGGCCTCTTCAAACGCAATCCTTGAACGGCCCGACATGGTCATCGCGAACCACGAGAAAATGGTCAACGCGCTGCTCAGGGGCGATGCGGCCGCCTCCGAACGTTACGCACGCGAGCACAACAAGACCTCAGGCGAGCTTCTGGTTCGGCACCTTCAGGAGACGGAAGCCAAACAGACCAACAAAGTGGCTTCGCGCAAGCTCTAGGGAGGGAAGGCATTGCAGTCAGCGACCGCAAAATTCGCGCAGCCGGCTGGGCCGGATCATTTGGCGACATTCGCCGCAGGATCGAGGCCCTCCGGTTAGTATCGCTTATCACCCAGTCCCCATGCCGAACGTTGCCGGAACGATCGACCGGGCGATAAACGGGCCCTTGCTGATCGGCCCAAGATCTGCCGAGGGTACGAATGAAAGCCGCGGATCGCGTCCTTCAGCCACCTGCTCACTGTGCTGGTTGATTGTCCTCTGACCCAACGACGCAAAAACGGAAGAGAGAGAGAGAACCGAATTCATCAGACGGTGAGTAGCCTGTAGTTGTCTTTTCCATCACACATCCTAACGTTTGAAATAACCTCGGTGTTGAAATACGTATTCCGGCCGAAGTCGTAGGAGCTGACGCAACACAATGGAGGGGCAAGAAAACACTTGGTCCCACAACTCACCATAGGGCTTCGAGCGTGGCTGTGGAATTTCGAGATCTACGCTGGGCGATCGCTGCGTCCCAGCATCGAAGCATCCGTCAAGCGGCAGAGACGCTTAGAATCAAGCAGTCGACGCTCAGTCGCTGCCTACGAAGTCTCGAACACACGTTGGGCAGCAAACTATTCGAGCGCACCAACGGAGGCACGCGACCAACGATGGAAGGTCGAGAATTTCTCGAGGATGCCCGGCGCATCGTAGGCGAATCTGAAGCAATGGCCGCTCGCCTCAAGACCCGCTCGCGTCGCGAGAGCGGTCGGTTGACCATCGGGATCCATACCTCCCTGTCAGCCGGCAATCTCCGAGCCACTCTCCTCGAGCACAGGCACCGCTTTCCCGATGTCGATAGACAGTTTGTCGACGGAGCGAGCGAGCATCTGATTTCGGACCTCGCCAGCTCAGCCATCGATGTCGCTGTCGTGGCGGATCCCAACCCGACTTGGAGCGGCAAGTCATTGGTGCTCTGGAGCGAACGTGTTGTTGCTGCCCTCCCTGCGAAACATCGTCTGGCAAGTCATGACGTAGTTCAATGGGGCGAACTGCGGCGCGAACCGCTTTTGATGTCACAGCGTGGCCCCGGACCGGAACTCCTCAAGCTTCTCATCAGCAAATTAGGATCTTCCGATCCTTGCAAGCTGCTTCGCCATGACGTGGGGCTCGACCGGCTTCTCTCCATGGTGGGCATGGACTTCGGTATTCTCCTCGCCCTGGAAAGTGCGACTGGCGCGACTTATCCCGGTGTCATCTTCCGGGAGGTGCATGATGCGGAGGGGCCGACGCGGCTGAGCTTCCGCGTCTATTGGCGGCAGTCCAACGGCAATCCATTAGTACGTCCGTTTCTGGACCTCCTTCGCGAGCGCTACCCGGATCTTTCCGCTGCTGTTGGTGCGGGCTGAGCAGAATTTCGCCGGGCCTTCGCAAAAGCGCGGTCGGTTGCCATGAAACGTTCGATCATCGGCGCGATCAATTTGGCAGGTTCGTTCGGCGTCGTAGTGCCTCCGCTACGTGTTAAAATCTCGGCGTAGCTTTTGAGATCCCTGAAAACCGCCGCCGGCAACTCGATCGTGAGCTTTACCGGCTTGTCGTCTTCAAGCGGTCCAAGCTTGAGCTTCGTCATGGCGCCCCTCCCTTTCCGTATGGAGCCAACACTAAATCCCGCGTAACGATGACCCGGACCGGGAAACCCGGCCTAATAGTCAGCGTCGGCTGGATGTTGAGCTGACGTTGCACGATCTGTTGTCCGGTCTGACTGATGCTGTTGGACGCGCCGCTACGGATTGCTTGAACGAGGTTGTTCTCATTCTGGCTCGTGCCCGCCTCGGCTCCGACGCTGAGCATGGTCGAGAGAACGGCGGCCTTGAACAGCATGCCCCAGTGGTTGTCGACCTCGTCCTCGAGACCGGCATAACCAGCGGTGTCGGCGCCGGGCTGGCGCTCCAGCACGATCGAGTTGCCGTCCGGCATGATGATGCGAGTCCAGACCAGGAGTATGCGGGACTGGCCGAACGCGACGGAACTATCGTACTGACCTATCAGTTTCGCGCCCTGAGGGATGAGAAGATATTTTCCGGACGGGCTATCCCAGACCGCCTCCGTGATTTGAGCCGTGACTTGGCCAGGCAGATCGGACCGAATGCCCGTGATGAGCGCAGCCGGGATCACAGTGCCGGCCTGCACGACATAAGGAGAGACTTTGGCCTCGAGCCGATCCGGACTGACCGTGCGCTTGTCCGTCGCCGCATTGAGGAAGGCCGTCTTGCGGTCTTGCATGTTCTGGGCGGAGCCGGCATCGACGGGCGGTGTCGCGGCCGGGGTCGTCACGGCGCCGGTGGCGGCGGTCGGGATGAGTTGGCCGGCGCTCTGCGGTTGCTGAGCAGTCTGGGCGAAGAGACGACTGACCCGTGCCGCCTCGATTTCCTGGCCCCTGCGCTGCGTCTCCGGATCAGACGTTGCTGCCATGGTGTTCGGAGCGGTGCCGGCGTTGAGGATCGGCTTGCCGAGATCGCCGGGCAGCGGCGGCCCGAGCGGCGGCGCTTGACGCGGCAGACCGGTGTAGTCCTTCGGCAAGGCAGCGAGGCTCTCGACCGAAGGCCTGTTCTGGGTGCTGAGCAGCTCTTGGCCGGTCTGCGGCTTGTTGCCGGTCTTGAGCGCGTAGCCGAGCGCGCCCGCGACGGCGAGGGCCGACACCGCGCCGAGGCCGACAAGCACCTTGCGCGAGAGCCGTGTGACACGCGGCCGCACGCCTCGGAGCCGAAGGTGCGGCGGCGCGACGGGCGGGATGTCGCTCTGATGTTCGTCTTCGCTGCCTATCGCCATGAGCGCGGCCTTCCGTCGGTGCGGACGATGCGCACGCGCCGCTCGCTGTCCTTGTCGCCAAGACGCAATTCGGCGGCAGCGAACAGGCGGTCCACGATGTAGTAGTTGCGGTTGACGCGGTAGTTCACCAGTTCGGACCCGCCGGCCGGACCGATGACGAACAGCGGCGGCATTTCGCCCTGGACGATCCCGCTGGGGAACTCGATGTAGACCTTATTCCCGTCGTCAAAGGCGCGCAGCGGACGCCAGGCCGGATCATCGCCCTCGATCGCGTAGCGGAAGTTGATCGCGGCGAGATCGACGCCAGCCGCGATGGGGGCTGCGGTTTCAGCGGCCGCATTCTGCCGCCGAAGCGCAATGAGTTGATCCTCGGGATACTGCCAGGAGACCGAAGCCATGTAGGTCTTCTCCGTCGAGCGCAGCTCGAGGAGATAGGTCCGCCGGTCGGTGTTGATGACGAGGTTGGTGACCAATTCCGGCCGCGTCGGCTTGACCAGGATGTGGATCTTCCTGGTCGCGCCCGCGCCGCTCTCGGTATCACCGATGATCCAGCGCACAGTGTCACCGGCGGCGACCGGACCGGAACCGACGAGTTGCTCGCCTTCCTGGAGGGCGACATCGGTGATCTGACCTGGCGCGGTATAGACCTGGTAGAGGGCTCCGCCCGAGAAAGGATAGACCTGTACCGCGTTGATGAATCCGTTGCGAACCGGCTGCACCCGTGCCGCGGCGTTGGCCTGTTTGACGCGAACCTTCGGATCGGCGGCTTCGGGGGTGCGCTTGCCGGCGGCGAGCGGTTTCAACTGCCCTGGCAGCGGCAGCGGTTTTGGCAACTCCACGATCTGGACGGGCCGCGGCGGATCAGCGGTGAGCGTCGCCGGCTCCGCGCTATCGTAGTTGATGTCGGGCGGGATGAAATTGTGCGCGCAGCCACCGAGCGTCGAGGCGGATATGAGTAAAGCCGCAAGTGCGGGTTTACTGAAGCATGTATCGCTGCCTTTCCGGCCTTGGTGAACGATGGAGAAACGTAAAGCCGGACCGCCGGCTCTTGAGAAAATCGGCGGGGTCATTGTCCCAGCTCCTTTGACCAGTTGATGGCGTTGACGTAGATCCCGAGTGGATTCTTGCGAAGCCGATCGGCGTCGGTAGGCGGCTGAATCGCGATGGTGAGGATCGCGGTCCAACGTGTGGTGCCAGCGAGCGCCCCGTCTTGATAGCGGTGCTCGACCCAGGCCACGCGAAAACTGTCGGGCGAGGCGCGGATGACGCTGGAGACGTCGATCGCGACCTGCTGCTTGCCGAGATTGGCGAAGGGGTCATTGGCGCGGGCGTAGTCGTTCAACGCCGCCGCGCCCGCCGTCGTCGTGAAATCATAAGCCTGCAGCCAGTTGTGCCGCACGATGATCGGGTCGGCCGGAAGCGAGCGGACGATCTGGATGAAATGGGCGAGATACCAGGCAATCTGCGGGTCGTTCGGCCTGTAGTCGGCGACGGCGGGCGCCACGGCTTGCGCCTCGCCGAGCTTGTCGACCTGCACCACCCAGGGCACGACGGTGCCATGCGTGGATTGCCAGACGAGCCCCCCGGCGAGGCCGGAAGCGAGGATCAACGAACCGAAAGCCATCAGCCGCCAGTTCCTGGCCTGCACGCGGGCGGAGCCGATGCGTTCGTCCCAAACTTGCGCAGCGCGCTGATAGGGCGTTTCGGGTTCGGGTGTACGGCCGTAGCGCACCGACGATCGCCGAAAGACTGACATCAATTATTCTCCTCCCGAGAGGTCGACGGAGTGACCGCCACCGTGGCTGTCGCCTGATTTGAGGGCTTGCGCGGCCGTCTGCGCGCCGTGAATGACGGCCTGATTGCGCTTGACGCGCCGGGCCCAGGCGGGCGGGCTCGCTGCTTGAGACGCGGCCCCATCATTTGCGGCCTCGCCACTCCCGATGGTTCCCATGGTCGAGGTGCCACCCGTGTTGACGACGCCGGCACGGGCACCGGAGGCGAAGCTCTCCCTCATTGCCCCCGCCGCTTGCGAAGCGGCGCGTCTGACGGGAACTGTCCCGTGACTAGCCGCCGCACGACCTGCGCCACTGAGACCGGCCGCGACGCCGCCGGCGCCAGACCTGCCGACCGATGCGATGCTGTAGGCCGTGGACATGCCGCCGGCCATCGCCGCACCACCACGTGCGGCGGCCGCAGCACCGGAGCTCGCTGCCATCGCTCCCCTTCCGGCCAAACCGAACGCCGCGCCGCCGACCATCGCCGTACCGGCGACGGCGAGACCGGTGCCGACGGCAGCGCCCGCGCCAAGCTGCGGCGCCCCCGAGACAAGACCGCTGGCGATGCCGGGACCGAAGATGCCGAGGCCGAGCATGGCGAGCGCTGCCAGCACGACTGAGAGCGCCTGCTCGATGGTCGGCTGGCCGCCGGCATAGGCTGTGGTGAATTGAGAGAAGAGCCCAGTGCCGATGCCGACGATCACGGCGAGCACCATGACCTTCACGCCGGAGGCAACGACGTTACCCAGCACCTTCTCCGCGAGAAAGGCGGTCTTGTTGAAGAGCGCAAAGGGAATGAGGATGAAGCCGGCAAGCGTCGTCAGCTTAAACTCGATCAGCGTGACGAACAGCTGCACAGCCAGAATGAAAAAGGCGATCAGCACCAAGAGCCAGGACACCATCAGCACGGCAATCTGGACGAAGTTCGCAAAGAAGCTGGTGAAGCCCATCATCTGGCTTGCTGCGTCCAGCAGGGGCTGCCCAGCGTCGAGCCCAACCTGTGCGAGCCTGCCGGGACGAAGGAAATCCGCGGTCGAGATCGACGAGCCGCCGGCCTTCAGGCCGAGGCCTGCGAAGCTATTGAAGATGATGGATGAGAGCTTGGTGAAGTTGGTGATGATGAAGGCGAAGAAGCCGATGTAGAGGGTCTTCTTCACCAGCCGTTGGAGGATGTCCTCATCTGCGCCCCCGGCCCAGAACAGGCCGGCGAGCGTGATGTCGATGACGATCAATGTCGACGACAGATACGTGACTTCGCCCTTGATCAGGCCGAAACCCGAATCAATGTAGGTCGTGAACGTATTGAGGAAGGTGTCGATAACGCCGACGTTGTTCATGACCTCCCTCCCTGCGGAGCGCTCGTCATCGGCAGTGTGGCCGGCGCGGCCTGCGGCAGAAGTGGCCGCGCCGGCCTGCCGAAGAAGCGCGCGCGGTTCTCCTTCCAAACCGCCTGGCAGTGCGGATCTTCGGCATCCTGGGGTCCAAGCTCAGCGCAGCGGAGCAGCTCGGCCGAAAGGTCATCGGGAGCGGAGACAGAGGGGACGTCGGATGCCGGGCGCTCGGCCGGACGCCGATGGATGACATGCAGCGCTGCGAGGAAAATCACGAACACGACGATCATCGCGCCTGCGCGAAGGATATCCGAGCGCTCCATGACCCAAGCCTCAGTTGCCGCTGAACATGGTGACGTTGCCGGGCTGATAGCCGCTACGCGTCGAGAAGATCTTGTATTGTTGCTGGCCTTGCGATTCGCTCGCCGCGACGCGCGCCTGCTCGAGCGCGTCTGCCCTCCCCTTTGCAGCGAGGACCGCGACAAGGTCGGAAAGCTGCTGGGATTGCAGGGCGAGAAGCTGATTGCCGGCTTGAGCGGCCTGCAGCGCGCCACTTGCCGACTGACTGGCGGTCACCAGCGAGCTCATTGCGCTGGAGTTGGTCGAGATATTGCCGACGACGCCGGCCTGCACCTTCAACGAATCCTCGAAAGCGCCGACCGAGTTCTGCCAACGACGTTGAGCCGCAGCAAACATTGTCGCATTGGAACCCGTTGCCGCCGCCGTGCCGTACGTGCTGGAATACGTCGTCTGGATCCGCTCGACGTTGAAGGCGATGTTCTGGGCCTGGCTCAGCAGCGACTGGGTCTGGGCAATCGACGCCTGAAGCTGAGTCAGCGTCGACATCGGCAGATTGGCGAGGTTCTTTCCTTGGTTCACCAGGCTCTGGGCCTGATTGGTCAGCATCTGGATCTGATTATTGATCTGCTGCAGCTCGCGCGCCGCAGTCAGCACGTTCTGGCTGAAGTTGCTGGGGTCGTAGACGATCCACTGCGCAGAGGCCGGCACCGTTAAAAGCGGCGAGATCCATAGGGCGAGCGAGAGAGTGGTCGCGGCGACCAAGCGTGCGCGCCGCGTCTTGCGGACGGTCATGATTGCACCTCCAGATTTGTCAGGTCAGGGATGAGGTCGGCGGCCCAGAGCAGCTCGTGATCCGCGAGCCAGGCGGCCGTGAAGTCGTCGCGGCCGTGCTCAGCGAGCAGCCGTTCAATGGCGGCATGGTCGGCCTTGGAGGACGCAGCGCAGAAGGCGAGCGCGACCGGCCCAAGGCCGAGCTCAAAGAGCCGGTTGCCGCGGCGGGATTGGCAGTAATAGTCCCGCTTCGGCGTCGCGCGCGCGATGATCTCGATCTGGCGATCGTTTAGGCCGAACCGCTGGTAGATGGAGGTGATCTGAGGTTCGATCGCGCGCTCGTTCGGCAAGAAGATCCGCGTCGGGCAGCTCTCGACGATTGCGGGTGCGATGTTGCTGCCGTCGATGTCGGAAAGCGATTGGGTTGCGAAGACGACGGAGGCGTTCTTCTTCCGGAGCGTCTTCAGCCATTCCCTGAGCTGTTGCGCGAAGGCCGGATCGTCGAGGACGAGCCACCCCTCGTCGATGATGAGGAGGGTCGGCCGGCCGTCGAGCCGTCCCTCGATGCGATGGAAGAGGTAGGTGAGGACGGCGGGCGCAGCACCAGCGCCGATCAAGCCCTCGGTCTCGAACGCCTGCACCGACGCAAGTCCGAGCTGCTCTGCCTCCGCGTCGAGCAGGCGGCCGGAGGAGCCGCCGACGCAATAAGGTTGCAGTGCCTGCTTGAGCGCGGTCGATTGCAACAGAACCGTCAGGCCAGTGATCGTGCGTTCCTCGACCGGCGAGGACGCCAGCGAGGTCAACGCCGACCAGACGTGCTCCTTCACGGTCGGATCGATGGTGACGCCTTCCTTGGCGAGGATCGCGGTCACCCATTCTGCCGCCCAGGCGCGCTCCGCCGCATCGCCGACACGCGCGAGCGGTTGAAGAGACACTGAGTCTTCAGCGCTGTTCGACAGACTGCCGCCGAGGTCGTGCCAGTCGCCGCCCATGGCAAGCGCCGCCGTGCGGATCGAGCCGCCGAAATCAAAGGCGAAGATCTGGCTCTTCCGGTAGCGGCGGAACTGGATCGCCATCAGCGCCAGCAGCACGGACTTGCCGGCGCCGGTGGGACCGACGATCAGGGTGTGCCCGACGTCGCCGACATGCAGCGAAAAGCGAAACGGCGTCGAGCCCTCCGTCTTGCCGAAGAAAAGTGGCGAGCTGCGGAAATGCTCATCGCGGTCCGGCCCGGCCCAGACCGCCGAAAGCGGGATCATGTGGGCGAGGTTCAATGTCGAGAGCGGAGGCTGACGGACGTTGGCGTAGGCGTGCCCCGGAAGAGAGCCGAGCCAGGCTTCGAGCGCGTTCACCCCTTCCGCCATGCAGGTGAAGTCGCGGCCCTGGATCACCTTATCGACCAGGCGAAGCTTCTCAGCAGCGAGGCCGGGGTCCTCGTCCCAGACGGTGACGGTCGCGGTAATATAGGCCTGGCCGACGTTGTCAGTGCCGAGTTCCTGCAAAGCGAGGTCGGCATCGGCGGCCTTGTTCGCCGCATCGCTATCGACCAGTGTCGAGGCCTCATTCGTCATCACCTCCTTGACGATGGCAGCGATTGACTTCCGCTTGGCGAACCACTGCCGGCGGATCCTGGTCAGCAGCTTCACCGCCTCGGTCTTGTCGAGGAGGATCGCGCGCGTCGACCAACGGTACGGGAAGGCAAGCCGGTTGAGCTCGTCCAGGATTCCGGGATGAGTCGCGGTCGGAAAGCCGACCACGGTGAGCGTGCGAAGGTGGTGGCTGCCGAGGCGCGGCTCGAGACCGCCGGCGAGCGGCTCGTCCGCGAGCAGCGCGTCGAGATGCATCGGCGACTCGGGAACGCGGACCCGCTGTTGCCGGGTGGAGATGGTCGAATGCAGGTAGGTCAGCGTCTCGCTGTCATCCAGCCATGCCACTTCGGGCATGAACCCTTCGACCAGTTGCAGGACGCGGTTGGTCCGATCGACGAAGCCGCGCAGCAGCTCATGAGGATCGACGCCGCCCTGCGCGCGGCCCTCATAGAGCCAGCCCTCGATGCGCGAGGCGTCCTCAGCCGGCGGGAGCCAGACGAAGGTCAGGAAATATCGGCTCTCGAAATGGGCTCCAGCCTCCTCGAAAGCGTCCCGCCGCTCCAGGTCAACCAACGCTGATGCGGCGTCGGGAAAGGTGTTGTGCGGATAAGTCTGGGCACTGATGCGCTGGGCCTCGACGAAGATCGCCCAGCCCGAGCCGAGACGACGCAGCGCGTTGTTGAGTCGGGCCGTCACGCCGACGAGTTCGGCAGGCGTCGCGCTGTCGAGATCCGGACCGCGGAAGCGGGCCGTGCGTTGGAACGCGCCGTCCTTGTTGAGGACGACGCCTTTCTCGACCAGAGCTGCCCAGGGCAAGAAGTCGGCGAGACTGTGAGGCCGGTTGCGATATTCGGCAAGATTCAGCATGGAGGCCTCACGCGCCGAGATAGGATGGATAGCGGAGGTGGCGTCGAACGACGTCCACGAACTGCGGGTCGCGCTTGGCCGCCCAGACGGCTGCGGCATGACCCGCAGCCCAAATCAGCGCTCCGGGAATCCAGAGGTGGAGGCCGAGCGCGATTGCGGCCGCCAACGTGCCGTTGGCGATCGCAACCGTCCGGGGCGCACCGCCCATCAGGATCGGGTCGGTGAGCGCGCGATGGACCGGCGCGAAGAAGCCTGGCACCTCCGGATCGACGATCGCGGCCATTACACCAAGGCTCCGCCGGAGAAGCTGAAAAAGGTCAGGAAAAAGCTCGACGCGGCGAAGGCGATCGATAGGCCGAAGACGATCTGGATCAGCCGGCGGAAGCCGCCGGAGGTATCGCCGAAGGCGAGCGTCAGGCCGGTCACGGTGATGATGATGACCGACATGATCTTGGCGACCGGACCTTGCACCGACTCCAGTATCTGATTGAGCGGCGTCTCCCACGGCATCGAGGAGCCGGAGGCGTAAGCCGCGGGGGCAAAAGCGATGGAGATGAAGGCAATTGCCGCGAGCTCGGTGAAGCGGCGGCGAACGTCACGGATCGCGGGAGGGAACTGAATCATGATGGGTCCTTGGGAAGCGAGGATTGGCCGCCCGCTCCGGCCGATTGGACGCGGTAATCGCCAGTGGCGGGATCAAGACCGGCGACGAGGGCGAGTTCGGCGAGGCGGCGTTCGCTGCCACGGCCGCGCAGCACCGCGACGAGATCGATCGTCTCGGCGATCAGCGCCTTGGGAACGGTAAGGACGGCTTCCTGGATGAGCTGCTCGAGGCGGCGAAGCGCGCCCAGCGCCGTGCCGGCGTGTATCGTTCCGACTCCACCGGGGTGACCCGTGCCCCAGGCTTTGAGGAGCTCCAGGGCCTCGCTGCCTCGGACCTCGCCGACCGGAATGCGGTCGGGGCGCAGACGCAAGGAGGAGCGAACGAGATCGGACAGCGACGCGACACCGTCCTTCGTGCGCAGCGCAACCAGATTTGGGGCGCGGCATTGCAGCTCACGCGTATCCTCGATCAGGACCACGCGATCGGTGGTCCCGGCGATCTCGGCCAGCAGCGCGTTCGTCAGCGTTGTCTTGCCGGTCGAGGTGCCGCCAGCGACCAGGATGTTCTTGCGGGCGGCGACGGCTTCGCGGAGCACGCCCGCTTGTCCCGCCGTCATGATGCCGGCAGCCGCATAGTCGTCCAACGTGAAGACAGCGACGGCGGGCTTGCGGATCGCAAAGGCCGGCGCCGCAACGACGGGCGGCAGGAGTCCCTCGAACCTCTCCCCCGTCTCGGGAAGCTCGGCCGACACGCGCGGCCTCTCGGCATGCACCTCAGCGCCGACATGGTGCGCGACCAAGCGCACGATCCGCTCGCCGTCGGCGGCGGACATCGTCCGGCCGCTATCCTCCAGCCCGCCGGACAGCCGGTCGATCCAAAGCCGTCCATCGGGGTTGAGCATTACCTCGACGATCGCCGGGTCTTCGAGGAATGTCGCGATCGCAGGGCCAAGCGCGGTGCGCAGCATGCGTGCGCCACGCGAGAACGCTGCCGAATTGATTGGTGTGCCCGCCACGACCGTCCCCCGAAAGCCAACCGCGGCAAGCGATCAGCAACGGGGATGGATAGAAAAGGCAGGAAATGGGTTAGTTCAACAAGTATTCAGCTGTCGTAGGGAGCAGGCGTGGAGCGGCGAAAAAATACTTGCTTTAGAGAGGGCTAGACCCGGTGGCAGGTCGCACTAACACCCTTGTTGGAATCGCAGCCGACGACGGACACCAAGCATCTGACCGAATTTCGGTGGTCGAGACCGCGAAAGGTCTAGCCCTATCGATAGGTAGGGATCCGCAACGGCCTTGGGCTGCGCCGTGGTCTCGACGACCGCTCGCTCCAGACCCTGAGGGCCGGTGATGCCAATCTCGTGCGACCTTCGATGCTGCGACGCGGCGAGCGTCCCCCGTAGATCCCGAAACACCGCAGGCGCGGCCGAAGCGTTGTCGCGAGTAACATTAGGTGACTGCTCCCGATGGAGCGCTAGGCCTAGCTAGGCCTAGGCATAGAGCTCATTCTGCCTACCTCGAATAGTCAATCTGAAACGGTTTCCCGGACTTCCTCGTCGTGGAAAATCCCGACGATAGCAGCTCCCCCGTCCTTCGCTTCACTGATTAGGTCCACCACAGTCGCGCTGTTCGCAGCGTCAAGGGATTCCGTAGGCTCGTCCAGCAGTAGAATCGGATACCCGAGAGAGCGGGTGGACTGCGCCGTTCCCATCGTTTCTCCGGGGCGAGAGCTGATAGCCTGCCTTGGCGTATTGGAGCCCGTGGCGCGAGTCAGCTCAGCTTAGCGGAGCTTGATCAACGCTCGACGAAACTTGAGGACAAAGACTCTAGGCGCCTCCTCATGACGTGACCGTTGTCCTCCGAAGGCTGACGTCAAGGGAATTCGGTTTGGAATGAGGTAGAAAAGGGCAATGAGTTTCCGTAGGTTGTGAGTCTGCCGGCAAGCTGCCCATTCTGGAAAATTCTTGTGCTGGAGGGTAGGCTGGCAAATTGTACAAACAAGGAACACAACTCCCACACGCCGAGGACCGAGACGAGCAAGCTGTCCCCAGCATGCCAATGAACATGTTCCCATCGGGACACCTCCCATTGACCGCGGCCGATTTCGCAAGGCCGGACCCAAAATTTCTGCCATGTATGCATCAACACAGGGTGAAAGTGCCGGTATGCCCGATGGGACTGCATCCATCACAATGCCCAGCCGCCGCAAGCCGAGAGTAAGTTGGTTCGGCTTCGATTATGAGCCTATGAACGTCGCTTCTCTCTTTTCAACAAACGCGCGTGCTCCTTCCGCTGCGTCAGCTGTCGTCATGAGGAAACGGTTGAACATTTGTTCTAACCTGAGTCCGGTTGCCAAATCGACATCCCGCCCCCTGAGTGACAACTCTTTAGATGCTTGCACTGCCAAGGGTGGGTTACGGGCCAAGCGTTCGGCTTGCTCCCAGGCTTTTTGAAACACCTGATCCGCAGGCACGACTAAATTCACCAAACCCCATCTTTCGGCGACCGCGGCACCAATCGAATCCCCGGCGAGTAACATCTGCATCGCTATCGGATAAGGAAGTTGTGCAAGCAAGCGTTGAGTTCCTCCATTACCCGCGATGATACCTCGCTTCACTTCGGGTACACCAAACTGCGCGTGTTCAGCAGCGACACGAATATCCGTTGCAAGCAGCAACGTCATTCCACCACCAAGACACCACCCATTAACTGCCGCGACAACTGGCTTCCAGATTTCAAGCCCGCGGTTGAGTAGTGGTTCGCGCTGCGTTCGCCACATCTCGGCGGGGCCTGGGGGGTTCGGGATTTCATCCTTCAGATCGGCACCAGCGCAAAATGCCTTGCAACCCGCTCCCGTGATGATGGCGGCCCGAATATTGCGATCGTCTCGAACTTGCGTCCAAGCCGATGATAGTTCGCTATAGTGCGAGCGATCGAGAGCATTCATGCGCGTCGGGCGATTAATGGTGATGATCGCAATGCTATTACGCAGCTCAAAATCAATGCTCATGATTCATTTCCTGGAGAGGCAGATCTTTCGGGACGCAGATTGAGACTCCACTCGCGTACGCTAGTACATCTCGACTCATCCGCCTGGCGGGCGCATCCGGATCACCACTTTCAACGTCTCGGACGATTTTTCGATGAATGCGAGAGACCGCGCTTCACTGCTCTATCGTATTGAAATTCGTGACATCTGTTGCCGCAAATTCGCGCTCACATGCAGACAACGCGATATGGGAGGGTAAGCAGAAGCAGGCCCCTGATCAGACCACACGTCGCCCCCTCCCAACCAAGGCATTGCGCGAGACGCGCGCTTCGAACTCACCGCGAGGGTTTCGTGTCACGACGAGCCCGAAACACTCATCAAGAAGCGCGAGTACGCGCTGCGTATGGGGTCGAAGCTTCTCTAGCCCGTACATCTTTACAACGTATTCGGCTAGCGACTGGAGAACGCTCTGCTCGTCCCTTCCGTGGAAGACGAACGGGTCCGTGATGCGCTGCACCGTTACCTCATCGAACTGCGCTACGGCGAACAAATCGAGCACCTCGCCCGCGGTAAAATGAGGATAGTCATGCGGTGTCACCGAATAACGAGACACCACGTCAGCGAACCAGCGGGCAGTGGGGGAGCCCTCCTCGAAGTCATGAAGAACAAGGATACCACCGGGCCGGAGAATTCGCGCGGCCGCCTGGACCGCGGTGGCGCGCTGAGCACGCGGGATGTGATGTGTGCCGTAAGCCATCAGCACACCATCCACCGATGCGTCTCTAATCCAGAACGGATCGGTCGCGCTTTGCCACGTCGCAAATAGGCCGTCGCGGATGCAACGGTCGACCATGAACTGAGATATATCAGAATTGATGAACGTCGGGCAGCGCGCCGTACCCAAGAGTTGTTGGGCTACCTTGTTCACGTATCCGTCGCCAGCGAGAAGATCGCAGATGATCAATGATGAACAAAGTCCGTCGCGACCATCGGGGTGCATCTTATCCAGAAGATCCATCACACCCTCCGATCGTGCCAGCAGCGACAGTTGGATGCTATCAAGGTAGTCCAACCCACGCCCTTCCGACGTAAACTCATTGCGCGAGAGATTGGCCAGGTTGGTAAAGGCGGATGATTCTCCAACTATTGTGGGCTCGATGGCCTTAAAGGCGATTGGGTTTAACTTTTTCAACTCGGCGAGGCGAAAATCTAGGCTATTTGAAAACATCGTAGTTCTCCATGGTGATCAACCGCCGGTGACTAGAGCGATAGAAGCGCCACAGTACTGGCTAAGCACGCAGCATTCCGGCGCGCCCTTCAATCTCATCCTTCGGGCAACTCGTCTAACCAACAGGCGCCTTCACGGTGCAGCCGAGAAAAGATCGTTCCGATCTTTTCTGGAGCCTTGCTTTGATGATAACGCATATACAATCGGCCATCGGCTCCAAGATCGAGGATCTCGATCTTTCCCGTGTAGTGCGACATGGCGTATTTGAATGTTTTTTGGATGCCGCTGAGACGTTGGTTGATCTTGCGTGCAATCTCGATTCCGCGGCGTAGCGAAACCTGAAAATGCGACGCGCCCCTCACCGGCCTGGCCTGAAAGAGATAATAGGGGCGAACACCCATTTGGTGGCACTTAGCGAAGGTGGCAGCCAAGATCTCAGGATCATCATTGACTTTTGCGAGAAGCACCGTTTGGTTCAGTAACTGCACACCCTGTGCACGCAAGGAGCGAATGTTCCGCTCCGCATCGACAGATATTTCGCCGATGTGATCGAAGTGCGTGACAATCACTGCGGCCTTACCCGCTTCATGGATCCGTTGGAACAATCTCGGTAGAGCAGGATCCTCGAATCGCTTGGGTTGATAGGCTAATGCTTTCGTGCCAAATCGAATCGAAGTCAGATGTGGAATTGGCAGCAGATGATCAAGTATTTTGTCCAGCTTGGCCGTGCCGAGCATGAATGCATCGCCTCCCGATAGCAGCACGTTCGTCATCTCGGGATGGCTGGCAATATATTGCGCAATTTGGTCGAAATCAGTCGCTATTTCATCGGAGTCCTTGCCGACGATGCGTTTGCGAAGGCAATATCGGCAATATGAAGCGCAACGATCCGTTACCAGCAACAACCCGGTTTGGGCATACTTATGCTGGAATCCGGGCACAATCGTGTTTTCATGCTCACCGCTGGTATCCAGATGGCCAGGACTGTCGAACTCCTTGAGTGAGGGCTCCACGATGTACTTCAGCTGGTCATAGTAGCCACTGTTGGTGATCTGCTCACGGTAGAACTTTGTCACCTGATAACGCGTTATGCTGTTGGCTTGCAGTTCGCTTTCGCTAACGACTCGCGTTTCCTCGATGAAATTCATCACCGCAGCGTGGGGGCGCGGATCCGAGTAGGTGGGTGGTGCAGGCAGATGAGCGGCTGCTGATTGTTCTCGTCTGCCAAGGGTTGGGATCGAGATAGGGTCGATACCGTGAAATTGCGACGGCGTACTCGCGGTTGTCCGCTTGTCATCTAAACGCGTGCCCCTTCCGACCTTGCATTTGATAGTATTCGACATAGCGCCCTCTTTTTCGTTCATAGAACCCGCCATCTGACCGAAGCAGCCTCGCGCACGAGCAACAGCTAGGCCCTGCTACCAGCTAAGCTCGGTCGTAAGGTGAAGAGGCCTCAAGATCCGCTGCTCAACGGCTCGAGCCCAGAAAACTCAGCCTTATGCTCCACCCGTCCGATTAGGTCGGAAGGGCTTGCCTTGAAGTACCGGTCGTTGCCTCAACGTTGTACGAAAGTTCACGAGTCCTGCATCAGCCAATTGCCAGTCCATGAACGAACACTCCGCTTCTACTGCTGTCTCAGCAATCGGCGTGCCAAAGACATCGCGCGAGCCTTGCCCTAGGAACCAGGGGCGTGTTTCGCTGCGCCAGCGAAGACTTGCACCTTTATGTCGGGTATGGAACATAAACGGCTTGAACGGATCGCGCCAAACACGTCTCGCGCAAAGCTCACCAAATTTTATGTGACGGCTCTAGCGTCGCTTGACCAATTCCGTCGTGAACGTGTGATGCGCGCGAAGGACCAGAGGGAGAATGCACGTTTCTTGCGCTGGCATAAGATCACAGACGAGTAGAGATCGGCCAGTTGGCTTCGCCCTCACAGATCCGGGCGGGCCGCTTTCCCGCACTCCGGATCTTCCCGCGGAGCCCGCGTCATATCCACACCTGCGCACATGTGCGATTAATGCGTGGAGTTGGCAGGCGAACGCGGTCCTCAAGGCGTCGAACTCCGGCCGGCCATGCGCCAGCTTTTCTGGCTGCGCCGTCTCACACCACGCAACCAGGTCCGACGCACTCCCCGGTAGAAGCCGCTGAGCGAAGGAGAGTTGTGCGGCCATAGTAGCCGTAGTGGCAACGGCGAGCGGCGACGAACCATTCGTGCTGTGTAACCGGTATGAGCTCCCACGTCCGCGATGATTAGCGGTCGCGGGCGTAGCGAATGGGCATCCAGTGCTGGCGCAGCGCCTCGACGACGGCTGGGATATCGAGGTAGGCGTTACGGAGGAAATCCTCGGTTTTGCGACCGCTTCGTGGCGGTCCGAGCAGCGGACGGGCCTGATCGTCGCGACAATGCAGCAGGATGGGGAGCAGCAGGCCGTGATTGACGTTGTTGACGTCGAGCAACGGCGCCCACGCCGACAGTCTGAGCCGCATCGCAGCATAGAAACCCTGGCACCAGGGATGCGCATCGATGTTGCCGCTGGGGTCGCGCCGGTGCATCGGCTCGAACCGATCGGGGGCAGTCGAGAGGGTGTTGCTGATGTCGTTGTGGGGCAGCGCGACGGCGGAGATCACTCCGGCGTGCCGCCATGGTTGAAAGCGTCGGCATCGATCGCGAGCAGCGGGCAGATCCAATCGAGCGGGCTCATCGACACCGGTCCGGCCACGATCGCGGCGGTATAGCCGTCGAGCATGGGAATGCTGGTGGCGGCAGGATGGCGATCGACGCGATCCTGGAGCCATCGCTCGAGCTCCGCAAGCGACATCGCGGCTGACGCCATCGACGATGCTGCCTTATGGCGACGTGGGCTCATGCCGCCGCCTGCGGTGTGTGCCGGCGCGCCGCCTTCCAGTTCCAGGCGAGCAGCTCGTGCAGCTGATGGCTCTTGGTTCGCCCAGACACGATGCGCTCCAGCACATCGGTCAGGTAGGCCTGCGGGTCGAGCTCATGGAGTTTTGCCGTGTTCACGAGCGACGCCAGGATCGCCCAGCTCTCGGCGCCGCCTTCGCTGCCGCTGAACAATGAGTTGCGTCTTCCCATCGCAATCGGGCGCATGGAACGCTCGACTGTGTTGCTGTCAACTTCGACACGGCCGTCGCGGAGAAACAGCGTCAACCCGTCCCAGTGATTGAGTGCGTAGTTGATGGCCTCCGCCAGCTTCGATTGGGAGAAGAGCTGGCCGACCATTGCGGTCAGGCGCGTCCTGAGCGCCTCCATCAATGGAGCGGACCTGGTGCCGCGGGTGGCCAGCCGCTGCTCGGCAGCTGCTGCCACGGATCTCTGCTTCGATGGCATAGACCGCCTGCAGGCGCTCGATCACTTCGCGCGCGAACGCCGACTGGGTCTTCTTATACACCTCGACGAATTTGCGGCGGGCGTGGGCGACACAAAAGGCGAGTTGGATCGCGCCGCCATGATCGCGGGCGAGCGCTTTGTAGGCGGCATAACCGTCGACCTGCAGAATGCCGGAAAAGCCCATCAACTGTCTGGCGATCTCCGCCGTGCCGCGGCCGTCGGCGAACACGTAGGCCACCGCCGGCGGCGAGGGACCGCCCCATGGCCGGTCATCCATGGCATGCGCCCAGAACTGGCAGATGCGCGGGCGATGTCGTCCGGGATCGAGCACCGGCATCGGCGTCTCGTCGCAGAACAGGCGCGGCGCGGTCTGGATCGTGCGCAGCTGAAGCGCATAGAGGCTCCTGAGCCACCAGGCCGCACGCTTCACCCAGCCGGCAAGCGTCGCCCGGTCGAGATGGACACCCTGGCCGGCCAGAATTTGCACCTGTCGGTACAGCGGCAGATACCAGGCGAACTTCGAGACTACCACGTGGCTCACGAGTGCGGTCGAAGCCATGCCGCTCTCGATCAGGCGCGGCAGCACCTTCGCCTGGATCACACCATCGGTGCAGCGGCGGCAGCCGTACTTGGGACGGACCGTCCGCAGCACCCGCAGGATCGCCGGGATGATGTCCAGCACCTCGCTGACGTCCTCGCCGATCTTGTGAAGCTGGCCCTTGCAACACGGGCATGCGGTCGCCTCCGGCTCCAGCACATGCTCACAGCGCGGCAGGTGCTTTGGAAGCGCGCCGATGTTGCGGCGCGCCTTCTTCCGCAGTGGCTTGCCGGGCGGCTTTGCCGCAGCTGCATCGTCGTTGGCAGCTGCAGGCGGCGTGACGTCGGTCTCAAGATCGCCAAGCTCAAGCGCGAGCTGCTCGGCCACGAGCGCGGCAAGCCGCTCCGAGCGCTTCCCGAAGATCATGTCCTTGAACGTTTGCATTGCTACGCGCAGCGTCTCGTTCTCAGCGTCAAGCGCGAGCACCATCTCGGTCAGAGCTGCCGGATCGGTCGGGAGAGTGTCGGGGCGAATCGCCATGACCAGACGATACATCCGTGCGACCCATGCTCCAGTGAAATCCTCACTTCTCAGCCGACAATGGCCGGCTGCTTCACAGGCTTGGGCGACACACGCGTCCACTCGAGCCCGTCGAGTAGCATCGCAAGCTGCGTCGCACTGAGATGCACAACGCCGTCGCGGATCGGCGGCCAGGTGAAACGCCCCTGGTGCAACCACTTCGTTACCAACACCATGCCGCTGCCGTCCCACGCCAGAAGCTTCACTCTGTCCATGCGCTTGCTGCGGAACACGAAGACGTCGCCGCAATATGGGTTCGCGCGCAGTGCTTCGCTCACCAGCGCCGACAGCGTATGCACCGACTTACGAAAGTCGACCGGCTGGGCCGCCAGCACCACCTTGAGGTCTGACCGTAGAGCAATCACCGGATCCCTCGAAGCGCCGATAGCACCACCGAAAGCGTCGCCAGTTCCACCCCCGGCTCGACCCGGATGCGCGCCCCGTTCACCTCGATCTCGACCACTCCACAGACCTTGGCCGGCGGCGTGGCAATCTCCACGGGCTTCGTCTGTACCGGCGAAATACACTCGGACTTGCCAACCCTCCCGCCATCGCTCTCGGCGCCAATTTGGATAGGCACGAAGTTCTGGGCTTTGCCGGCCAGCGCCGCCGCTACCTGGCGGCGCCACACCGTGAGCAGTCCGCGAGAAACGCCATTGCGCCGCGCCACCTCGGAGATGTTCGCCCCCTCCTCAAAGCTCTCTGCCGCGATCCGGGCCTTCTCCTCGCTCGTCCACCGTCGCCGCCGGCGCTCCCCAGTGATCACCTCAACGCGGCGATAAGAGTCACCTTCCTGCCTGGCATCAAGCATGGCATTTGCCATCGCGCCACCTCCACCGATCAGCTCTTGCCAGCCTGTATCGCAGACAAGCTTCGTCACTGCGAGGTGAGGCCCTCATGCCGGTTACCGTGCTGTGTGGCTAGTGGCGAGTGCATAAGCCGCCAAGCTCAAGCACAACGCCCTCAGCTTGCGCGTCAGGCGTTCCCCTTCCGTCTTGTGATTCACGATGAACGGGCCGTCCCAGGTCAGCCCGCAGTAATGGATGACGCCGAGAACGGCAAAGGTTTCGGGTCGCCGTTCGCCGCGCCGCTCACGCAAGAGGGCCGCGAACCGGCCACACTCGATCAGCCGCGTCTCGCCCTCATGGAGTGCCAGGCCGAAGCTGGCCAGCCCAAATAATCGGTGATCTCGGCAAGCGTGCCGGTTTCCTACTTTGCGCGAAGAATTTCTCGATCTCCAGCACGTTTGTGGCTTGGCGAACGATCATAGCGGCGCGGCGTCCTGATAGGGCTGACCGAGCATCTTCTTCGCGGCGCGAAGATGCGGCTTGTCGATCATCATGCCGTCGAGACGCAGCGTGCCGGAGTTCGGATTGCTTGCGAACGCCGCGATCACCTTCTGCGCCCAGGTACGTTCAGCCTCCGTCGGCTCGAACGCCGCATTGACGACGTCGACATGCTTGGGGTGGATCAGCGCCTTGGCCGAAAAGCCGTCCCGCCGCGCCGCGCGCGTCTCCTGCTCGAGCCCTGCAAGATTATCGATGTCAGTAAAGACGGTATCGATCGCGGCAACCTCGGCCGCGGCCGCCGCCATCAGGCAGAGATCGCGCGCCAGACGATAGGGGCTGTGGAACACGCCGCCGCTGGCCCTTTCGGTAGCGCCGAGCGAAGCTGACAGATCCTCCGCACCCCACATCAGGCCGGTGAGGCGCGGAGAGCAGCCGTTGTAGCTGCCGAGACCGAAGATCGAGCCGGCGGTCTCGGTAGCCACGCAGACGATGCGGGTTGCGCCGACCGTGATGCCGGCCGCAGCCTCCAGCGCTTCGAGCCAAGAGGCAATCCGCCGGACGTCGTCGCCGCCCTGCGACTTCGGTAGCACGATGCCGTCGGGCTTGCCTGGCATGACAGCGGCGAGATCGGCAAGTGTCATCCCGGTGTCGAGCGCGTTGACCCGGACATAGAGTTGGTGCAGGCCGCGCCTACCCGTGACCATCGCCAACGTCAGCTTGCGCGCCTCTTTTTTCTTCTCGGTGACGACGGAATCCTCGAGATCGATGATCAGCGCGTCGGCCTTGCCTTCGCTCGCCTTCTCGAATTTTCGCGGAGAATCCCCCGGCACAAACAGCATCGAACGCATTAGACGGCTCTTACGCATCATCCTTAGACGTCATCGCGGTGAACCCCGAACAGGATCTAGCGATAACTTCTTCTTTCCGAGTACCGCGGCGACAAGCCCATTCCCGCTCCCACGGCGCGAGTTCTGCTGCGCGGCGTGATTGTCAATGTCTCAGCCGCTAATCGCCCGCCAACGCCGAAACAGAAACAATATCAATACGCCCATCACTGGGACGATCAACACCACAGTCGAGATTGCCGGGAGTATGGGTGTGACTTCGAACAAGATGCCGTCCCAGAGCCGCACCGGCAGCGTCTTGTTGCGCGCACCACTTAGGAAGAACGACAAGATCACTTCATCAAAAGACACATGGAAGGCCAGTAACGCGCTACCAACCAGAGCGGTACTGATTTGCGGCAGCGTTACACGCCAGAACGTCTGCCAAGGCTGCGCTCCCAAATTGGCGGATGCCTGCGCCAGGTCGGGGCTCAGCGTTTGTAAGCGGCTTCCCATCATGACAACGACAAACGGCAAGGCGACTACAGTGTGCATCACCGCTATGCCTGTAACGGTGCCAACCATCCCGAGTTCAACAAATATGAAATACGCAGACGCCGCGATCACCACCGAAGGAACAATCTGAGGCGACATGAACACGGCCTCAGCAATCCCGCGCAGGCGTGCGGGCAAACGCCTAATCCCCATCGCCGCCAACGTCCCGAGCACGGTCGCGTTGATCATGACTATCGAGGCAACCTTTACCGAGAGCCAGAACGATTCCATCCATCTCGCGTCGGAAAAGAACAGACGGTACTGAGTCAGCGATGGATGGGAAGGAACGATCTCAAAACGAGTCGAGTCGTTGAACGACATTGGAATCACAGCGAATACCGGAAGGAGAAGGAACAGAATTGTGCCAACTCCAGCGAGCGCAAGGAGGATCCGCATTCCAGTGCTTTGGGGGCGATATTGAGACATGCCGGAAATGGTCTCGAAACCGTGGTATTCAGACTGCCTTCAACACTGTCGCTTCGGGTAAGAGCGCGCGATAGATCATGTATAGAATCAGCGTCGAGGCGAGTAGGCTCGTCGACAATGCAAATGCAAGCGACCAATTCAGCACTTCCTTGACGTTGAATGCGATGAGGTTTGCTACCATCATCTCCCGTGTCCCACCGAGCATTGCAGGCGTGATGTAGAAACCTAGGCCCATGATGAACGTCAGAAGCACGGCCACCGCGGCGCCCGGAACAGTGAGCGGCAGCGTCACGCGAATGAAGGTCCGCATTTCGCTCGCGCCCAGGCTAGAAGAAGCTGTTTTCAGTTCCCGCGGTATTGCCAAGAGCGAGCTCAAGATAGGCAATATGGCATACGGCAAGAGCATGTTCACCATCGCGACAACCACCGCAAAGCGGTTGTACATGAGCTCAAGTGGTTGAAAAATCAAACCGCTATCTACCAGGAGCCGGTTGATCAATCCTGTATCCTGCAGGATGAGCATCCACACATAGTTCCTCACCAAGACAGACAACATGAACGGAAATGAGATCAGGCCGATCGCAATCGTGCGCCACTTCGAGTCCAGTGAGGCGATGAAGTACGCACACAGGTATCCGACGATCAGACAAATCGCACAAACGATGAGCGCCACCTCGAATGTTCTCAGAAATACCGAACGGTATAGAGGAACTTCCACTAGACGACGGTAATGCGAAAAATCGAGAGCCGTCGATCCGACACTTTGGGCGATACTTCCAGCAATCGGGAGCAGGAAGAACACGCCAAGGAATGCTGCTGGAAGAGCCATCAGCGCGGCAGTGGCACCGTAGCTGCCGAGATAGCGGCTCATGCAGTCACCATACGCGCGTCGACGATGTGTGCCCCCTCCGAATTCACGATGACAGGGTTGAGGTCGAGCTCAATCAGATCATTTCTTCGATCCCAGCAGAATCGAGACACCTTCTCAATTAGCTCCACGAGCGCTTGTTGCGCCACTTTGTCGCCACCTCGGAAGCCGGACAAGAGGGGCGAGATGCGGGACGCGTTTACGATTGCGGCCGATTCCACGGCGGTCATAGGCGCTAGCCTGCAATTCACATCCTTCATGATTTCGATCCACACGCCGCCCGCACCGAAGAAGATTGCGGGCCCGAACTGCGGGTCGATCTTCGCCCCGATAAAGCATTCGATCCCCTTCCCTATCATAGGAGTGACTAAGGCCTTGGGATTCTCCTCCCCCAGCCGGGCCGCGATACCTTCGAGTTTCGTATACGCTACCGCTGCGTCTTCATCGGTAGCTATACTAAGCAATACTCCACCAACATCCGACTTATGAATTGCTCGCGACGACACTAATTTCATTGCCACTGGCACACCAGCCTTTGACATCACTTGGCGTGCTTCTGCAGAGCTGCGTACAACCGAGGGCGGCATTGCTATGCCTGCTTCGCTCAGGATCCGACGGCATTCATCTTCAAGCAGCACCGCGTCCACGACGTCTTCATGGGCATCAGCATGCGCTTGCACCTCAACAAGAGCCGACAAGGTTTTGCGCTGCATCAATGCAGCCATGCCTTTTGCCGAAGACTCAAGCTTTCCATAGACAGGTACGCCTGCAAGATGCAGGGGGCGCAAAGTACTCGGATGGCTGTCTGCATGATCGCTGTGGATCAATACGGGTTTACCCGAGGCAGTGGCAAGCTGACCAATGCGCTCAGCTGCAGCCGATTCAGCAGACTTCACTCCGCTCAACAATTCGCCACCAGGCGCCATCAAGTGGTAGCCGCCGAAGTGACCGGCAAAGATGACACCACTCACAGCCGGATCTTCGAGACATGCTTGCAGCACCCCTGGGATGCTTTCGGGGTTCGATTCAGCCACGCCAGCGAAGTCGACTGGATTTCCGATGCCGCTGCGCACCGGCAACAGAGTCTTCAGCTTTTCATGGGTGCTAGGCGAAAAGCTAGCAAGCGTAAGCCCTAGGCGCCCAGCAGTATCGGCCACCATGGTCGCATGGCCGCCGCCATCAGACAGGATCGCAACCGCGTTGCTTCGAAGCCTCTTCCCAATTGAGAAAGCCAGGGCGACATCAAACGCCTCATCGATTTCTTGGGCTCGATACACCCCGGCCGCGCGGAGGGCGGAGTCAGCAATGATGTCATCACCGGCCAGCGATCCGGTGTGAGACTGGACTGCCCGGCGCCCCTCTTCCGATCCGCCAGGTTTGAGAATAACAACCGGCTTTCGGATTGCCGAACGCGACAGAACGTCTATCAACCTGCGCCCGTCATTGGGCGCGAAGCCTTCACAATAGATCAAGATGACATTCGTCTCGTCGTCCAACAACAGAACCTCAACCAGCTCTGAGATGGTGAGATCAGCGCTATTCCCCACGGCAAGAATGCTGGAGAAGCCGACCTGACGCGCGTGCGCATAGCGCGTAAAGCTGAGCGCAATATTCCCGCTTTGGGTAATCAGACCGATATGACCGCTTGGAATCTCCCAACCGAGCGTGTTCACCCCGCCAGCAGCGCTAAAAACGCCAGCACTGTTGGGTCCCAGCATGCGGATACCGCGATCGCGCAGGGTGGCTACCATCTCACGCTCTGCGACGCGCCCCGCCTCACCGGTCTCGCCGAAACCAGCCGAGACAACGATGACGGCCTTCGCATTCGCGGCCGCACATTCGCCGACGACGTTGGCCACGAATTCAGACGGCACCATCACGACCGCCAGATCTACCGCATCCGGCAGTTCCTTTAGAGTTCGGTAAGCGCGCTTTCCATCGAGTTGATCGGCGGAGGGATGAATCGGGTAGATAGCTCGGTCGCCGCGTGCAGTCAGGGCACTCCGCCAGCGCCGTCCGCCAGCTTTGTGTACGGCCGCAGTAGCGCCAATCATCGCGATGGAGCGCGGCCGCAGAAAACTGTCGGCCAACGATTCAACCGGAGCGCTCATGTGTCAGCGCCCCTTCCAAACGGGCTGACGCTTTTCGGCAAAGGCGAGAGGGCCCTCCTTGGCGTCTTCACTCGCATGCATCAATGCCAATCCGGCGGCAACAAAGCGCATAAATTCTTGCGGATGTTCGTGCAAACCTCGCCAGCCAAGTTCCTTGGTGATCTTGACCGCCATCGGAGCATTCTCGGCGATAGACCCGGCGAGCTGCAAAGCTGTCGGCAATAGCTCGTCAGGCGCAACAACTTGGCTAATGAGCCCGGTTTCATATGCGCGCTGCGCATTAATGTGCTTGCCTGTGAGCAACATTTCCATCGCGACGGCGAACGGAATCGTCTGCACGAGTCTCATTGCCCCATACCCATGCAGGACAGCTCGCTTCACTTCGGGACACCCGAATGACGCCTGTGTCGAGGCAATGCGTAGATCGCACGCCAATGCGAGCTCGAGGCCGCCAGCCAGACAATACCCGTTAATGGCAGCAATTACCGGCTTGCGAACTTGGATGGCCTGTCCGAGCCGATACGATCGATCATCGTCCCAAAGTTCCGCGACGCCACCGCCAAAATTTGCCCCGTGCAGGCTTTTCAGATCAGCGCCAGCACAAAAGGACTTTTCTCCGGCACCGGTGAGGATACACACTTTCAGTTCTGGGTCTCGATCGAATTCACCAAAGTATTCGCCCATGGAGGCGACCACCTCTGCATCATAGGCATTCATTGCAGCCGGGCGGTTGATGGTTAGGATGGCCACTTGACCACGACGTTCGAAGACGACCTTTTCCATAGAATCACTCATTGCCTTTAAGGTTTCGCGGCCCCTAAGTCGATTAGCTCAGTCGCCATTCGTTAAACTGCTCCGTGACACGAGCCAGGTTCGGCCCCCACCACTCACCGTTAAAGAGGAATCCCGCTTCAAAGTTTTTCGGTGCGGACGGCAGCAAATCGAGGATCGAAGGCGCTACTAGTGGAAGCGCCTTACGATTTGTTGGTCCGTATGCGATGTACTTTGTGAGCTCAGCCTGACGGTCGGGGCGAATCGCGAACTCGATAAAGCGCATCGCCTGGTCGTAGTTCTTCGATCCTTTTGGAATGACCCAGCCCTCGTATGAGATTGCGGCCCCTTCGTACGAAACGCGAATAGGCTTGCCCGCGAGTTGGGATGTGACACCTCGGGTCCATGGCGTCATTACAATCTCGCGCGAAAGAAGCATCTGCTCGACCTGTGGGAACTGGGTCCACCAGACGGCGGTTCGCTTAAATTTTTCCAAGCTTTTGAGAGCTCTTTCGACGTCGAGCGGATAGAGCTTTTCTTTCGGAACGCCGTCCGCCAGGAGTGCGAACTCCAGTAAATAAGTGACCGAAGAGAGCATGCCGCGGCGCCCCTTGAACTTGTCCGTGTCCCACACGTCACTCCACGTAGTAGGGACGGACTGAGCGCTGAATACCTCACTATTGTAGGCAAGTTGCGCAGCGAACGTGACGCAGCCACAGCAGTAGTCGGTCACCGTCTGGGGAAGCAGATCCGCGGCTGAAAATCTGCTGTAGTCCAACTTCTCAAGAAGCCCATCGAGCAGAGCCGTGTAGCGCAGGCGATCTGGCAGCGAGATCAGATCCCATTCGACATTGCGGGAGCCCACCTGCGCTTTCAGGCGCGCTAGTTCAACGCCTGTTGTCGCAACGATACGGATGCCGGTCTCCTTCTCAAATGGCTCGAACAGCGCCTTGACTTGCCCTTCTTGATAAGCGCCACCGAAGCCTGCAAAGACAAGCTCCTTGCTGCTCTGCGCGCGCGCCCGTATCGCAGGAAGAGCTAGCGCGGCGGAAGCGGTCGCCATCGTGGCAACGAAGCGACGGCGCGTGGTCATGCGGCTTTCGATTGTCATGGGTGGCTTCCTTTCGGCACTGGGGAGATGAGCACTAACTCGGAGGGATGCCAGGAAACTCGAGCGTCTTCGCCCGGCTCGGGCAGCCATCGAGAATTGCCGCCGATCGGCTTCGATAAAAGACGGGTGCCGTCCGACAATTGCAGAGTCACTCGGAACGTGTCGCCGCAGAAGATGCGCTGAAGGACTCGGCCTCGCAGTTCACGAGATGCATCTGCTGTAGGCGGGAATAGGTCGATGGCCTCAGGGCGAACGAGGCAGGTGACAGATGCACCCGAGCTAACTGAGGAGGGCTCATCCATCTGGACTCGCAGTCCTGAGCCCAACACCAGCTCAGCTCGGCCCGCATCCACTTCGACGCGCCCTTTGAGGACGTTGGATTCACCGAGGAAGCCCGCAACAAATTCATTTTGGGGTCGGTAGTAGAGGTCCGCGGGATTGCCAGTCTGTTGAACTACCCCATCGTTAATAACGACGATCACGTCCGACATCACGAGTGCTTCGGTTTGGTCGTGAGTGACAGCGATCGTGGTAATCTTCAGCTCGCGTTGAAGATTGCGGATCTCAAGCTGCATTTCCTCACGTAGCCGCTTATCAAGCGCCGCAAGCGACTCGTCCATCAGCAGCACCGGCGGACGGAATATCACGGCCCGAGCAAGCGCGACGCGCTGTTGTTGACCACCGGAGAGATCCGAAGGTCGTCGAGTTGCCAAGTGCGAGAGCCGCACCATCTCAAGCGCTTCTTTAACCGCGACTTCAATCTCGCGCTTTCGCATCCCGCGCATTTGAAGTGGGTAGGCCAGATTGCCAGCGACTGTAAGGTGCGGGAACAGCGCGTATTGCTGGAATACGAAACCGACGTTGCGCTTTTGCGGGGCTAGACCTGTGACCTCGCGGTTACCTATCAGTATTGCCCCTGTAGAGGGTTGTTCGAATCCCGCAATCATTTTGAGCAGGGTAGTTTTTCCTGAGCCGCTCGGTCCAAGCAAAGTCACGAACTGCCCCGGCTCAATCGAGAGTGACGTCGAACGCACGACTTCTAGATTACCGAAGCGCTTGCTCACGTCGCGAATCTCAAGCCTGCCGCGATCGTTCGTCCCTGATCGTTCTGCGTACATCGTCATCGAACTCGGCGATTCAGGTGATGCCAATAAACCAATCGAATTTCTCTGGCCTAAATGTAGGACCTATGGTAACGGTCCGTCAAGCAAATTGTTGGACCAATTGTTCGACGCGAGGTAAGACCGCAATGAAGCCAGATAAGCCCACCCTGGACATCGATGTCATTCAGACGCCGAAGAAGTCCGGCGTCCTCGCAGCCATGTTGCGCGAGAAAATCTTGAATGACGAACTGCGAGAGGGTGACCCTCTTCCTTCCGAGCGCGAGCTTGTAGAAAAGACTGGGATTAGTCGCACCTCGGTTCGCGAGGCGCTTAGCCTGCTAGAAGCAGACGATCTCATCACGACGCGACCCGGGCGAAACGGCGGGGCCGTTGTGCAGAAGCCTGGGCCGGCGATCATGACCCGCCCGATTCAACTCCTGATTCGCGGCCGCCGGCTCCCCTTTCAAGCGATTATTGAAACTCGAGAAGCGCTCGAACCAAACGGCGCGAGCCTAGCAGCGATCCACCGTACCGATGACGACCTTGAGCGTATGGAGCGCGCATGCCTGGAATTGGAGTCATCCTTGGATGATGTAAGCCGGTATCTCAAGGCCAACACAAAGTGGCACTTAGCTGTAATGCAGGCGAGCCACAACGACCTGTTGATCGGATTCATGCTCGCGATTTCAGACGTCATGCACGCAGCAACCGACATCGATGAATTCAATACGGCTGAATCGCGGGTCGCGGTGGCCAAAGCGCATCGGCGCGTAATGGATGCAATCTTGCGCCAAGACGCAGCGGCCGCACGCAGGCGTATGGAACGACATGTGGTCGCCTATTCGAAGCAGATCGCGCCTCATGCGCCAGCCAACATCTCACTCGAAGACTAGACAGAAGGCTAGACATGAGCATTGATCTTACCATCGACGATGGGATAGCGACGGTAACCATCAACCGTCCCGATCGCCTCAACGCGCTGAATCAAGAGCATTATCAATCGCTTTCCGCGGCGTGGATAGAGGTGCGGGACAACGCAAATATTCGTGCGGCCATCGTCACTGGTGCAGGCACAAAATCATTCTGCGCAGGCGCAGATCTGAAGGAGTTCATACCGAACCCGCCAAGCGCAAGCGAAATGTGGCTGACACAAACGGAGCAGCTTCTCAATCGAGGGTTGGAGGTTTGGAAACCGATCATCGCAGCCGTGAATGGGTGGTGCTTGGGAGGTGGAATGACGCTCCTTTTTGCAACCGACATTCGCATTGCCGCCTCTCACGCACGCTTCGGCTTACCAGAGATCAAGAGAGGGATCATCGCAGGCAATGGCGGCACACAACGGACGTTGATGAATTTGCCGTATCCGCTCGCGATGGAACTACTCCTGACCGGCGACGATGTTGATGCAGAGACGGCGAGAGGTTGGGGAATCATCAACAAGGTTGTTGCGCCCGATGAATTGATGCCTGCAGCGCTGGAATATGCACATCGGATTGCTCGCAACGCGCCGCTCGCTGTGCAGGCGTCAAAGGAACTTGCCCTTCGGAGCAGGGACGTCGACTTGGCAACGGGGCTCCGGATAGAGCAGATGTTCAATCGGTTCCTTATGAGCACACAAGATGCGTCTGAAGGGGCCCAGGCGTTCACAGTAAGCCGGCCGCCGAAATTTGTCGGAAATTGAATGGTGATTCGCTGCGCCGGCTCGACTGCGAGCCCAGCACATCGTGCTGGGCTCGCAATGGTCGTGCCTGCGATGTGCTTCGCGTTAATTGCGGAGGCAAGACGCGCACAATTCGTAAAATGTATCGATCTGTACGCAGACAGCCATAACGGTTCGACCGAATTTCGAGACCTGCGCTGGGCGACCGCCGCATTCCAGGATCGGAGCCTTCGTCAGGCGGCAGAGACGCTCAGAATTAGGCAATCAACGCTCAGTCGCTGCCTGCGAAGTCTCGAACACACGTTAGGCAGCAAGCTCTTCGAGAGCATTAGCGGTGGCACGCGACCAACCATGGACGGTCAAGAATTCCTCGATGCTGCCCGGCGCATCGTGGGCGATACGGAAGCACTGACGGCTCAACTCAAGATCCAATCGCGCGGCGAATGCGGTCGATTGATCATTGGCATCCACGCTTCTATCTCCGCCGGCAATTAGCGGGCTACTCTCCTCGACCATCGACGCCGCTTCCCGATGTCGATACGCATCTCGTCGATGGAGCGAGAGACCAACTGATCTCCGATCTCATCAGTTCGACCATTGATATCGCTTCGTAGCGGAACCGAATCCAAAGTGGAACGACAAGTCCTTATTGGTCTGGAGCGTCGTCCTCGCTCTCCCCGAAGACCAGCCGCTGACGGCCCGCAAAGTAGTTCATTGGAGCGAGTTGAGGGGCGAGACGCTCTTGTTGTCACAGCATGGCCCGGGACCGGAATTCCACAAGCTGCTTGTCAGCAAAATGGGAGGCTCCGATCCATGTCCAGTGCTTCGCCATGATGTGGCGCTCGAGCGACTGCTCACCTTGGTCGGCGCAGGCTGGGGTGTCTTGCTGGCCCTTGAAGGTGCGACCGGCGCTGCTTATCCAGGTGCTTCCTTCCGAGAGGTTCGCGATGCCGACGGTCCGACACGAATGAGCTTCCGCGCGTACTGGCGGCATGCCAACAGCGATCCATCGCTGCGGCCATTTCTTGATCTGCTTCGTGAACGCTATCCGGATCTTTCCGCTGCTACTGGGATAGGCTGATCAGCATCCGCCGAGCCTTACCAGACGAGCTATTAGCCGGATGGAAAAGTGCGCGCCCTGTTTCCTTTCCGCTGCAGGGTAGATGAGGCCGACCCAGAGAAGGGGTCAATTGCTCGGCAGGTTTTCGGGTGCGACGGCAAGAGTTTCAGTTAATCCGGTTTACCGTTGTCCAACAGAAGATGCAGGAGCTGTAAATCGGCTACTTGGCATACACGAGCCGCTCATCAGTCAAACACGGCAGGCCTATGCGCATCGGCCGAGAACGCAAATGCAGCTTCGATATCGCTTTCTAGCACCCTTGCATGTGATAGGGGTGGCAGTTCATTGCGCCGGAAGAACCCCACTTCGCTCGTCTCTCCACCAGAGGCAGGTTCGCCGCAGCCGACGCGATCGCAAAGGAGAACATCTTGTAGAAATCCCGGACATCTGCCGAATAAGAACCGCTCGCCTTGTATCGAACGGCGTAAAGACGCCGTGCAGTAAATCGCAAGCCAGCTTCTTCGAGCATCTCTTTCTCGATGTTCTGCGCAACAGATCGTCCGACGTCGGCGAAGCCGCCTGGGAGCGTCCAGCGGCTGTCGCTTCGCTCACGCACAAGCAAGATCGCATCATCCTCAATGATTGCTCCTCGCACGTCGACCCTGGGTGTGGCGTAACCGCGAGCGAAGTCGGAAACGAGAGCTTCGATCCTTTCGATCGGAACATGACCAAGAGTCGCCAGCATCTCATTGGCGATGGTGGCGATTTCGTCGAACCGTTCCCGATCGTATGGGTCCTTTGAGAAATGCAGACCAGTCGAAGCAATCGCCTGGAGACGTTTTGCGTAGGTAAGCCATTGGGGTTCCATTTCAGACCTCTGCTGAGTGACTATCTGTGCGACGGTCCCCAAGTCCATAATCTAGTATGGCCCAGGACGTGGATCAGTACGAGCAAGCACTCAACAATCCGCGAGCGAATGGATTAGAGCATAGCTGGCGCTACTTGAATTCTTATTTGCCGTCTGACTCTGCTCGTTCATGACGAGCAGAGGGCTGAATGCCATCCATGTCATCCGGGATCTCCTGCCGCAGCTTCGGCCCTTGACTGAGCCGGCGGCCGAGCACCGCAACGAAATTGTCCCACCGCGCGCCCCCCTGCGCCTTGGCCGCTTTTGCAGCCGGTTCGGGGAGTGGCGGTGTTGTCGCAAGCCAAAAGCGGATGAAGAGAGCGACGGTCTCGACCGAAATCCCGACATCCCGCTCAAGACGCGCGACCCGGCGATCGATTTGGTCGAGGCGCTTGGTAACTGCGGCCTCCCGCCGCTCGTCAGCATCTGGCGACAGGAAGGACGCAATGGCGGCTTCGGCGATGAGCGAGAGCGATTGCTCGCGCCGGGCGGCATAGGCCGACAGCGCCTTCATGACATCAGGATCGAGATAGACCGACATCTGCGCCTTCTTCTTCGCTGCGGTCATGCTTGCCTCACAATCCGAGATCATCGCCAGGATCGAGCGAGGCTTGGCGCGCGACGCCCCGCATCATGTCGTTCATGCGCCTGATCCGCGGGGGATCTTCATCGAACTCGTCGGCCACGTCAGACGCGAACTCGTTGTCGAGCGGTTCCTTCTTTTCCGCGGTATCGCAATCCAATTCCGGATGCCGCCGCCGATCCGCGGTCTTGGGGTCTTCGTCATCCGTCGGGTCGTCGGTCGATGCCTGCAATGCCATTGGGCGCGGCGGCAGAGGCCGCGAGCTCCAATCGTCTGGCCGCCTGTTCTTGGCCTTGGTCAGCGCCGGCGGCGCCAGGATGCGCTCCTGCAAGCGCCCGTCCTCGTAATAGCGCGCCTTCCTGGCGCGGATCGGATGGAGGCCCGACATCATCACGATCTCATCGGATGGTGGCAACTGCATCATCTCGCCGGGCGTCAGCAGCGGACGGGCGGTCTCTGACCGCGACACCATCAGATGACCGAGCCAGGGCGCCAGCCGGCTGCCGGCATAGTTCTTCATCGCTTTCATCTCGGTCGCCATGCCGAGGGCGTCGCTCACCCGCTTCGCAGTCCGTTCGTCGTTGGTCGCGAAGCTGACCCGGACGTGACAGTTGTCGAGAATGGAGTTGTTGGGCCCATAGGCTTTCTCGATCTGGTTCAGGGACTGGGCGATCAAGAAGCTCTTGATGCCGTAACCCGCCATGAAGGCCAACGCTGACTCGAAGAAGTCGAGCCGGCCGAGCGCCGGAAACTCGTCGAGCATCAAGAGGAGCCGGCGCCGGCCCCCCTTAGCCTGCAGATCCTCGGTCAAGCGACGGCCGATCTGATTGAGGATCAGGCGGATCAGCGGCTTGGTGCGGTTGATATCCGATGGCGGCACGACAAGGTAAAGTGTGGTCGCTCGCTCTCCGCCGACGATGTCGGTGATCCGCCAGTCGCAACGTCGCGTCACCTCCGCCACCACCGGATCGCGGTAGAGGCCCAGAAACGACATCGCGGTGCTCAAGACACCGGAGCGTTCGTTGCCGGACTTATTCAGCAGCTCGCGCGCGGCGGACGCGACAACGGGATGGACACCGGCCTCACCGAGATGCGCGGTCCGCATCATTGCGGCAAGCGTCGTCTCGATCGGCCGCTTTGGATCGGACAGGAACGCAGCAACACCGGCAAGCGTCTTGTCTTCCTCCGCGTAGAGCACGTGGAGAATGGCACCGACGAGCAGGGCGTGACTTGTCTTCTCCCAATGGTTCCGCTTCTCGAGACTACCCTCGGGGTCGACCAGGATGTCGGCGATATTCTGGACGTCGCGCACCTCCCACTCGCCGCGGCGGACCTCGAGCAACGGGTTATAGGCCGACGACTTTGCATTGGTCGGATCGAACAGAAGGACGCGACCGTGCTGGCCGCGGAAGCCGGCAGTGAGCTGCCAGTTCTCGCCTTTGATGTCGTGAACGATCGCCGAGCCCGGCCAAGTCAGGAGGGACGGGATGACCAGGCCGACGCCCTTGCCCGATCTTGTGGGAGCAAAGCACAGGACATGCTCCGGCCCATCATGGCGAAGATAGGTGCGCTCAAATAGGCCGAGCACGACGCCGTCGGGGCCGAGCAGGCCAGCCTGCTCGATCTCCTTTGCCTCAGCCCAGCGCGCAGACCCGTAGGTCTCAGCATTCTTCGCTTCACGAGCGCGCCAGACCGACATGCCGATCGCAACGGCTGCGGCGATGATGCCGCCGGATGCCGCGATGTAGGCGCCCTCGGTGAAGATTGAGGGCGCATAGGCATCGTAAGCGTACCACCACCAGAAGAAGGCCGGCGGGAGATAGAACGGAAAATGGAGCAGTTCGAACCAGGGCTGCCCGAGCTGGGGCTGGAAGCCAAGCCGCCAGGCCGTCCACTCCGTCGCGGCCCAGATCATCAGCACGACGATTGCGAAGACCGTGATGACCTGCCCCCAGAGAATCTTGGTCGCGGACATGGCGGCGGCCCTCTCCTGACGTCGGTGACTGGAAGGATCGCTCACAAGCCGAGCCCCCGGTTGCGCGCAAAACCCCAATCGATGCCGCCATCCGCGCGAGCGACGCCGGAGACATGCCGGCCGAGCTGCTTTTCGAGCGAGGGCGTCCAGGGCACGAGTTGGAAGCCGAGACCATCGTCGATCATGGCGAAGCGGCCGGAAGCGAGCGCGAAGCGCCGCCGATAGGTGCCCGCCACATACTCGCCACCAGCCGACGGGTTGAGTGGCTGGCCGGTCTCGGCGGCGAGCTGCTTGCCGAGATCCTCCAATTCTCGGCGCCGCAGCGTGCCGATGAGATTCTTCTCGAACACCAGCCCATGCGCCTGGCGCTCAGCGAGCCCCTGTTCGATGAGCTGCTCGGCCCGCTGCTGCATGGCGCTGCGGACCTCGGCGCCGAAGCCGACCTGGCCAAGCGGCACCGGATCGCGGGCGACCGCCTGCCGGTCGAGCCACGTCGCGCCGCTCGCCCTCACCTGCGCTTCGATCGAGAGATCGGAGCGCACCGCCAATGCCACGCGCCGTTGCCTTCTCGCGTCATCGAATTTGCGGAGCTCGACGATCGAGCCCGGTGCGCTGTCACCGGCGGCGTCGAGATCGGGCAGCCTGATGTGGTGGGTGCGGCCATCGACGCCGTCGACCACGGCATAGGCGGTTCCCTTGAGCTCGTCGTCAAGGCCGCGATCGACGAGGCGGCCGATGACAGGAACGTCGAGGCTTTCGCCTGCCAGCACATAGTTGGCGCTCCCACGCTCAATGCCGCGTTCGCTCAAGCTGCGGTGGATGCGCTTGATGATGTCGCCGCGCTCGCCGAGCTCGCGCAACGTCGTCTCGGCGGCTTCGTCCATGGACCATTGGCCGGGCCCGAGTTGATGAGCTAGGCCAAGGCTCTCCAAGCGCCGCAGCCGGCCCACCTTCAACGCATGGAACTGATCGGGCTGCCGCCCCGGCTCGGGAGCAAGCTCGATGACACCATGCCGGTCTGCATCCCGGACAAGCTGGCGGTCGAGCTGGGTCCAGTGCTCGGCTTCGACCTGGCGCTCGAGCGAGCGGTGGATGTCGAGATCGGAGCGTAGTCCAAGCTCCTGTGTGACCAGGTCCTGGGCACGGGCTCGCATACCCTCCTTGATGTAGTCGCGAGAAATGACGAGGTCCTGACCATCATCGGCGACCCCCCGCACGATGATGTGGACGTGGGGGTGCTGGGTGTTCCAGTGGTCGACACCCACCCAGTCGAGCTTGGTGCCGAGGTCCGTCTCCATCCGGCCAATCAAATCGCGGGCGAAACCTTTGAGGTTGGCCATATCGGCTGCGTCTTCGGGCGAGACGATGAAGCGGAAATGGTGGCGGTCATTCTGACAGCGTTCGGCAAAGGCCTTGGGATCGGCATCCTCGGTGTCGGGGCCGAACAGGTGGGCCTTCTCCCCGTCCCGGGTCACGCCCTCACGCCGGAGGTAGCTGAGATGGGCGGCGAGCGGCGCCGATCTCGCTCTATGCCGGACAACGCGGGTCTTGATCGTCACCAGCCGCGAACGGCCGGTGAGCAGCCGGTTTGCCCGTTCGCTGGCGACCCGGCCGCGGCCGAAGCGCGAATGACGGTGGCTGACGAGATGGCCAGTTCGCGAAATGCCGCCGCCGGCGCGCTGAGCGGCAGCGAGCGCCTGGGCGATGAAAGGTTTTGCCCGCTGGGCCCGCGAGGAGCGGATGCGGCCGGGCCGAGGCTGAAATTCGTTCTCTTCAGCCATGGCCAGCCTCGGCAATGTGCGAAATCGAGAATCCGTACAATGAGTTGATGGTGGGTCGCACATTGCGCGCCGAAGCCGCACATTGCCGGATCAGCAAAAAAAGAAAGCAACAACAACCAACCAACCGAGCCGCACATTGCGGCCTTTTATCTCGCCATCGTCCGGTCGGTACTTGCGGCGATTTGCGACAGGTTCGGGTCATTGCGGTAGATCCTTCAATAGCGCCCGCCCGAACACGTTGGCTGGTGGCCGATTCATTGGAAAAGATCCGCCGCGACTTGGCAGTTGACCGAGCGTTTGCGATAGCGATCGTTACCCGAAGGGCCGAGACACCCGTAGGGTGGCTCGGTGAGGAGCGAAGCGACGAGTAGAGCGCGGGCCGAAGGCATCGCCCGTATGACTGTGTTGCAGCGTTTCGAATGCAAACCGAATGTCCGTCACGGGGCGCCAGCGAACCTGGAAACTGACGGCTGATATCACGAGCTGCCCGATGTGCAGCCGCCGCGACAAGGGTGCGTGCAGACGTACCGCGATCCGCGCATTGACGTTGAAGATGCCGTGCAGTCATTGCGATCGCCCCGTGGCCGAAAGCGCGACGAACAGGCCCTCCGACTGCGGCGCTATCGCAGAGAGATCGTGCACGGGAACGGCAGCCGATCTGTCGAGCGCTGGCCGATCGAATGCTGCCGGGGCGGCAGACGACGGACCGTCAACGTGGTCGAAAAACAGCGGCGCCCGCGTCCAGGATGAACGAGAAGAGGCCGCGAGGAGAAGAGGCCCTGGCGCCCCCTCCGCATCGACAAAAGGGACGATGGCTGCGACATAGGCTGTCGTCTCCGCGGGCAGTGGACGGCGTTTATCGCGAAACTCCTCATAGCGGCCGGGACCTGCATTATAGGCCGCGAGAAAGCCCGGCGAGCCGTAGCGGTCGTGCAGTTCGCGAAGGAAGGCGGCGCCGGCGAGGATATTGTCACGGGGATCGAAGGGATCGCGTCCGAGACCGTAGCGGACTCGCATGTCCGTCCAGGTCTTGGGCATGAGTTGCATCAGGCCGAGTGCACCTTTCGGTGAGACGGCACGCCGATCGCCGTTGCTCTCGACCCGCATGACGGCGCGTATCCATGCTGCCGGAATGCCAAAGCGCTGCGCGGCCTCCGCCACATGAGCTGCGTAGTGATCGCTCGCCGGTTGACTTTGCGCCGGCGCTCTCTGCCCGGAGACTGCTGCCGTTGTCCCGCTAATCACCAGCAGGCCGGTAAGGAGTAGAACGGCAAAGCCCGCCGTGGCTCCGCCATCATGGCGAGGCGTCGTGCTGCCTACCGGTGGTGCGCACGGACCGCCGGTTTGACCGCCGCTGTGCGCGGCAGCCGCCCGACCGTTGCGCGAACCCGAGGGATGAGACGGCTTTCCCCCGAACAAGGAGGTGGACCGTTGATGCGCCTGGTTGCCGGCACGCGTGACGGGACCCTGCATGCAATCAGTCCCGCTCGGCGCGCTGGGGCAGACGATTCCAGTTCAGCGTCCAAGCCGACTTGTCGTCGGTCGATTGAAAGAGATTTGCTCGGATCGGCCGCGGAAGCGTCGGATCGTCGATGACGAGCGAAACGTATTCGCCGGCCTTCTCGCCGGTACGCTTCCAGCCTGCCCCGATCTCCGGGCCGTCGGCATCGCCGAGGCGGACACGGTAGTCCGGCGCGTTCTCGGCATCGGAGGATTCGGCCGGGACGAGGGTGAGAATCCGCTCGAAGAACAGCGTTTCAACGCGTCCGGTGAAGCCGGACTTGTCGCGGGTGAACTGGCCGATTTGTGCCATGGGAAAGCTCCTGGGTTGCTCGGTTGGAAACGGGTCAATGGGTGGCTGCACGCCAGACGAAGCGGCCGTCGGCGGCTTCGTCGGTCCAAAGCGGGACCGCACGAGCGACAATCGAGGTGACGGGGAGCGCGCCGAAATAGCGGCCGTCCAGGCTGTCGGGGACGGTCGGGTTCATGAGGAAGACCTCGCCCGGCTCGAGGGTATGGCAACCGCTCCAACGCGGCAGCGGACGGCCGCGATGATCGCGATCGTGCGCGGTACCGGCATCGACATGATCGACGGAAACGGTGTCGCCTGACCGGCAAACAGTCTGCCCGGGCAGCGCCATCACCCGCTTCAGCAGCGGCAGACCTTTTGGAAGAAAGCCGCCATCGGCAAGGAAGCTCGCGATCGGCTCCGGTAGTCGTACCGCGACCAGTTCCAAGTCGTGCAGCTCTCCAAGCGGATGTAACACGTAGAGCCCTATTGGCGTGCTCGCGGTGGCGTTCCAGATCAGCCGCGGCGCAGGATGAACGAGCACCAGGGCGCCAGCGACCAGGGCCGCAATGTAGGTCAACATGAGATAGCCGAAGCGGGTCATGGCGTGACGCTCCGACGCTTGAGCCAGGCGACATGCTGCTCGCGCGTGTAGGCGCGCGGCACATGGTCGGCAGCGAGACGGTTGTGGAGATGCCGCCAATATTCCGGCGCAGCGTCAGCCGGATCGATGGAGAGCGCCTCAATGGCGTCGACGGCCTGCAACACGCGCTCGACCTTCGGCCAGCTATCGACACGCAGCAGGATTTCGCCGCCGGGGCGGACGAACGGCAGCGTCTGATAGCGCTGGCCCGCTTCCACGGCGCGCACGATGTCCATGCGCGACACCACGGTGCCATAGTCGTTCGAGGCCCAGCGGACGAAGCCGAAGATGCTGCCCGGCGTAAAGCTCGACAGGCTGCGGCGGCGGTCAAGGATCCTCTCTTCAGTGCGACGGCCAAAGCGCAGCCAGTGCTCGATCCGCTTCTCGATCCAGGTTAGCTCGACATGGGTCAGCGCGACACCCTGTCGATGCGACGACGGCACGGCGCGCGGCGACAGGGCCTCATTGTCATTCATGACGGCTCTCCGGCGTCAGTGGGGAACTCTCGCGCGAGCAATTCGCGGAGCATGTCGGCGACGGTCACGCCGCGCTGGAACGCGGCGACCTTGATGCGGCCGCGAAGCGCCGGCGTGACGTCGATGGTCAGGCGCGCGGTGAATGCGGCCGCGTCGTCCACGCGGCGTGGCGGTGCGTCGCTGGACTTGATCCAACTCTCGGCATCGCCTGGACGCGAGGCAAAGCCGCGCTTGGTGGAACGCTCGCTCATGGCGCGAACCTCGCGACTTCGGCAGCGAGAGCTGTGATCTCGCGGGCAGCAGCGCTCTGCTCGACAAACTCGAAGACGAGCCGACCGGACTGCGCGGCGTCAGCGAAGACGACGCGTTGGCCGACCGTGCTGGCGAGCACCGGCGGATCGTGATCGGCGAGCGTTTCAGCCGTCTCGCGGGCGATGATCGTGCGCGCACCGCAGCGGTTGAGCACAAAGCGAGCGGCGAGCTGTGGCCGGTAGATGCGGGCCTCTCGCAGCAGAGCGAGCATCTCGGCCGACGCCCAGCCGTCGAATGGCGACGGCTGCACGGGGATCAGGACCAGATCCGCCGCCAGCAGCGCCGAACGCATCAATCCAGCGACGCGCGGCGGCCCGTCAATGACGACATGATCGGCGGTGCGTGCGATCTCCGGCGCCTCGCGGTGGAGCGTATCGCGTGCGAGACCAACGACGCCGAACAACCGTGCGACGTTCTCCCTCGCGCGCTGCTGCGACCAGTCCAATGCCGAACCCTGGGGGTCAGCATCGATCAGCGTCACCCGTTTTCCGCGCAGCGCCCATTCACCGGCGAGGTGCAGGGCGAGCGTGGTCTTGCCGACACCGCCTTTCTGGTTGAGTACGGCGACGATCATCGCTTGCCTCCCGTCTTGCGACCTGGAAGCGGCAGAGATGATTGGCTTGGGTGCTTGGTTGGTGGCTCAGCACGAGCGTCGTCTTTATCCGCAAGACGCGCGGGCCCACTACAACAGTTAGATTCTAAGTTAGACTCTAAGTTAAGACCGGGAATCGCGGTTTCCGGCCAAAGCGTTAGTTGCGGTTCACGCGTGCGAAGTCCCGATAGGGCTGCGTGCGGAATCCCGATATGGTTTGCGTGCGAAGTCCCGAGCGCTTCCACAGCGCCGTCCACAGGGGCAGTGGATAGTTTGGCCGGAACAATGCGCAGCAATTCGCGACGCGCTTCACGCTCGATGCGCAAGCGGTAGCCGGGAAGCGGCTGACGCGCGGCGATGCGCCGGATCTGCAGCGCAAAATCAGAGACACGCGCCAGACTGCCCGACTTTGCATGGAGGTGTGCGACCTCGAACAGCCATCCTCTTGGCTGGCGGCCGGCGTGCTTGCGCGCGACGCGGGAGAGCCAGCGCTCGATCCCGCCGGTCAGGCTGAAGTAGGCCGGATCGATCGTGAGAACGAGCGAGCGATCGATGACGCCGCGATAGAACCAGTCGGGGAGGACAAATTCCATGCCTTCGACGCGGCCGTCACGCCGCGTGCATTCCTCCCATTCGTTGATCCAGGAGAACTGGTGGCGCCGCCAATGCTCGCCCTGGCGGATGCTGGTGCGGATCACGGTCGCCTGCAGGCGTGTCAGTGCTCCCTTCAAGAGCTTGTAGTCGCGGGCTCCGGTCTGTCGGCCGACGGCGGTTAGAAGCTGGTACGGTGTGAAGCGCAGGAAACGTGAAGTCTTCAGGCCAACGTTCTCAGCCTCGACAATCTGGCTGGCCGCCCAAATCAGCACGTCGGCATCCCAAATGGTCGCCATCCCGTGCTCGGGAACCGCATAAACCTCGACGCAGATGTCGCCGGCCTGGTAAAGGATCGGCGTCGTCCGCTTGGCCTTGGCGAGCGAAAAGAACGGGCGCTCCATCAGGTCGCGCTGATCGCGCGGGCTGGCATCGCCGGTGGCGACAACGAATGGGTCGAGCTTGCTTCGCTCGCTTGATGTGATGAGGCGACGCGACATGGCAGGCGTTGCCTTAGCGATGCGCGTTGCCGGCGGCGCGGGCCTCGAGATAGCGAGGATCCGACGTTGAGCTGCAGGCGGCCTGATCGGCCCAGGCTTCGAGATCGCCGACGGCGTAGACGACGCGGCCGCCGAGCTTACGAAAAGTCGGGCCATTGCCATGGCAGCGATATTTTTCCAGCGTGCGCGGCGAGATGCCGAGCAGGCGCGCGGCCTCGGGGGTGCGCACGTAGCGGGTGGCGAGTTGCGCGAGCCTATCGAGCATGGGAGATCTCCGTCTTGCCTCGAAGCGCCGCGGCCAAGTCGCGGCGTGTCCGGGCCAGAGTGGCGGAGAGTTCAGGCGTTGGGGG
The DNA here is from genome assembly GCF_020194215.1 of Bradyrhizobium sp. BRP20. NCBI lineage: Bacteria > Pseudomonadati > Pseudomonadota > Alphaproteobacteria > Hyphomicrobiales > Nitrobacteraceae > Bradyrhizobium > Bradyrhizobium sp. BRP20. The sequence continues at coordinate 29,870 of NZ_JADYVY010000017.1, read as the reverse complement.
TGGACGAAAATTGACGTACGTTTGTGTCCCCCCATCGTCGCAACCGGGCGAAGCCAGGCATTGCCACGAGGCGCGGATTAACTCAGGGATGGATGGCTTTGAGGGATCGGGCCGATCAGAGGCCGCGCAGGAGTCTCAGATAGTCGCGCTCGACCAGGGCGATCGAATCGTGAATGAGCCGGTTCGCCTTGCGGCGGGCATGCGAATCCTTCCACTCGACCGAACGACGCTGGGCGTGATCGGAGGCCAGCACCTTCGCCGCCACGTCTCGCGGACCGCCGCCCAGGTCGTGGACGTCGAAGGCGTGAAGAAGCTGTGTCAGTCGCCGTTTCTGAAACGACGTCAGCCGCAGCGCCGCCGGCAGAAGACCTGTGCGCTGGCCGGCAAGGCGGCGGGCGAAGTGTAGCGCCACGTCGGCGCGCAGTTCGCCCATACTGTCGAGCGGCACAAGCACCGCAGGGCGGCGCGCGGCCTGCTCGTCGCGCAAATGGACATGGAGTTCACCCGACGCGTCCGCAATCACCAGCTCGCGACCGTCAGCATCTGTCCGCTCGACGAGCGGCAGTCCGAAAGCATTGCGATCAATCGAATGGACGGTCTCGAAGTCCGGCGGCGCAGGCGTCAGGATTAATGTTCCCGGTGATGCCTCGGGCAGCCAAATGGCTGTCTCGGGCCCAACCGGAGAAGCGGGATCATGGGCGACACCGCAACCTCCATCGATGTGCGAAACTGGTTCGGACAGCTTCGGGATCAGCGCCGTCGCGCGCGATCTGGCGCTCAGTACGGGCGAAGTCGCGGCGGTAGTCAGCGTTGCGGCGAAGGAATTCAAGGGCAAAACCCGGGCGCTCAAGGCGATTGAGGCGTTCGATGGTCTCCGGCGAGCGCCAGTACTGGGTCGGCATGGTCTGTCTTCTCGTCTCTGTGCCCCATGCTACGATCCGAAAAGACGGCACGAGAGACTAGACCCTTAGGTTGCATCACGCGAGATCGCAATTTGCGTTACGTGGGCGCAGTTCACTGCATCCGCGGCTCCAAAAGGTCCTGATAACCGGCTTTCGACATCCATCGCGCACGGGCGAGGTGGCTGTTATGGACGAGTCTGGCACGATCCGGTTCGCGCGCGGGATCGAGGCCGAAGATCACACTGACCACCTCACGCCAGTCAGCGCCCTCCTCTTCGGCCATCAACAACCGAACGTAGATGGCAAGATGTTTCTCGTCGTAGGCGTTGACGCGATCAGTTATTGGCGGCTGGTCCTGAAATGGCGCGTCGTTCATTGCAATTGCCCCTCAGCATCGATGCAGCGGTTAGAATTCATCTAAAGCTCCAGAACTTTGCAAGCTGGGAAATCGTCGCACGCGATTTGTGCCGTGATGCGCAAATCGCATCGCGGCGCTCCCCGCAAGCGGCAAACTCGGCCCAAGCCAGACGATATGAATAGCACGGCTCGGTACGAATCGGAACGATCGTTCCTGGAACGATCGTTCCGATGTGAGTTCCCTTGTCGCCATGGATCTCAAGGAGGTCATGGCGATCAATTTGCGTCGGATACGCCATAAGAAGGAGATGACGCAGGAAGAGTTGGCCGATGGCGCCGGACTAAGTGTCCGTTACGTCGGCGCAATTGAACGCGCCGATGTGTCGGCCAGCGTAACCGTGCTCGGCCGAATCGCGGAGGCGCTAGGGGTCGAAGCAACCGATCTGATCAAACGAACGGCGGTTCATCCTCATCGCGCTCGATGAGGCAACAAACTTGTGCTCCATCGCAGCCTTGTCACGTTATGTATCAACTGGGCATTACCTCACGCACAAGTTGATAGGCAACTTTGCGTAAATCTGGTCTGTCTCAAAAACGCGCATACCAGTCCAGGGGCGGAAGGGCGTGCTGAGCGAGATAGAGTGAGCCTTATGACCACCCTGTACGAGCACTTGCCAGCCGACATCCGCAAAGTCGTGGACGCTTACGTCGCGGACCTCAGGCCCCAAACTTGGCGAATTCGCTTCCTCTTGCTGATTGATCTCCTTCAAGAAAGGTTGGAGAGCGGACCCGCGGCTGAGCACTGGCGCCTACTTCAACAATGGACCGGCATAGTGACGGCAATCTTGGAACACTTGCCGCCTGACAGTACGGTTGTCGAATGTGTGGGGTTGATGAGCATCAGCTTCAACGACCAATGGCGTGCTCAGGCGCTCGGGCAGATCGAGCGCGATCCTACGGTTCTGGATCGTCTCATCGCAATCTGCCCCGACTGGGGAGACATCGTCGAAACGATATCGGAGGCCGATCAGAGACGGCCAATCAAGGCCCGTCAGGTTCGCCGTCGCTGATCGGAATCGATCCGCCACCTGTGCCTGACTGCGGAACTCTGCACGGCTTCTTGAGCTTAGCGATGCCCCGCCCGGGCCAAGCCGGGCGAGGCATTGCGGATCGGATCAGTCGCCGTTCCGACGGTTGGGACGAGACCAGATCAGGCTGAAGCCCTCGCCCTCTTCATCGGCGAAGAGGTTGGCGAAGATCGGTGCGGTGAAGCTCGGGTCGTCGAGCTTGAGGCCGAGATAGTCGCGGCCCTCGTTGGAGCGCTTGGACCAGGCGGCCCCGATCTCAACCCGGCCGACATAGATCCGGTGGCTGGGGGCGTTGTCGCCCGAGCGGCTGCTTTCGGGGACGATGCGGACGTTCCTCGCCTGCAGCGAGAGGGTAACGATTTCGCCGTTGAACTCGTTGTTGCCGGTCTTCTTGAAGGTGCCGATGGTCGCCATGGTAGTTCTCCTTGATCTCTGTTCTCCGAGCCCGCACCTTGCGGCCTCGATGGTGATCGACAGGCCGGAGGCGATCGACGGCGCACCCCGAAGGGGCCGAAGCGTCAGCGGAGGATGGCAGCCAGGCGACTTTCTTGTTTCGCGAGGAATGACGGCGCAGCCGGCAGGGGAAGAAAGTCGATCGGCGCCATTGCGCCATAGGCGGTCGAGGCGTCAGCCGTCCTTCGGCCAGATCCACCCATCGAAGAGGCCGTTCGGTGCGCTCGGTCCGAACAGAGCTGACATCAAGGAGAGCGTGACGATCTGCGAGTCTACTGAAAGACTGGCGCAACCGAATCCAATGGTGATGAGCTCTCTTTATTGCAGGTAGGCGGATCTCCGCTTGCGCGATCGCGGGTCGGCTGGACGCCCCGTTGACGAGAGCGGCTGGCCGTATCTGTGATCCGTCGCCGTTTGGTCGATGCCGCATACGACCGCCACGAAACTGCCACTCTGCGATGATCGGTCGAGCCTCGACGCTTGGGCCCGCTCTGAGTGTAGCTCAAAGACAAGAATCGCGAGCACGCTGGATGCCTGATCCGCCCTTTCAATGTGACGCTATCGGCCGTCGCCAGGCCCTTCGTCGGACGGCGCAGAGGTCACGACATGTGAGCCGCGCAGCCCACGGAGGATCTCGTGCAGGACGATGCCCGTTAACAGCTCAAGGAAGAAGAGAATCGGATGAGCGACAATAGCAACCTCGAAGACAGAACCATCGAAGCGATACGGTACTATCGCGAGACCCTCGCCGTGGTCGACGGCCTGGAGCGAAAAGAACGTTCCGCGCATCGAGCGCTGACCAGGATACTGCCTGAATTGGGGCGCGCCTTACGCAGCCAAGACCCGCGGTGTCTTAAGAATAGCATCAAGATCGGCTTGGCAGCTGTCTCGCGGCAGGACGAAGCGTGGGCCAACCTAACCGAGGCGACCGCACGTTTGGATTCAGCCCGCTCGACTTTGGCCGCCCTTGAGCGCCAACTGGGATATGTTCCAAATGTCTCAAGAGCGCGAGATTCGGACTAGCTCAAAGAACGCCAGGACGTCGAGCCTCGCCTCATCCTAGGCGGAGATTTTCTGCGGCTTGTTTGCCGCTGCGGTTCGTCACCAGCTCGTAGCTGACCTTCGCGCCTTCAACGAGCGAGGTATAGCCCGCCTTCTCCACAGCCGAGATGTGCACGAAAACATCTTTGCCACCATCATCCGGCGCAATGAATCCATAGCCTTTCGTCGGGTTGAACCACTTAACAGTCCCTAACGCCACGTCATTTGCTCCAAAAAGGAAAAACACGTTCATATCTAAATCAATCAACGATCCGGTCGCAAGTCTCCGCGCGAATCGTAGCTTGAAGGGATCCGTTGTCTCGCGCGGTCGCAGGTCTTGGACAGAGGAAATAAAATGCCCGACGTGCTGGTCGTACAAGCACCTTGAAATGGGCCGACGTTCAAGAACGCGGACGCGAAGGTCACATTTTCTTCGAAAACCGCGTGCTAACTGTTGCCTGGTTGTCGCGGCCGGATGTACGCCGTGGCATCACGGGAGCCCCGGCCTTCATGCCGGGGTTTTTCGTTTTTGGCGCGAGAAGCCCGCCGATTCAAGATGCCTTTTGTGCAGCTGATTTGAGTAGGATCATGACGCGTCGTAGACTGCGACAATTCTGCTTGGATCTGCAGGAACTGTCCGGGGCAGAGCGAAAAGCCGAACAGCAGGCAGACATGGCGCAGAATATTTACGACAATCCCGATTTCTTCGCTGGCTACAGCCAGTTGCCCCGACAGGTACATGGGCTGGACGGCGCCCCTGAATGGCCCGCGATCCGAGCTATGCTGCCCGATCTAGGCGGGAAACGTGTCGTCGATCTGGGATGTGGCTTCGGCTGGGCCTCGCGCTGGATGCGCGAGCAGGGCGCGGCCTCGGTCCTGGGTCTGGATCTGTCGCAGAACATGATCGAGCGTGCCAGGAGAGACACAGCGGATACGGCCATCGAGTATCGCATCGCCGATCTGGACACACTGGACCTACCTGAGACGGCTTTCGAACTCGCCTACAGCGCACTGACCTTTCACTATGTTCAGGATTTTGGCCGCCTCGTGCAGGTGATCCGCAAGGCACTGGTTCCTGATGGGCATTTCGTCTTTACGATTGAGCATCCGATCTTCATGGCAGCGGCACATGCGCACTGGATTTCCGATGAGGAGGGCCGCAAAACCTGGCCGGTCAATCGATATTCCGTCGAGGGTGAACGTCGGACGGACTGGTTCGCCAAGGGCGTTCTGAAATACCACAGGACGCTTGGCACTACCCTGAACGCGCTGATCGGCGCGGGCTTTCAAATTCGACGGGTCGAGGAGTTTACCCCGACACGCGACCAGATCCAGCAGATGCCGCAATTGGCCGAAGAATTGGAGCGCCCCATGATGCTGATTGTGTCTGCGTCCACATCGATGGCCGGTAGAGCTTTGAAGCCGTCGTGAGATCCGGCCTGACTGGGTTCCTGCCGGGCCCGCCCCCAGTGCTGACGTCAGCTCCGCGCCACGCGTTGTCTCGCTGGTTCGTCTGCGGCCATCCCGGTGAAGCGAACCAAGGCCGTCATGCTAACGGCAACAGCCCCGACGACTGCGAAAACCATCTGCCACGCGGGTGAAGATATCCCCATCTGGACGATTCCGTGCGTCGCGCTGTAACCGGCGAAGGTAGCAGGCGCGACATAGATGAGGATGATCAAGAGTCGAAGCCAAGTCCATGGCACGAAGGCGAGCGCGAGTTGGCCAATGCAAATCGTTGCACCGCCCGCCACGAGCCCTGCTGCGATGCCGCCGAACACCCCGGCGCCGGTGTGGAAGGCCCAGATGCCGATCGTCAGGCCGACGAAGAAGGGCAGTGCGAAGACAGCGAGCGTGAACAGCAGCCAGCAGAAAAAGCCGATGCCAACTAGGATAAGCAGTGGTCCAAAGATGATCATGGTGGTGGTCTCCGTGAGATAAAGGTCTGACGGTCGCGCCTTCCACCACCACCACGGCGCGAACGCTGTATAGCAGCAAACGCCAGGAATCGGAATCATCACAAATCCGGTTGCGCGCGACCGACAAAGTCACCATATTGAGCGTCAGGAGCCGATCGCCTGGGCTGCAAGCGACCCAAAAGGCGGCATCTCGATTTCCCAATCGAACACCCGAACGGCAACCATTCTGCCGGCGCGCGGTGGTCATGAAGCGCTTGTGACTGCCACTAAGACGCCGGTGTGAATAGGATTTGCCATGTCTACCATCCAAAAGGACTGCGCAGACTTTCTGCGTATGACGTTCAACAATCCGACCGGCGGCAAGCTCGGGTCAGGTCACGCCCACGAGATCGTGGCTGCGTATTTTGGCTATTGCACCGCAGCGGCTTTAAGGGCCGAACCCAAATACCAGCTTTCTGCTTTGGACGAAGCCGCGATCCTAATACCTGATCTTCGCTTGATGGACCACCGGATGCAGCAGCTCAACGGTCTCCCCGTGGGCCTACCCAATGTTGACGAACTGGCGTCGCAGCTCTCCGGCTTTCTCAGTAAAAACGGCTACCTTTCAGGTGAGGTTTGGTACACCCGAGATCTCGAAGAGTATATCGAGGTGTCCTTCATTCAAGAAGATCCCATGATGATTGAGGACGCTCTCTCGGGTGAGATGGCAACGACGAATGCTTTTTTTGACGAGCTTTACATCGACAAAGTAAGCCTGAACGTCGGAGACGATGTGCTTGTGGCAAATGTCTCAGGTGCTCTCAATGGAGAGAACGATCCGGATAAGCCGTTCCACGGGGATTCGATCGCTTTTACGACAATGATGACATTTGAGCGCGTGGCCGGTCGAATCGGCTATAGGCGGCCGGAGCTGGAGACATCGGGCGCCGTTGATGACTCGTACTATTATGATGAGGACGCCTGAAGGCCGTTAGCTATTTCATGGCGCGATTGGACCCTGAGCTCACGCGTAATTCTGCACGACAACGTACGGCGGCGCTCACGCGCCGCCGAATTTCCAGACCGGGATGCCTAGCTTCTTGGCCTTGTCGGCGAGATTGTCCTGGATCCCGGTGCCGGGAAAGTGCATCACGCCGATCGGCAGCTCGTTGAGCATCGCATCGTTGCGCTTGAACGGAGCGGCTTTGGCGTGCTTGGCCCAGTCGGGCTTGAAGGCGATCTGCGGGACCTTGCGGCTATCGGCCCATTTGGCGGCGATCAACTCGGCGCCCTTGGGGGATCCGCCGTGCAGCAGCACCATGTCCGGGTGCTTGGCGTGCACCTGGTCGAGCTTAGCCCAGATTAGCCGGTGGTTGCTGAAGTCGAGACCGCCTGTCAGCGCGACCTTCGGGCCGGGCGGCACGAGCACCTGGTTGTCGGCGCGCTTCTTCGCGGCCAGGAAATCGCGGCTATCGATCATCGCGGCGGTCAGATTGCGGTGGTTGACCTTCGACCCGTTGCGCGGCCACCAACTCGAGTGGGTGTGGCGTTCGAACTCATCGGCGGCGTGGTCGCGCATCAGCTCGAAGGCGCCTCGTCGCTCGATCAGCGTCTGCCCTTCTGCCGTCAGTCGCTCCAGCTCGACGGATTTGATCTCGCTGCCGTCCTGCTCCCGCTGCGAGCGCTGCTGCGCCAGCTCGTTGACGTCGAGCTCGCGCTCGACCCTGTCGATGGCACGGTGGAAGACGTTCACTGTCGACCAGAGCAGGTCTTCGAGGTCTGGCTCGAGACGGGTATCGGACAGCGCCACCACCAAGGCCTCGAAGATGTCCGCGACGCTGCCAGCGAGGATGTGACCTTCGGGGAGCGGCCTCGGATCAGGCTCGTCCTGGAAGGCACGGTAGCCATAGAGCTGGAGTTCCTGGAGAACCTGGTCGGTCGGGGATGAGCTGTGGTGCGGCTCGAAGTCGTTGTCGCGGTCGGTGGTCATTGCGGCTTCCCTCGTCGGATCGACCGCGCCCATCGCGGCCTTCATGGCGACGAAGGCGGCAGGCGGAACGGACTTGCACCCGCAGCGAAGCGAAAGGCCGAAGCGGAGCGGAGGACCGAAGGGGGCCGACTATTTTGCCTCGCGATGTAAAGGCGGCTCTGCCGCCGACGGAAAATAGTCGGCCCACGAGGTTGCCGGTCCGGGCCGCTTGCCGCCCGATCGCCCTCTCAGAAGGCCGTGGGTGCGGTTCTCTCCGGCCGCCGAGTAGAAGCATGACCACCGACCTCGCTGAGACGAAGCGGCCGCATCGCCCCTCCTCCCGCTTCGGCTATGTCGCCAGCTCCATAAAGCGCGCGAGGTCCTGCGCCGCGATCTGCATGCGGCTCGCGGCCCGAAGGGCGTCAAATCCGAGCAGGCGAAGATCCTCGTTGAAGTCGCCAAGCCGTGGCGAGATCACGATTGCCTCGATCCCGGCCTCCTGCGCCCGATCGATCAAGGTCGCCATGGCGCCGTCACCGGCAGGATCGTCATCGCGGGCGATGTAGAGCCGGCGAAGCGTGTCCGGGAGAAGGATGGCGGAGAGATGCGCCGCCGAGAGGGCCGCGACCATCGGCATGGTCGGCAGGACGCTGCGGAGCGAGAGCATCGTCTCGATTCCCTCGCCGGCTGCCATGACTTCACCAGCGACGCCAAATCGAACAGCGTGACCAAGCAGGTCGCCCATCGCCCGCTTCGGCGTGTCGATCCGCGCCTTGCCGAGCGTCGTCTCGCTGAAGCCTTCGGGGTCAAGCCAGGTGCGATGCGCGCCGGTCAGGCGGCCGGAGAGATCGGTGACGGCGGCGATCATCGCCGGCCAGGTCTCGGTCGGGCTGTGGTCGTCGGGCCGGTAGTAGCAACGTGGGTGAAAGCGCAGACTTCCAGTTTCGTGCAAAGCCGCAATGCCGCGATTGCGGAGATACGTTTCTGCGAGTGTCCCTGTGATCGACCGCGACATGCCGAAGAGCCGCCGCGCCGCCTCTGGCGATCCGAGGGGTACAGGCGATTTTCGCGACCGGCGGTGATTTGGCTCGGGCTCCTGTTCTGAACGCGGCAGACTCAGAAAGCGTCGCGCCTCATTGGCGACATCACGAAAACTGGTGAAACCGCAGCTCTCGCGGATCACGTCGAGGAGATCGCCATGTTCGGCCGAGGCGGCATCGGTCCATTTGCCCGCGGGTCCCTTCACCGATTCCTTGAGTCGCACGAACATTGAGCGACCAGGCGTATTACGGACGTCACCTACCATCCAGTAACGACCCTGGCGGCGCCCGTTGGACAAATAATGGCGGCACACCGCCTCCGCCTCACGCGCGAGACGGTGAGCCAGTTCGGAGGCGTTGTCGCGAGCCATCAGGCGGCTTCCCGCTCACTGACGCGCGCGACCGGATAATGGTCGAGCACCTTTGCCAGCACCACGGCACCGGTCTCGTTAGTCGGCACGAACATGCGCAGCTTCCACGAGATGATCTCGCTGAAGAGGCCGTACGCGCGCAGCCGCTCACGCATCGCATCGGTGAAGCCGGACAGCTCGATACGATGGGCGCCCATCACGCGGACGCGACGGAGTTGCAGGTCCTCGGCGAGGTTAAGGACGGTGCGTCCCTCCATCAGCGCCGAGAACGCCTCGTGTGGGGTCAAACTGCAGGTCGCGGTCGCGCAAGCATTCGCCGCCCAGACCGGCGAGACCCTGCGACCGATGATGCGTTCGCCCTCGTCGGTCTGAAGCCGATAAACCCGGGTCGATTCGTTCGGAAGGCGCTTCCAGATCGGTAGCAGCAAGCCAGCGACGATGTGGAGGGTGCTCTCAGCGAACTCGGGGACGTCGACGACTTCAGCGTTCCAGCTTGCGGCGAATGTCTCGCGATCCGCGGGTTGCCAGTGGCTCTCGTCCATCATCTTCATCGAAGCATGATGGTGCTCCATGGGGCGGATCAGCCGGACACGGCGTTCGATCTCGCCGTCATCGAGCATGAAGCTCGGCGCCGGAATCTGCACGGCGGCACGCCCCGAGCGCTCGTTGACCAGCGGCACCGCGCGAGCATCGGCGAGATGATCGAGCGCTTGATCCAGCGTCATGGGGCGATTGCGCCGGCGTTCCGTGATCGTGAGCAGCCGGGTTTCTGCCCCGGTCGCGGGATGCGTGTAGATCGGGTGCCGATCGGCGACGACGAAGCTGTCGGCCTGCAGTGTCTCCAGGCCGACGTCGTAGACGCCGCTGGCGATGGCGCCCTCGACCTTGGCGTTCAGCAACTGCTCGAAGGCCGTGAACAGCAGACCTTGCAGGTCGATGGTGAGCGCGAGCAGGCGGTTGAGGAACGTCGTGATCGGCGGCAGCTCGTCCTTGATGCCGTTGTCGTCCACTAGCTTTAAGCCCGTGGCGTCCTCGAAGGTCTGGAGCGAGCAGTCTTCTAGCTTGCCGCGCGCGAGCAGCAGGTAGAGCTGGCGCAGCGCATCGCGGGCGTAGTGGCTCTCAAGATTGTCTTCGGGCCGGAACAGACCTTGGCCGCCGGTCTGGCGCTGGCCGCGCGTGATGGCACCGAGCGTGTCGAGCCGGCGGGCAATGGTCGAGAGGAACCGCTTCTCCGCCTTCACGTTGGTCGCGATGGGGCGGAATAGAGGCGGCTGCGCCTGGTTGGTGCGGTTGGTTCGACCGAGCCCCTGGATCGCGGCATCGGCCTTCCAGCCCGGCTCGAGCAAATAATGGACGCGAAGCCGGCGATTACGCGCCGAGAGTTCGGCGTGGTAGCTGCGACCCGTACCGCCAGCCTCCGAGAAGACAAGCACGCGCTTCACGTCATCCATGAAGGCAGCGGTCTCGGCGAGATTGGCGGAGGCTGAACGGTTCTCGACGGCAAGGCGGTCACCCCTGCGCACCACGCGCCGCGAGCGTCCGGTCACCTCCGCCACGATGTCCGTGCCGAAACGCTGCACGATCTGGTCGAGCGCGCCGGGAACGGGCGGAAGCGAAGCGAGGTGCTCGATCAGCTCATTGCGGCGGGCGACGGCCTCGCGGCTCTCGACGGGTTGGCCGGCGCGGAAGACAGGCCGGGATGAGAGATTGCCCTCGCTGTCGGTGAAGGGCTCATAGAGCTGAACCGGGAAGGAATGGGCGAGGTAATCCAGCACGTACTCGCGCGGGGTGATGTCCACGCGCACGTCATTCCACTCATCGGTCGGGATCTCGGCAAGCCGCCGCTCCATCAGCGCCTCGCCGGTCGAGACAATCTGGATGACCGCGGCATGGCCCTGGGCCAAGTCCCGCTCGATAGAGCGGACCAGGGTCGGCGTCTTCATGCTGGTGAGCAGATGGCCGAAGAAGCGCTGCTTGGCCGATTCGAAGGCCGAGCGCGCGGCGGACTTCGCCTGACGATTGAGCGTGCCGGTCTCGCCGGTGATGTTGGCGGCCTGCATTGCCGCGTCGAGGTGATTGTGGATGACGCTGAAGGCTCCGGCATAGGCGTCGTAGATGCGCCGCTGCTCGTCGGTGAGCTGGTGCTCGACGAGCTCGTACTCGACGCCGTCGTAGGAAAGCGAGCGAGCAGTGTAGAGGCCGAGCGAGCGAAGGTCGCGCGAGAGCACCTCCATCGCCGCGACGCCGCCCTCCTCGATCGCCTCGACGAATTCCGCACGCGTGGCGAACGGAAAATCCTCGCCGCCCCAGAGGCCAAGGCGCTGGGCGTAGGCGAGATTGTGGACCGTGGTGGCGCCGGTCGCCGAGACATAGACGACGCGGGCATTGGGCAGCGCATGCTGCAGGCGCAAGCCCGCACGCCCCTGCTGCGAGGGTGCGACGTCGCCCCGCTCGCCCTTGCCGCCGCCGGCATTCTGCATGGCATGGCTCTCGTCGAAAATGATGACGCCGTCGAAGTCGGAGCCCAACCATTGAACAATCTGCCGGACGCGCGAAAGCTTCTCGCCGCGGTCGTCGGACCGCAGCGTAGCGTAGGTTAAAAATAGGATACCTTCGGCCAAGGGGATGTCGCGCCCTTGAGGGAAGCGCGAGAGCGGCGTGACCAGCAGACGCTCCATGCCGAGCGCGGACCAGTCGCGCTGCGCGTCCTCGAGCAGCTTGTCGGACTTCGAGATCCAGACCGCCTTGCGCCGACCCTGCAGCCAGTTGTCCAGGATAATGCCGCCGGACTGGCGACCCTTGCCGGCACCGGTCCCGTCGCCGAGCATGAAACCTCGACGGAAGCGAACGGCGTTCGGCGCATCATCGCGGGCGGCCGTGACAAGGTCGAAGGTCTCGTCAACCGTCCAGGCGCCGGCGAGATAGTCACCATGCGCCTCGCCGGCATAGATGACCGTCTCAAGCTGGGCGTCGGAGAGAATGCTGTCGCTGACGAGGTTGGCCGGCAGCTGGGGCCTGTAGCTCGGCCTCGGCGGTGCGACCGAGGCCATCGCGGCCGACTGCACCAGCTTGGTCGGGTGCGCCTGCGCGCCGGGGATCCGGATGGATTGGAGACGGTATTCCTCGTAGATAGCGTCGCTGAGGCGCGCGCCCTCGGGCGGCGCCCAATCTGTCGTCTCATAGACGAGGTCAACCGCTTCGGGGTCGGCGACCGACGGCTTGGCCGTCTGCCCGGCCGCCCGTGCCAGATAGCCGCGCACGGTGCGAGGCGCTGACGCGGTTGATACGGGGAGCAGACCGGTTGATGCGACGCTCAGGCGAGGTGGAACGTGTTCGCCGATCCAACGGAGCAGCGTCGCGACGTCGGGCGCGATTCCCGGCGACTCCGGGAAACCGTTCGGGTCATCGGCAGGCACCTTGTCGATGACGGTGAGGCGCGTCTCGATCGTGGTGCCGTGCCTGGCATAGACCGCGCCGGCGATCGCGGCGGTGAACACCACCCGGCCACGTTCCTGCAATCGGGCGAAGGCGTCGCGCCAGGCTGAGGCTTCGGGTGAGAAGTTTGCGCCAGTGATCGTGACCAGCCGGCCGCCTTCGGCGAGACGCGCCAGGGCCGAGGCGATGTGACGGTACGCCGTGTCGGCCATGCGGCCGGAGACGTTTGCCATCGCCGAGAAGGGCGGGTTCATCAGCACGACACTCGGGACCACCGTGGGATCGAGGTGATCGTCGATTTGAGCCGCGTCGAAGCGCGTGACGGAAATGGCCGGAAAGAGGGAGGAGAGCAACATGGCGCGGGTCTCGGCCAGTTCGTTCAGCACGAGCTTGCTGCCGGCGATCTCGACTAGGATGGCGAGCAGCCCTGTGCCTGCGGACGGCTCCAGCACGCGATCCGCCGGCGTAATGGCGGCCGCGGTCAGCGCAGCCAGGCCGAGCGGAATCGGAGTCGAGAATTGCTGGAAAGTCTCGCTCTCGGCAGAGCGGCGCGTGTGGGTCGGCAGAAGCTCCGCGATCTTGCCCAAGGCGGAAAGTCGTGAAGCCGGAGAAGCGGCTTTGCGGAAGAGCGCCTTTCCGTATTTGCGCAGGAACAGGACGGTGGCGACCTCACAAACGTCATAGGCCGTCTTCCAATCCCACGCGCCCGTCGCATCGGATGCGCCGAAGGCCGCTTCCATGACGGCGCGCAGGATTGCGGCGTCGATGCGTCGACCATGCTCAAGATGAGGGAGAAGCTGCTCAGCCGCAGCGATGATGACGCTGACGCCCTCGGGCGCGCGCGCAGGCGAGATCGGGGCGGCCTCGTCGGCCGCGATCGAGAAAAGGTGGTTCATGAGGGGAAGCCTTAAGGAGAGCGAGAGGGAGCGAGCCGGCGGCGCTCTCCTCTCGGACCGGACCGGCTCAAATCCTTCCCGGCCCCTCTCTCACTCTCTGCCCGATGCCTTGAAACGTTGCGGCCAGGAACTTATCTCTGCTGCGTCAGGGTCGCTGCGCGTTCGCGCAGCAAGAACCGCTTGTGGTGCGAGCCTCAAGAGCTGAACGGCCTGGTCAACAGGCTGCCGCTGACCTGCCCCCGCGCGTTTGCGCAGGGCGCGGGTCTCGGCATGCGGTTCACGGGCCCCGACAAGACCATCGAACCGCTTCACACAACGAAGGAGGATTTGATGGCTCTAATCTTGAGGTTTCCCACCAAGAAGATCGAACCGGTCACCGTTCGCAGCGGGAGCAAGCACCGCATCAGCGTCGAAGTGCTCGATGATGTTCGGCCGCGACGCACGCGCTGGAGGGTTCAGTTCGAGATTCAGGAAGCGGCAGGGTTTGCTGCTTTGAAAGGCTTTACCGATCGCGCCGTAACCCAAGGCTATCGACATCGCTTCGAAGTCAGCAGCACGCGGGCGGTACGGCGCTTCGTGGCGGAAACCTCCGGCCTCGTGGCCGTCGGCCGGATCGCGATCTGGATCGACGGCTTGCGGGTGCAGCCACGGGTGGCTCGCAGCGCATAAAAATAGGCTGGGGCGAACCTCGTCGCCCCAGCCAGTGCTTCTACTCGGCGGCGAGCATGCGCGACTCGTCCGCTTGATCGGCCGGAGTTTCCTCGTCGTCCCCGGCGAGGAATTCCGGAAGCGCTTCGTCATCGCCCTCGGACTCCGCGGCGTCGCCGGGCGCCGCCTGGTCGGCATCGGCCATTCGCAGGGGCTCGGGCAGCCAGCCGGTCTCGGCCAGGAGGCGTTCGGCCTCCTTGGCCATGTCGCCCTTCTTCAGATGGTCGATGAGCTGGGCGGCCCGCTCGCCGGCACCCTCGCGCACCGCCTCGAGGATGCGGCGTTTCGGCACCCGGCCGAGATAGTTTTCGACGGTCGGTCGCCAACCGGACGCCACCATGTCGAGGTCGACGGCGAGGGCGATGCGATCGGCATCCGCGATCCGCTGCTCGACGGCGTGCGGGGTGGCGCCGCCGCCGTAGCGGTCGCCCTTCTCGTAGAGCGCGTTGACGCCGAATGAGGCGCAGTGCGCAAAGAGCGCCGCCTGCTCGTCGCCCGTCAGCCTGGTGAGCCAGTCCCAAAGACCGGCTTTGTCCTTGGGCAGGCGCTCCTCCCACGTCTTGTGGCGCGCGTCGATGGCCTTGGCCGCCGGTGTGTCCTTCAGGCCCTGCGCTTGCACGGGGAAGCTGACGCTGCGCACGGAGACCTCCATCGCCGTCCCAAAGGAGGAATAGCGGGAGAACACGTCCAGGCAGAATTTGTGCAGCACCGCCTGGAAAGCGACCGAAGGCGTGATCGCCAGCTTGTCGCGTAGCGCCAGCGTCCGCTCTGCCGTGAGCTCGGTCAGCAGGCGGTCCGGCAGCGGCTTCACCGCATCGTCGTCCTCGTCCTCGGGATCCGCGACCTGCCCGCCGATGGTGATGACGGCGCGCTGGACAACGGGCGCTGATGGTTCGTCGCCGTCCAGGGCCGCGGCATCGGGTTCGCTGCCCCTGCCCTGCTCTGGTTCGGACACGGGCACTTCATCCTCGGGTCGGACGTAGCCGCGATCAACCAAGAGCTTGCCTTCGGCGTCGATGCCGACGAACACGCCCGCGCGGGCGATGTCGGCGGGCTGATAGATGACGGGTCGATCGTTCAAAACAGCGAGAGCCGTCTCAATTTCGCCAAGTCGCTGGTCAACCTCGTCGGGAAGCTCATCCGCGCCGTCATGCTCGGCTTCGAGCTTGGCATATTCGGCTTTGAGCGCCTCGATGGCCGCCTGCTCTTCGGCGGTGAGATCGGCGGGTACGCCGTCCAGCTCGCGCAAGCCCCGAGTATGGCCGTAGGGGAAGTCGATCGCGAGCTGGATCCACTTCCAACCTTCGGCGGCGATTGTTTGCGCCTCTGCCTGCAGCTTCTCAGCGACCAGGCGGTCGAGCAGAGCGACGTCCTCGAGCCAGCCGCCGTCGTCGGACTGGAACAGGTCGCGCAGCACCACGCCACCGGCCGCCTCGTAGGCGTCGAGGCCAACAAACATGGCGCGACGATCAAAGGCGCGCACCGTCTTCTCCGTCAGCATGCGGCGGATCTGATAGGGCTCCTTCTGCCAAGCGCCGGAGATGGCCTGCCAGACCTGCTCCTGGCGTCCATGATCTGCGCTGACGGTGAAAGCCATCAACTGCTCGAGCGACATGCCGTCCTCGGCATAGGCGTCGAGCAGCGCGGGTGAGACCGAGGCCAGGCGCAAGCGCTGCTTCACGACGTTGACGGAGGTGAAGAAGGCAGCGGCGATGTCCTCCTCGGACTGCCCCTTCTCGCGCAAAGCCAGGAATGCCCGGAACTGGTCGAGCGGATGGAGTGGCGCGCGCTGAATATTCTCCGCAAGCGAGTCGTCTTCGGCGAGAATGGTGGTTGCCGGGTCGCGTACGACACAAGGCACCGGCGCGGTCTTGGCCAGGCGCTTCTGCTTTACCAGCAGCTCCAGCGCACGGTAGCGCCGTCCGCCGGCCGGGATCTCGAACATCCCGGTCTCGGTGCCCTCGGGGTTTAGGACCGGCCGGACATTGAGGCTTTGGAGCAGGGTACGCCGGGCGATGTCCTCGGCCAGCTCCTCGATGGAGATGCCGGCCTTCACGCGCCGGACGTTCGATTGGCTGAGTACCAGCTTATTGAAGGGAATGTCGCGCGAGGACGACAGGGTGATCTTCTGAACGACGTTAGCCATAGGTGATACTCCGCGACGGGCGGCCCAAAGACTCTCTTTGGTCCTCCAACCCGTCACGAAGCGCAGCGCGGCCCTCTTCCTCTCAAGGGCCGCGCCGCAAATGGACGATCAGTACGAACGGAAAGGCACGAAGCTGCCAGACACGCCGTTCCGTATCTCCGGCTTTCCGGGTATCAGCCTGCGCGATCGAGCAACTTCTTCGCGCGCGTCTCGAGATCGAGTCGTGCGTCCTGATGGGTCTTGCCGCGCGCAACCGCTGTGATGCCCTGCACGAAATCGAACACGCTTTCGGGCTTGCGCCCTTCCTCAG
The DNA here is from genome assembly GCF_020194215.1 of Bradyrhizobium sp. BRP20. Taxonomy (NCBI): domain Bacteria; kingdom Pseudomonadati; phylum Pseudomonadota; class Alphaproteobacteria; order Hyphomicrobiales; family Nitrobacteraceae; genus Bradyrhizobium; species Bradyrhizobium sp. BRP20. The sequence continues at coordinate 13,256 of NZ_JADYVY010000017.1, read as the reverse complement.
ACAACACCCGTTCGATGATCCTCGCTGTCTCGGCCTTAGAGAACCCGCGCTTGCGCAGGAACTCGCTGCGGTCGTCGTCGGTGCGGGCGACGACCTTCTCCCGGGCCGCCTTGATGCCGTTGATGAAGGGCATCGGTGAGGAATTGGCAAAGCTGGCCAGCGCCGGCGCTGCCTCCTGGGCAAAGCGTGAGGCCGCGTATTTGGAGTGGCGGATGGTGATCTCCTCGAAATCTTCCACGCCCCATAAATTGCGGTTCTGGCAGACGGCGCGGAGATAGAAGCTCGCCATGCCGAGCGTCTTCGCGCCCACCTCGGAATTCCAGCAGTAGAATCCACGGAAGTAGAGATCGGGCGAACCGTCGGGAAGCCGCCCGGCCTCGATTGGGTTGAGGTCGTCGACCAGGAAGAGGAAAACGTCTCGATCGGAAGCGTAGAGGGTCGTTGTGTCCTGGGTGATGTCGACGCGCGGGTTATAGACGCCGGTTGTCCAGTTGAGGACACCCGGCACCTTCCAGCGCGTGTCGCCTGTGCCGTTGCCCGCGATGCGCTGAACGGCCGCCACAAGTTCGTCGTCAAAGATTCGCCCGTATTCGGGGCCCGTAACGGCGCGAAGCTCAACGCGACCGTCTTCGATCTCGAGCGTCTTCACCTGCTCGGCGGAATGGGAGGTCAGCCCGTACTGCAGATTGATGCCGGCCAGCGGTGCCGGAAGCTGCCGGAGGTAGGCCGCTGGCGCTCCGACCAGGCTGGCGAGTTGGCCGAAACTCCAGTGGGTCGGTGCAATCGGCGTGTCAGAGCCGGGCAAGATAAGAGACAACCGCTCCGGGTCGGTCCGGCTCGCCTCGACATGGATGAGCGCGGTTTCCACCACGCGCGTCCGGCTGCGCTCCGACCGACCGCGTACCGAGTCCGCCAGTTCGGAGAGCGAGAGGTAACGCTCGTCGGCCGGACGCGAAAACCACTCGGAGGAAACGCGGCCGATCCGGTCGCCGCGGCTGACATCCACCTTGTATCCGCCGCTCATGTCACGGCGGGCATCGAGAACCTTCATGTTCATGGGGTTAGACTCCATGACGGGCGCCGTGAGCCTCTCTCTCGGCACTCAACCCGTCACGGAAATCCCTTCCAAACTCTCACTCTGCGGGGGCGTTGCGGGGTCTCCCCGCAGAAGGGGTCGGCCGAGACCTCGGCTCGGCCGCAGGGGAAAGCTTTCCCCATAAAGGCACGTAGTTTCAAGGGAAGCGTCATTCACCTTTGGTTAGTCGCGGTGTATTGTCAGAAGCAAACAACTGGGGGCTACATGCGTGGAAGGTGAAGCAGAGCCGGCGGATTCGCCGGAGGCATTTCTTACGACATTGGGAGAAAGCCTGAAGCAAAGAGAAGGTGTCGATGCCGGCCTAGCGGAGATCCTGAAGACGTACATCCTGAAGGCGGCGCCCGCTCAGAACGCCGTCGCTCAGGCCAAGGATGCCATCCTGAAACTCGCAGGCGAACGTGCCAATCCTCCAAAACCGGAGGTGGCCAATGGCTGACCCTTACTTCCTCCAGTCCCTGGGACTTTCTGGATTCCGCGCGTATCTCCAACCAAAGACATTCGATTTCAGCAAGAAGCGTGGCCTAGCGATCTTCGCGCCGAATGGCAGCGGCAAGTCCAGTGTCATCGATGCGCTGGAATTCATGTTCTCCAAGGATGGCACACTCGAAAGGCTCGGGCAGCGCACTATCAACAACCAGGCCGGCCCCGTCGCAATGGCGCACAATCTGTCGGAGGAAGCGAAGATCGCTCCGGCGGTCACGATTGGCGTCGTTTCGGGCAAGGATGCCACCAACGGTAGCCGAGCGGCGGCGGGGGCGAAGCGACCGATACCGGCGGTGGCCGCGACTTTGAACGCCTGCTTCGCGGTGCCGCCGATCATCCGCGGGCATGCGCTGCGCACGTTCGTCGAAATCCATACGCCCGAACAGCGCTACACGGATGTCGCCAATTGGCTGCAGCTTGGCCCGCTGGTCGAGGTGCAGAAGAATATTCGCGCGCTGCGCACGCAGGTGAAGGCTGCCTCAGAGGACGGCACGGCACTACAGCGTGCAGACACCCAGCTTGCTCGGGAGACGGCCCAGGTGGTGAAAGCTTGGGATTCGGTGGAGATCCTCGCTTACGCCAACACGTCGGTCCTGGCCCCGCTCGACGCGGCGCTAGTGCTGGTGGCGCTGACGGCTGGTGATCCGGCCTATATCGAGCTGAAAGTGCGAGCCAAGGCCGAAGAGAACAAGATAGGGCTTGCAGGCCTGCGTCAGATCAGCAATGCGGCGGCCGCTTTGTGGTCGGAGGTAACGGACGCGGAGAGCGGCAAGACCGTCGTCAGCGGCGCGATTCCGACCTTTGATGCGGCCTTGGGGGCGCTGTCGGCCGCCGTCGCGGAGGAAGCGGAGGAGCGCGGCAAGGCGGCGAGCACCATGTTTCAGGCTTTGTGGAAAGCCGCAGAGCCGCTTTTCGCCGAAGGTGTACCGGCGCCTGCTGTATGCCCAGTCTGTGAAACGCCCGTAGCCGACACGGCGGCGGGCAGTGCCGGGGCCATCCGAGGACATATCGCCAAGCATCTGGAAGAGCTGGCCGATTATGCCGCCGCCAAGAAGGTGCTCGACACAGCCAAGACCGCGGCGACCAAAGCTCATACCCAATTGGTGGCGGCGTTACCGGGGCTTATTGGCCTCCTTGGCGACGATGAAGCGAAACTGAAAGCCAATCTCATCGCATATCAAACTGGCATCGCCGGCTGGCCTCAGGCTGCCGTGCCGGCCTCGGCCGATATCGTTACCTCGATCGCCAAGCTGCTCGCTATGCTCGATCAGGCCATCGTCGACATCGAGTCGAAGCAAGGCGACCACACCTATATCAAAGCCAAGACGAAGATCGATCGGCTGCTGGAGCTACAGAGCGAGCGGGACCTCGCCCTGCGGACGCGAACTCAGCTGGGGAAACTCTCTGACGCGTTGACGGCGCAGGCGACGATAATCTCGGCCGAGATCCGCAAGAAGGTGCAAGCTCTGCTCGACAAGCTTCAGAGGCCGATGAACGACATCTACAAGCGGATCCAGGGCGCGAGCGCCGCGTCAATCCGGTTGGAGCTGCCGGCGGAAGATGACACGAACCAACAGCGGCTCAACCTGCTGATCGATTTCGCCAAGAACCGCACGGGCGTGCAGCCGGGTGGCTATTTGAGCGACTCCCAGATCCATTCGGTGGCGCTGGCGTTGCGCATGGCGGCAATCAAGCAATTTAATGCAGGCGCGCCCATCATCGCGCTCGACGACATCGTTACCTCCTACGATGCGGATCATAGGCGCACCATTGCCGGACTCATCGCCACCATGTTCGGAGACTGCCAGATCCTGATCACCACGCACGACGAGCGGTTCTTCAATTATTTGAAGGATCAGCTCGAGGCGAAAGCGTGGCACTTCACCCGGATCATTGGCCTCGATCCGGCCTACGGGCCGCGTTTCGCTGATCACAAGGTCAGCGATGAGATGATCGAGGCGCGTTGGGCAGCGGGCCAGTCGGCGGCCAACGAGATGCGCCAGGCGGAGGAGGAGTGGCTTCTCGGCATCTGTCGGGATTTCGGGGTCAGCGTCCGCATCCGACCGCTGGAGAGGGCCTATTCCTACGAACGCAGCGAATTGGCCTCTGCGCTCGCCGGCCTGCTTAAGGATGCCAAGCTGGTGCCAGCGCTGGTGCCGGGCGTCAACAATCGCTTCCTCGACAGTTTGGTGAAGGGCGAGATCGAAAATTTCGGCAGCCACTTCCAGGACGGGCCCTATGGCGACGGTTCGATTGGTGACGAGAAAGCGCGCTGGGAGGAGTTTAAGACTTTCCGCAGCCAGTTTGCCTGCAAGAAGTGCAGTCGAACGAAATTCCAGCGACCCTTTACTCTCAAAAAGCCGGTATGTGCGCATAATGGCTGCGAGGCGCAGTTCGAGTTTGCGGCAGCACCAGCAGGGGCGGCTTGAATGGCGGGGCGTTCGAAACCCGTCGAGCTGGCGACACGCAGCTTCGAGAAGCAAGGCGACGCAACGGCGTTCTTCAAGGCCATGCTGAACCGCTACCAGCCCGGTGAGCGAGTGAGCGATGAGGATGGCCTCGACGTTGCCGCTCTTCTCGAACGCCACACCGAATATGTTGCCAAGGTGGGCTGTGGCGTCAGCCATTTTCAGGTCATGATGACCGAGCATGGGACGCAATGCTTCCGGATCATCCGCACCGACGGCAGCGGCACGGATTTCTCCTATCCGCACTGCATCTCCCAGCGACCACCCAGCCATAAGCAGGAGGTCGCCCAAGCCTTTCGACGTGCGGTGCGCTTCGATCTCTACAAGGCCCGCGATAACTTCTTCGCCATCCACAGCGGTTCTGACGGTCTGGTTTCTTGCGCCGTGACAGGCGAACGCATCGCGCGGGACGAGGCGCATATGGATCACCGTCCACCGATGACCTTCGAGGTCATCGTGAGGACGTTTCTTTGCGGGCGCGGGCTATCACTCGACGATGTGCCGCTCACGACAGGCAAGGATGATCAAGTCTCGCCTGAGGTGACGGATAATGCCCTGAGCGAGGCGTTTCGAGCCTACCACGCTGGGATTGCGCGGCTCGAATTCGTGCGGAATACGGTCAATCTGGCACAAGCCAGTCGGCATCGGCTGAAGGATGGCCGGATTACCCTGACAGGATAGCGACTGCCGGTCATGAGAGCTTCGCCGCGCGTTCCCGTCTCATCGGGCACTAAGAAAATATTAGGTCGGCGACCATGTCGTCGTCCGACACCTCTCGGTCAAGCTTCGAATAAGGACGGGGATGGCCGAGGATTCGGGCATTCCCAAGCCAACCACCTTGTGATAAAACCTCTGCTATATATTTCCAGATCAGAGGAAACGTCACACTCCATGCCGTCCACCAGCGCCCAGCGACTTCGTGCGCTCGACCTCCTGAAGACCCGAGGAATGCTCCGGCTGAAGGATTTCGTCGCCGAAGGCATCGGCCCGGAGACGCTTGCCCGTCTTGTTCGGGAGGAGGCAGTCGTCCGCCCAGCGCGTGGCCTCTATCAACTCCCCGACGCCCACCTCGAGGCTGCCCATACCCTCGCTGAGGCAGCAGTCCTGGTTCCAAAGGGTGTGGTCTGCCTTACCTCGGCCCTCCAATACCACGAACTGACGCTGCAGATGCCGTCGGCTGTATGGATGGCGATCGATCGCGCCGCCTGGCGACCCAAGATCGATTATCCACCTATCCGGTTCGTGCGATTCACCGGATCGGCGCTTACCGAAGGGGTCGAGCGTCACCGCATTGAGAATGTCGACGTTCCTATCACGGATCCGGCGAGGACAATTGTCGATTGCTTTCGCTACCGGACCAAGATCGGCCTTGACGTCGCGATGGAGGGTCTGCGCGAAGGCCTCCGCCGTCGCCGATGCAAGCCGGATCAACTCTGGCATTACGCACGCAAGGTGCGGGTCTGGTCGGTCATGAGTCCCTACGTCGAAGCAATGGTGTCCGATGGCGCGTGAGCCTCGCAACATCGGCGCATCAGTGCGAGCGCGGCTCCTCGATCGGGCACGTGCCGAGCGATCGGATTTCCAGATCCTCCTGACGCGATATGCGCTCGAGCGTCTGCTCTACCGGCTAAGCGCGTCGACGCACCGCGACCGCTTCATCCTCAAAGGTGCGATGCTCTTCGTGACCTGGATAGCCGATCCGTTTCGGCCTACGCGCGATCTGGATCTGCTTGGCCACGGCGACCGCGACTCCGAAGCCATTGCCGAAACCTTCCGGGCCATTTGTGCGCAGCCGGTTGTCGATGACGGTGTGACGTTTGATGTCGCAGCGCTGATGGCGACCCCGATTCGTGAGGAGCTGGAATATGGTGGCGTGCGGGTCCGCACAACGGCAACTATCGCCGGGGCGCGAATTCCGATCCAGGTCGACATCGGTTTCGGCGACGCCATTACACCCGCGGCCGTCGAGATCGACTATCCCACCCTGCTGGACGCCCCAACGCCGCACCTTCGCGCATATCCGGTCGAAACAGTGGTGGCTGAGAAATTCGAAGCGCTCGTGACGCTCGGCGTCGCCAACAGTCGGCTCAAGGACTTCTATGATCTCTGGGTAATCTCCCGAACATTCGAACTTCGCCGGGCCGCTGTTGCCGAGGCAATTCAGCGGACCTTCGAGCGTCGCGGAACGGTCCTCCCATCCGTTGTCCCGATCGGTCTGACCGATGAATTTGCGGAAGCATGGGCTGCTCAGTGGCACGCCTTCCTCGGGCGCGATCGGATGGCAGCCGCACCGAATGCTTTTGCCGTTACCGTCGCCGATCTCCGCCTCTTCTTGATGCCGCTGGTTGTCGGATCGAAAGAAGAACGAATTTGGCCGCCGAGCGGGCCATGGTCGCCGGGAGCAGCAATCGATGAGGCATAGCGGGATGATAATTTACTTCGTTCCGCATGGCGCGATTGATGGAGAAAAGAGCCGCGATCGCGGTTGGGGGAAGTATGGATAAGAAGCACTTTTATCGCGTAGGCAGTCACTCAGGCGCCTGGCACGATCTGCCCACTGACCCAGATGAACTAGACACCCTGACCAATAGTGCTCGAAAGCATATCGAGCCGTGGCTCTCTGCTGTCTTCCAAGCAGAGCACCTCAACCTGCTGCTCGGCAGCGGGTTCACCACAGCGGTTGGTTACCTGGCGGGCGTAGGGACCACAGGCATGGCCAAGGTTACATTTGGCACGTCATATGACGCCGCGATCGATGCGCACGCCCAGGCCGGAGCAACGGCGATGAAAAGAGGTGCGGCAAACATCGAAGATCAGTTTCGAAGTGCGCTTGCTCTGCTTGAGGGGCTGGGAGTCATCGACAAGGGAGCAGAACAAACCCTCAAGAAGGGCATCGACGCCCAGATGTCTGGCTTTCTCACTTCATTATTGAAGACGGAAAGCGGGATTGTTGCTGGAAAGGATCCCGCATCGAAAGATGCTGCCCAAGGTGCTCTGCAATCATTCCTGCTGAGTTTTGCGAGCCGCGCTGCATCTCGTGAACGTTTGCACATCTTCACAACAAACTACGACCGCCTGATCGAACATGGTTGCGATTTTGCAGGTCTTCGGATCATAGATAGATTCGTCGGTGCCCTGAACCCGGTCTTCCGAGCATCGCGCGTTGAAGTTGATGTCCACTACAATCCACCCGGCATTCGGGGAGAGCCGCGGTTCATGGAGGGCGTCATTCGCCTGACTAAGCTCCATGGTTCACTGGACTGGTTTTTTGATAAGGACGAACGGCGAATCTATCGCAAGGGCATCCCATTCGGAGCGCCTGCGGATCATACCGACATTCCCAAAGAACCCGTCGATACGGTCATGATCTACCCCAATCCTGCGAAGGACGTCGAAACAACGCAATATCCATATGCGGAGCTCTTTCGCGATTTTGCGGCCGCAGCTTGCCGACCTAACGTCGTTGTCGTGACCTACGGCTATGGGTTCGGCGACGATCATGTCAATCGAGTGCTGCTCGATATGCTCACGATCCCGTCGACCCATTTGGTGATTATGGCCTATTCGGCCGACGATCGCCTCAAAGCATTCGTAGAAAAGACGCGCAATGCGCAGGTCTCGTTGATGATCGGGCCTCATTTCTCTGACCTTCAAACACTAGTCGCAAACTATCTGCCAAAACCGGCGCTCGACTACATATCCGGCCGCATGACCGAACTGTTGAAGCATCGTCCGGGCGATCCGAAAGCCAGCGATCCGCCAGCGGTACCGCCTCCGGCGTCCTCAATTGGCGTGGCGTGAGGCGATCATGACGACTCCAATCGAACGTTTGTCAGGTCTTGTGGTAGGTGTGGTCGAGTCGGTCGCGCCTGATGAGGTTCGGGCGCTTCTCGAGCTGGATGCTCCGCACTCCACGGCATTGAATACCGGCGTACCGGCCGGGTTTCCACGTCTGAACGGATACGTACTTATCCCTAACGAAGCTGGAGCGACGGTTGCCTACATCACTTGGATTGGCATCGAGCGCTCTCCCTATCCGAAGCGCGCTGGGCTCAAAGATTTCGGCCTGATCGATCTGCCGTTTCCGCTTCGGAAAATGTCGCTATCCCCGGTCGGAACCCTCACCTTCCGGCGCGAACGCAGCTCGGGAACGACCAAATACGAACTCACCCGCGGCGTCGTCGCATTTCCATCGGTCGGGGATCAGGTCTTAATACCGACGTCGGCACAGATCGAAGCCATTGTCGGAGCGCGAGCCGACGACAAGAGAGTTAGAATTGGCTCGTCGCCAATGGCAGCAAATGCGGCGATCATGGTGGACCCAGATAAGTTGTTTGGGCGCCACCTCGCCGTCTTGGGCAACACCGGCAGTGGAAAGTCCTGCACGGTTGCCGGACTCATTCGGTGGTCGATGGAAGCAGCTAGCAAGGCAATTGGTGATTCGACCAAAATGCCGAACATGCGTTTCATCGTGTTAGATCCCAATGGTGAATATGCTCGGGCGTTTACCGATCTGCCCGATAGGGTGCGTGTCTTCAAGCCTGGAGACCAGCACAACCCACTAACACTGCCGGCGTGGATGTGGAACAGCCATGAATGGGGCGCAGTCACCCAAGCCCAGCCGGGAGCGCAGCGACCGCTGCTTATGCAAGCTCTGAGAAATTTGCGTGCAGGGCGAACACTCCGGGAGCCCATCCACGTTGGTATAGTAAGGCAAGTTCGTCTCTATCGGTCTCGCATTCTCGCATATATCGCCGATGGTACGGGCGCATCTTACACAGATTATGTTGGGCTGCTCGGCTGCTGCCAAGCGTACAAGAACCTATCGGAAGTGATGCGGGACTTTCATGGGCGTATCCCGGCCGCAGATTTGGCAAGCGCACATCTTGATACCTTGGCGACCGCCGCAAAGGCCTTCTTCGACGCACACGCGGTTTGGAATAATCAAAACCAACGCTTCTATTACAACGCGCCAAATGCCGCGGAATTTGGCGCTTTTCTTCCGTTATTTGATCTTATCGAGCAGGCTCTGCCACCGGTAGCGGCTGAAGAAGAAATCAGCGAAGACGCTCCCTCGCCATTTGATGTTCGGAAAATTGCCGACCATGTCGAAGCCCTTTCGGCAGACACTTCAGCAAACCCGAACGTCGCGAACTTTATTGCTACACTAACATTGCGAATACGCTCAATGCTGGCCGATCGGCAGCTCGCGCAAGTGATAGCGCCCGAGAACCCGCCGACTCTCGAGAATTGGCTCTCGGGCTTGCTCGGAATGTCTAACGCTGAAAACGGTCAAGTTGCGATTGTGGATCTGTCGCTGGTACCCTCGGAAACCACTCACATCGTAATTGCCGTCCTCGCGAGACTGGTTTTTGAGGCATCTCAGAGATATCGAAAGCAACATGCTCAGGGCAAGGCACTTCCAACGGTTTTAGTGCTTGAAGAGGCGCACACGTTCGTGCGCGGCGGGGGTGGTGGGGATGACGCAAATATTGTTTCAGCATCCCGGCTCTGCCGCGAAGCGTTCGAGCGGATCGCTCGCGAAGGTCGAAAATTTGGATTGGGCTTAGTCCTGTCGTCGCAGCGACCGTCGGAGCTTTCTCCAACGGTTCTCGCGCAGTGCAACACATTTCTGTTGCATCGAATCGTCAACGATTCCGACCAGAACCTCGTAGCCCGTCTTGTCCCAGACAACGTCGGGGGACTGCTGCGCGAACTGCCGAGTCTTCCGTCCCGCCAGGCGGTTCTCTTGGGCTGGGCAGCGCCGATCCCGGTGCTAGTTGAGGTCGATGAATTGCCCGATGCGCAGCGACCGCAGTCGGCGGACCCGGATTTCTGGAAGGTGTGGACGCTGACCGAGGAGCGTGGCGTCGGTTGGGGCGCAATCTCTGAAGAATGGTCGGGCGCTCCTCCGGTGCAAGATCCGGCGGAATAAAGACAATGATCCGTATCCTTCACACGGCTGATTGGCATATCGGTCAAACTCTACGCGGGTTCTCTCGGGAGCACGAGCACCGCAGGGTGTTCGAGCGGCTCGAAGAGATCGTTGTGGAGCGGGATGTCGATGCCCTCGTCATCGCCGGCGACGTGTTTGACAGCCAAAACCCCTCCGGGGAAGCGCAACAGCTCTTCTACAATACGCTCGTGCGGCTCAGCCGCGCGCATCCGCGCATGGCTATGGTGATCGCTGCTGGCAACCATGATGCAGCTGGTCGGTTGGAAGCGCCGCGGCCTCTGTTGGAGACATTCAACATCCGTGTCGTGGGCAATGTGCGGCGGCGCGAAGGGCGAGTCGAGGCGGCCCGTCATCTCGTTCCCATCGCTGATGCAAGCGGTTCGGTAGCTGCTCATGTGCTTGCAGTCTCCTACCCAACCGCAGCCTGCCTTCCGAATTTGACGCGGCTCGATGGTGAAGTAGGCTCGCCCGTCATCGCTGGCGTGCGGAGCCTCTATGCCGAATTGGTCGACACGTTACGGGGACCTATGGATGGTCTACCGTTCGTCCTGACGGGACACCTCCATGTTGCGGGCGGCATTGAGTCGGAAGGCGCGGAGCGCAGAATTCTAGTTGGTGGCCAGCATGCTGTGCCGCACGACGTGTTCCCGGCGGAAGCGAGCTACGTGGCGCTTGGCCACTTGCATAAGGCTCAGGCCATCGGTCGTGATACCGTCCGCTATTCTGGTTCACTGATCCCCTTGTCGGCGACGGAGATGCCTTACGCGCACGGGGTCACTCTTGTGAGCCTCGACGGAACAACGGTTCTATCCGAACATATCCCGATCGACCGGCCAGTTGCCTTCGTCCGCCTTCCTGAGGCGGAAGATATGCGCTTGAGCGAACTTGGTGATCATCTGACGGCAATGAACCTCTCATCGGACCTGCCGCTTCATGAACAGCCATTCGTCCAGATCAGGCTTGCCAGAGAAGGGTTATCGCCCGGGTTCAGAGAGGAGGTCGACCGCATTGCGGAGAGCTTTCCGGCGCGCATCGTCGACACCCGTGTCGCGGCAATACCCGAGGCGTCAAACGACGTGACTTCCGCCGATCCTATGATCCGCCTTGCGGAAAGAGATCCGGAGGATCTGTTCAAGCTCGCATTTGAGCGCACCTTCGGCGTAGCCCCGGATGCCACGCATCTCGATGTCTTCCACCGCGCACAGGCGGAGACATAGCCATGCGGATCTTGGTTATCCGCGGCGAGAATCTGGCAAGTCTTGGTGCTCCTTTCGAGATCGATCTTGCCGCAGAACCTCTTGCAGGTTCCGGCCTCTTTGCCATCACTGGCGAGACCGGCGCCGGAAAATCGACCATCCTCGACGCGCTCTGCCTCGCGCTCTATGGCGAGTATCCACGAGTCTCCGTCGGTCGACGGGAGAATGCGCCCGATCCCAGTGGGGAGGCGATTTCAATTCATGATGGCCGGGCGATCCTGCGCCGAGACGCCGGCAGCGGATATGCCGAGGTGGATTTCGTTGGGCAGGACGGCGAGCGCTATCGCGTCCGCTGGGAGGCCAATCGGGCTCGAGGGCGTGCAAATGGGCGGCTGCAGAATGAGCAGCGTTCGTTGTATCGACTCGACGACGGCAGCGCGGTGGCGACTGGTAAGACTCAGGTCCGTGAGGCGGTGGAGAGGAGAACCGACCTCACATTCGACCAGTTCCGGCGAACGGTGCTCCTCGCACAGGGCGAGTTCGACGCTTTCCTGCTCGCCGCCGAGAGCGAGCGCGCAGAATTGCTGGAGAAGATCACCGGTACTGAAATCTACGCAGCGATCTCGGTCCGCGTTCACGATGGAACGGACGCACGACGAAGAATTGTCGAGCAATTGGAGCGGCGTCGAGACGACATCGGGCTTCTTGATGACGAAGCCAGGCAGGCGCTGCTGGACGAGCAGAGGCAGCTTGCTTCAACCATTGCACAGAAAGGCGCGGAGCGCGATCAACACAGCGGGCGGTTAGATCATTTCAAGCGCGTCGCCGCCGCCCGCAGCGACCTCGCACGGGCTGAGGCTCAAGCGGTCGCAGCGCACGCGGCGCGCGAGGCAGCCGCTGATGAGTATCAATCTCTTGCCGAACTCGATCTTGTCGAGCCGCTTCGTTCCCTAGCAGGCGACTTGCAAAATGCACGGCGGACGGCAGCGGAGGCCCAAACCCGCCTCGACGGTTTGCTTGTTGCACGCGAGGAAGCGCAGAAACTACACTCGGACTCTACAACGCAACTGGCGGACGCGATAACCGCCAACGCAGCGGCAGAACAGGTCCTCAAGAATTTTGGTCCCCTTTGGAGCGAAGCCGAAAGGCTCGACACTGAGCTGGCGGCAGCTCGGACTGAGTTTATTGATACGCTGGAAAAATCACAGCAGGCGGAAGCGACACTGCGCGAGAAGGCCGATGCGCTGGCAACGATTGATGAGACTCTCGGTCGAACATCAGAATCGTACCGCACCACTGCGGCGCAATTAAACAGCCGATCGGATCGCGTTCTTCTTGCTGATCGTCTTGGCGATGCGATGGACTTGTTAGCGAAGCGAGGAGCGCTCCAACAGGAGCACGCTGCAGCCAGGCAGGCGGCCGCTGCAACGGAAGAAACAGCTACGCTGTCGCAAAATGAAATAACTGCGCTGCTGGAGAAGCTCACCCAGGATCGCGAGCGAAAGGATGGCTTAAGTCGTGAAATCGGTGATCGTAGAGCCAGTCTCGCCGGCATCGATGAGGCGACGCTCCACGAACGAGACATCGACCTGCAACGCGCGCTCGAGGCTCTGCGCGAGGCTAGTACCGTCTCCGACCAGTATACTCGGGCATCGGCAGATCTAGCACGACGAGCATCGGAACACACGCTGGCGGCGCAGGCGGTAAGTACAGCAAAAGGGCAGATCGTTGAAGCTGAAGCGGACCAGCTCCGCGATCGGACCGCGCGTACGGAAATTGTTCCGATCGCAGAGCTCGCCGACGAGGCGGTCTCATCTGAGGCCATTCATCTGCGCAGCCTGCTGGCTCCAAATTTGGCCTGCCCGGTGTGCGGCAGCACCGACCATCCCCATCTTGCGCATCCAAGCGCGCTGAACGAAATAGCTGCTAGCATTACAGTTGCATCTTCCTGAAGGTTCTGAATCCATGGGCGACCATGATTCGGGATCTGATGATTGGTGGCGCGTCAGTTGAAGATACGCTGACGCTGTGGGCTTCGGCGTTGCGAGATATCAAGC